>JBMOFP010000099.1:0-23435 GCA_049318805.1 Bradymonadia bacterium
TACGACGAGGTCAAGCACGAGGTGCCGCTCTCGACGCCCCTTGAGCCCAGCCTCCCCGCGCTCCTCACCGTGGCCTCCGAAGCGATGGCGAAGCACGGTGTGCCCGAACCGTCGGGGAAAGCCGGCCTTCGAAAGGCGGGGCAATCCTTCGAGCTCGAGTGGACGGGGGTGGACCGCGACGTCCTGCTGCGACCCACCGCCGATGCCCAACGCGCCGAGCTCGTCGTCAAGAACACGACCCTGGGTCGGCGCTTCGTCCAGCTTCACAAAGCGAAGGGGAGCGAGGTCGCGCGCGCTTTCTCTGTGGCCTGGGCGGTGGGCCTACTGGTGCTGCTCGGCTCCGGCATGGCCATGGCATTCGGCGTGAAACGCTACCGCCGACGGGCCGTGATCGCCTCGGGGCTGGGGATCGTCGCCTTCGTCGTTTACGCCGTCGTCGGCTGAGCGCGAGGTCCGGGGGCGCGAAGCCCTCGCCTCAGGGCACGCGGTAGAACAACAGGCCCCGGTCCGGGGCGCGCGCCTGAATGCCCAGGGCCAGCACGCCTTCGTCCGTCGACCGCGCGTCCACCCAGCGCGCGAGCTCGGGCCGCGGCGTTTCGGACTCGAGGACGGTCAAGCCAGGCAGCGTGAGCGTGGCGATGGCCGGCGGCTCACCCTTCGCGGGCGCGAGCAAAACGACCACGGCGCCGCCCACGACGTAGGCGCCGTGCACCGGCCGCGTGAAGGCGCGACGCGCGCCGGAGGCGACGAACACCTCGTTGCCCTGAATGGAGACCGCAGGCGCCTCAACGACCGCGGAGGCGGCCGGCTCGACGGGCTCGAGCGCCTCAGAGAAGAGCAGCGTGGGCCCGGCCCCTTCGAGCGCGATGGCCGCGCCACGGGTGAAGGTCCGCGTAGGTTCGAACGGCAACGGGACCTCGGCCCGCGATCCCGCCTCGGCCTCGAGCCGCATGAGGACGGTCGAGCCGACTCGACGTTCGACCAGAAACGGCGCCCCCTCCAACCGCACGAGCGCCAGCGGCCACCCGCCCGGTGACCCCGGCACGGCTTCGGCGTTCCCCTGGGCGCCGATGCGCAGCACCACGGCGCCCCGGCCGTCGGCGCCGCCGCCGACGACACGCAGGAGCGCGCCGCCGTCCACGGTGGAGACCGCACCGACGGTCACGCCCTTCGGCGCGTGCGCCCAGCGTTCCTTGCCCTCGGGCGAGAGTCGAACGGCCCCATCGCCGACGGCGACGAGCAGATCGTCATCGTCCGTGCGTTCGACGAACCACGCGCCGGGCTCCGGGGTCATACCGACGGCGAAGCGCTCGGACACGGCGCGCACGGTGCGCGTGTCGCGGGCACCGAGACCGGTGGGACCGAGCGCTTCGCAGGTGACGACGATGCCCTCGGGCGAGGCGCTGACCGGGACCTCGCCGCCGAAACGACCGGGACCCCGCGCCTTCAGGGCCACTTCGTTGCACCGCACCGTGGCCGCACGCTCCGCGACGACCCGCACGGGCACGGACCCGTGGGACACCGCGAGGGGCGACGCAAACGCGGCCGGCGAGCGGATCGAGAGGCTCGGCGGCTCCGGAGGGAGCGCCGCGTCTCGAGGCGCGACGGGCATCTCAGGTCGGCTACAGGCGCCGAGCCCGAGCAGGGCCAGCGAAACGAGCCGGCCTCGACGCACGCGCTCAGGCCTTGCGTGTCACTCGCTTGATGTCGGCCTGGCGCTTCTCGCGGGCCTTCAGCTTGTTGCGGGACTTGATGCGGCGCATCTTGGCGGAACGACGATTGTCACCACGGGCCATACTTCACCTCGAGCAAAAGTCGGGGGATGAGAATGGCCGGACGGTCGATTGTCAAGCAGATCCGGTGAGCGACGTTGCGTGCCCGGCCACCGTGGGCTTCAATGCGCGCCGATGGCCGACGCACGCGACTTCGATCTCCACGCGGGCACCACCGCGCTCTACCTCGACCCGACCTACTACGACTACGAGTACAAGTCCCGGACCGCCGATGTGCGGTGGTACGTGGAGCGGTACCTCGAGGTGGAGGCGCCGGTGCTCGAGCTCGGCGTGGGCACCGGACGGATCGCGCTGCGCGCCGTGCGTGAGGGCGCCACCGTCACCGGCGTCGACCTGTCGCCGACGATGCTCGCCCAGGCCACGGCGCGCCGAGAGACCCTCGCGCGGGGCAAACGGGAGCGGCTCGAGCTGCTCGAGGGCGACATGCGCTCGGTGGAGCTGGGCCGCCGCTTCGGGCTGGTCTCATGCCCGTTCAACGCGTTCCAGCACCTCTACACCCGCGACGACGTGGAGCGCTGCCTGACGGTCGTGCGCAATCACCTCGAGCCCGGGGGCGTCTTCGCGTTCGACGTGCTCATGCCCGACCTCGAGTACCTGAATCGACCGGCCTTCAAGACCTTTGCGGGCGTTCGTTTCAAGCACCCGACGTACGGTTGCCACTTCACCTACGCCGAGCAGACCGCCTTCGACGTGGTCAGCCAGCTCAACCAGATGCGGTTCGTCTACGAGCGGACCGACCCGGCCGAGGACGGGCCGCCGTCCTACGCCGTCGAGCTCACGCACCGCTACTTCTTCCCGCGCGAGCTCGAGGCGCTGCTGCACTACAACGGTTTCCGCGTGCTGTGCGTCTACGGAGACTTCGAGCAGGGCGAGCTGCGGCACGACTCGGAGTCCCAGGTCGTGCTCTGCACGCTGCGCTGAATCAGACCAGGAGCGACGCGAACCGGCGGCCGTCGAGGGTGCGTCCGCCGAGCCGAACGCGGTCGAGCCGGAGGGCGCCGCGGCCGCACCGTACATAGGCGAGGCCCCCGCGCACGAACGGCGTGCCCGGCGGCAGGACCTCGAAGCGCTCGGCCTCTACGGGTGTGCCCGCGAGCACACCGATGGTCTCCTGGCCGATGCCCGTGAACGCGATGGGGTGCGGGAACGCGGCACGAACGAATCGGTCGACCTCCACAGCGTCGCGGCGCCAGTCGATCTCGGCGTCGTCCGGGGGCAGAAGCGGCGCCCATACGACCTCGCCCACCTGGGGCGACGCGACCGGCGCGCGGCCGGCGAGGACCTGCACCGCGACCTCGGCGATGCGCTCCGCCCCGAGCGCCTCGCAGCGCTCCGCCAAAGTGCCGGCGTTGTCGCGCGGCCCGACCGGGACACGCACACGCTCGAGCACGTCGCCTTCGTCGAGGCCCTCCGCGAGCCACTGGACGCAGACTTCCGTCTCGGGGTCCCCCGTTCGGATGCTCCAGGCGCAGGGGTCAGGGCCGCGAAAGCGGGGCAGCGGGCTCGGGTGCACGTTCAACCCCGGCGCAAGCGCCAACACGGGCGCGGGGATGCGCCGAGGGTAGAACGCCGCCACGATGAGGCGCGGGCGCAGCGCGGCGAGGCGTTCGACCACACGCGGGTCGCCCAGGTCCGGCAGGGTCCAGCGGGGGAGCGCCGCGATGCGGGGTGTCAGGGCCTGGCGCCCCGCCCCACCGCGGCGGCCGTGGACGACACCGACGAGCGGCACCGCGCGGTCGAGCAGGGCCAGGGCCCCGCGGGGATCACCGAAGTAGAGCACCATGGCGCCTGCCTACCATCCCGCGGCGGCGGAGGCCAGCGCCGGGCGGGAGGCCCGTTGTATGATGTCGCGATGCACACGCAGCCACCGCCCGATTCTCCGCACGCCGAGCGGGTCGATCGGCTCGTCCAGCGCCTCGGCGTCTCGCGCCACGCCGCCGAGCTCACGCTCGACAGCGAGGTCGTGGACCTGCACATCGATACGCTCATCCCGCCGCGATTGTGGGGCTACGACGTCTTTGCGGAGCACGGACTCGGTCTCTTGCGCGGTCGATTCTTCGGCCACCTGGACGTGCCCCGCGCGCGCCAGGGCGGGCTCACGGGCGCGATGTGGTCGATCACCACGAACCCGTTTCGGCCGGCGGCGCAGCGCTGGCGGGTCTTCCAGCGCAACGTCGAACGTCTGCGAAGCTTACTCGCGCAAGGGTCCGAGCACCTCGGTCTTGCCCGCACCCACGCCGAGTACCTGGCCGTGCGGGCCAGCGGACGCCACGCCGTGCTCCCGGCCATCCAGGGCGGCAACGCGCTCCAGGCCGCCCCCGAGGGCGCCCTCTCGATCCCCGACGACCTCATCACGCGCGTCACGCTCGTGCACCTCACCAACTCCATCTACGGCGCCACCTCGAGCCCCGCTTCGTGGCTCAAGCGACACAAGGGCCTCAGTCCCCAGGGCCGCGCGCTCGTCGAGCAGCTCGACGCGCGCCGCATCTTCGTCGACCTCGCCCACATCCACCCCGCGGGCTTCGCCGACGCCGTCGAGGTCCACGACCGTTCGCGCCCGCTCATCGCCACCCACACCGGCGTCTCGGGCGTGCGGCCCCACTGGCGCAACCTCGACGACGCCCAGATCCGCACCATCGCCGACAGCGGCGGCGTCGTCGGCATCATCTTCGCGTCCATCTTCCTCGCGCGCCGGGGCGGCCCGCGCAACATCGACATGGTCGTCGAGCACCTCGACCACCTCGTGCGTGTCGGCGGCGAGCACGTCGTCGCCCTCGGCAGCGACTACGACGGCGCCATCACCCCGCCCCCCGAGCTCCGCGACGGCCTCGCCTACGCGCGGCTCGTCGACGCCCTCCTCCGCCGCGGCTGGCCCGACACCCGCATCCGCGGCGCCCTCGGCACCAACTTCCTCGCCAGCTTCGCCCGCCTCCGCCCCTAGCCTCTCAGGCGCTGCATCCCTGCGCCCTGCGCCCTGCGCCCCTGCGCCCTGCATCCCCGCGCCCTGCGCCCTGCGCCCTGCGCCCTGCGCCCTGCGCCCTGCGCCCGTTCCCCTGCCCTGCATCCGCGCTCGAGCACGGTCAGGCGGGATGACGCCGCCAGCGCGCCCGCAGCAGCCAACGCAGCCGTACTCCCTGTACGGCGAGGCGGCTGCGAGGACGTAAGCGGCGGCGTCGCCCGCCTGGCCGTGCCTTCAGCTACTCTTCGCAGGGGGGGAGGTCCTGGCCGTTGACCGCCCCCCCCTGACTCCAGCACACCGCGTGCCCCTGCGCATCTCGCCCACAGCCGAAGCCGCTGCTGATGTCCATGTCCACGATGCCGCCCTCGGCGTAGCCCGCGTCGCCCCAGCAGGCCACGGACCCGTTGGTGCGGATGCCGCAGGTGCCGCGGTTGAACGAGTCGATGAAGGCGTAGGTCCCGGCGTTGGGGCTCGTCGAGCCCCCGTTGTTCTGCCCCCAGCATGTGACGACGCCGGCATTCGAGAGCGCACAGGCGTGCGACGAACCCGGGACCACCATCACCTGATTCTGCAGGGCGCCCGCGGGCACGGTCGTGACCCCCTGCGAGAAACCCCAACACACGCTCTGCCCATCGTTGCGAATGGCGCAGGCGTGGCTGTAGCCGCCCCAAAGGTCGCGGTACTGGCCCGCCGGCTCGTTCGTCACACCCGTCAGCCCGCTGCCCCAGCAGAGCAGCGTGCCCGCGTCGGTGATCCCGCAGAAGTTCTGTTGGAGGCCGACGACACGCGTGAAGGTCACGCCTGCCGGGACGACGTCCATACTGCTGTCGTTCGCGCCCCAGCAAGCGATCTGCCCGCCGCCCGTGAGCGCGCACGCGGTCTGGCCGCCGGCCGCAATCTCGACGTAGGCGCCGGTCGGCGCCTGGATTTGCTCCTGGTTGTTGTTGCCCCAGCAACGGATACGGCCGTCCGAGCTGCGCAGGCCGCAGCTGAAGTCGAGACCTGTGACCACCTGGTCGTACACGGGCTCGACGCAGACCGGATCGGGATTGCCGTCGCCGGGGGCGCCCGCGGGTCCTTGGGGCCCTTGGGGACCTTGCGGCCCCGCCGGACCTGCGGGACCGGCAGGACCCGCCACGCCGGCAGGACCCGCCGCGCCGGCTGCACCCGCCGCCCCCACGCCGCCTGCGGGCCCTTGCGCCCCCGCTGGACCCTGCGGCCCCGCGGGACCCACGGCCCCTTGCGCCCCCGCGGGTCCCTGCGCGCCGGCCGGGCCCTGCGGACCTACGGGCCCAACGTCCCCGCGCGGTCCGGCGGGCCCTTGTGCCCCGGCGGCTCCGGCGGCTCCGGCGGGCCCCTGCGCCCCGGCCGCGCCGGCCGCGCCTGCGAGCCCCTGCGCGCCTGCGGGCCCCTGCGCCCCGGCTGCGCCGGCCGGTCCTGCCGGTCCCTGCAGCGCGTCGCCATACTGGGCCACCAGGTACGCCGCGAGCGCGTCTCGGAAGTCGTCGTCGACCGCGAGGGCTGCGGCGACCTCGTCGAGGTCCGGGGCCGGCCCCTGGGGACCGCGCGGACCGGGATCGCCCACCGGTCCCTGGGCCCCGGCCGGGCCGCGCTCACCGTCCCGACCGTTCGCGCCCGCGGGACCCTGAGGCCCGGCGGGCCCCGCCTCGCCCTGGCGCCCGGGCGGCCCCGCCTCGCCCTGGGGCCCCTGCGGGCCGGGCACGCCGACGACCTCGCCGTTCTCGCCGACCACGGCGATGGGCTCACCGACCCATCGACCCACGTCGTCGATCACCCTGCGGTCCCCGATGCTCACGGTGCGGGGGTGGATGTCTTCACCGCGCACGTCTCGGGCGTGCAGAGCCACATCGGCCAGCCGGGCGCGCAGCGCGCCGCCGACCCGCATGCGGGGCGCGAACTCGTCGTCGCCGTCTGCCTGCACACCCAGCCACAGCGCCCCCTCGGGCAACTCCGGCAGCGGTGAGAGCGCGCCGAGCTCTGTGGCGAACCAGCCGTCCTGGACGAGCACGTCCGCGTGACGCTCCTCCCACAGCACCTGTCCGCCCTGAGCCTGGTCGTAGAGTCGGAAACTGAGCGTCCGCACACCCTGAAAGGGTTGCCCCCCAAGGTCCTGCAGCGCGCCCTGGTAGGTGAACGTCAGGGGCGCCTGAGCCTGGGCGGCGAGCGGCAACGTGAACGCGAGGGCCGCCAGCGCGGCGCTTCGAAGAGACATGGCACACCCCCGACTTCGTTTCAGAAGACCACTCGACCCGTGAGGACCGCGCGCTCCGTGGCGGCCTCGTGCACCCCCAGGACACCCTGACCGCGCTGCCGCTCCGTGCTGGACGCCGCGGAGCCGTCGAAAAAGAGCACCGCCCCTTGCCCCAGGCGCAGGTCCAACCGCAGCGGTCGTGGATCGCACACGTCACCCGCGTGGTCGCCGTCGGCGTCCACCTGGTCCGGATTGCCCACGTCTGCGCAGTTGTCGTCCGCGTCGGCGATCCCGTCGCCGTCGCGGTCCGGGCCCAGCGGCGGGGCCTCGGCGTCGACGCGCGGGACCTCGGCGTCGGGCGCAGGCGCCGCGGCGTCGACGGGCGGGGACTCGGCGTCGACGGGCGGGACCTCGGCGTCCGCGGGCGGAACACCCAGGTCTTCGTCGGCCACATCGACGGCGGGCCCGAGGTCACGCACCGGGGGCAGCGCATCGGCCAACACGGCGTCGGGGACGACCGACCCGGTGTCGGCGCGCGTGCCGCGCCCGCCCCCCGAGGTCGAGTCCCCGCAGGCCGCGACGCAGAGCACGCCCAGAACGAGCAGAGCGGACTTCACCACGCGCCCATGTTGCGCCGACGACTCGACCCGTGGCAACGCCCGTGGCGCTGGACCTGTGAACCGCCGCGGTCCGGCGGAGTGAACGCCTGTTCGCACGCCGCGCAGCGGACCCAGCAACTGCGCGGCCGCGCGCGCTGGCATGGCCTTCGCTCTCTCCTCCGAACACACCACCACGGAGCAGACCATGCGTTGGATCGAATTGAACCGTACCCCGCTCCTCTGGGCGCTCGCCGTCTCGCCCGCCGTCGCCGCCTGTGGGGTCGTCGATGAAGAAGCCCAAAGCGACGAGAGCGCCTACAGCCCCTACTCGGAGCAGGCCCCCGGGCCGCCCGTCGTCGACCAGTCGGGCGAAAACTACGCGGCCGTGCAGGTGAACGCCTTCGTCGACTCCGAAGCGGATCCCCTCGCGACCTTCGCGGTCGACGTGGACACCGGGAGCTACACGCTCATGCGCCGCGACGTGCTCCAGGGGCACCTGCCCGTGCCCGGCGGGGTCCGGGTCGAGGAGTACGTGAACTTCTTCAAGTACGCCGACCCGGCGCCGCCGCCGCAGAGCGACGACCCCTTCGCGATCCACCTCGAGGCGGCCCCGTCTCCCTTCGGCGAGGGCCTGCACCTGCTCCGCGTGCACCTCGCGGGCAAGGCGGTCGACGCGTCGGAGCGACCGCGCGCGAACCTCGTCTTCCTGGTCGATGTCTCCGGCAGCATGGCGGCGTCGGGCAAGCTCGACCTCGTCCAGCACGCCTTGACGCGCCTCACCGAGGCCCTTCGTCCCGACGATACGGTCGGCCTGGTCGTCTACGCCGGTGAGGTCGGCACCGCCCTCGAGCCGACGCCCGTCTCTCGCAAGGGCGCGATCCTCGAAGCCATTCAGGGGCTCGGCGCCGGGGGGTCGACCAATGGCGAGGGCGGCATTCGCGCAGCCTACGCGCTCGCGGGGGACACCTTCATCGAGGGCGGCATCAACCGGGTCTTCTTGTGCACGGACGGGGACTTCAACGTGGGCCTCACGGGGGACGCCCTCGTCGACCTGATCGAGGACGAGCGGGACCGCGGCATCACCTTGACGACGCTCGGCTTCGGCAGCGGGAACTACAACGACCGCGACATGGAGGCGCTCGCCGACCACGGCAACGGGAACTACTTCTACATCGACAGCACCGACGAGGCGGAGCGCGCGTTGGTGCGCGACCTGGGCGCCACACTGCAGGTCATCGCCAAGGACGCGAAGGTGCAGGTCACCTTCGACCCCGAGGTCGTGCGTCGCTGGCGGCTCGTGGGGTACGAAAACCGGGACGTCGCGGACCGCGACTTCGACAACGACCGGGTCGACGGCGGGGAGATCGGGGCCGGTCAACGTGTGACGGCTTTCTTCGAGCTCGACCTGCGGCCGGGCGCCCACGAGGTCGGCAACGACACGCCGCTGGCCAGCGTCTCCGTGCGTGCGAAGGCCCCCGACGGCCAGCGGTCGACGGAGACCCGCGCGCAGCTCCCGACCAGCGCCCTGCAGGACCACATCGACTCGGCGACCACCGACTTTCGCTTCGGCGCCGCCGTGGCGGAGTTCGCCGAAGTCCTGCGCGGCAGCCCCTACGCCGAGGCGCCGACCCGGTCGCTGAGCGGGCTCGAGCGCCTCGCACACGACGCCTCGGCGGGGGACGCCGAGCGTGAGGAGTTCGTGGACCTGGTGGAGCGCGTTCGCGGCCTCTGGTCGCGGTGAGCGGACGTCTCAGGCGTGCGGCGTCGCCGGGCGGGTGAAGAGGCGCACGTCCCACTCCTCGGTGTCGACGGCGAGCACCGCGTGCGTGGTCTCGTCGATGAGGATGAACGCAGGCTCGTCGAATGCGGCGGCGAGGGTGCGGATCGCCTCGACGGGGCGCTTCACCGCGAGCGCGTAGGGTCGCGCGGCGTCGAGGCCCGAGACCGAGAGCCACCACCGCGCGCCCGGTGCATCGAACCCGCCGAGCACGGCCGCCTGCGCGACCAGAACGTCCGCAAGGACCACGGGGTCCGGCTCCCCCGGGAGGATGAGCGACGGGGTCGTGGCGTGCCGCGCGACCCAGGACCAAAGCGCCGGGACATCCTCGGGGCACGCCTCCGACGGGGTCGCCTCGAGCGCCAGGGCGGCGTCGGCGAAGAGCCCCGCCGGCAACGTCGGTCGGCTCACTCGCCGCCTTCGTTGTAGTAGTGGTGGTGCTTGCCCCCTACGGCCGCATAGCGCTCCGACTCGCGCGGGTTCCCGCCCCAGCCGAAGTCGACCAGCGAGCGATTGCTGTCACCCTTGGGCTGGCCGGCGTGGAAGTGCGGCAGCGGCGCGTTGGGGTCTCCCGTGTGCTCGGCGATGACCCGTGACCCATTCGGGGTCTCGTACTGCGCGTAGTTCCCGTGGGTCCCGGGGTCGTCGGAGAAGACGTAGCCCGCTTCCCCGCGGCGGGTATGGTCGTTGCCCACGGTCCAGGTCGCGTCGGGCTGTTGCCCCTCGGGAATGCCCGCCCGCTGACGCGCCGCGGTCTCCGCATCTCCGCGCGTCGCGTGGGTCTCGTTACAGGCCGCCAGACCCAGGGGATCGGCAAGTCGCATCGGGTCGCTCGGGAACGCCCAGGGGTTCTGACCCCCGGGGAACCCGAGCGGATCCGCGCTCACGAAGGTGGCCGTCTCGGGGTCGAAGACACGGAAGCGGTGGTGGCACAGACCGGTGGCCAGGTCGTGGACCTGACCGGCCAGGCGGAGCGGCTGCTCGCCCGACTCGGTGCCGCGCTCGCCGACGAGGGCGTAGGGCGAATACACGCCCTCCCACAGCAGCTCGCCCTGCGCATCGAAGAGGTGGGTCGCGGCGCCGCGCTGGTCACAGCCGTAGTACTGAACCTGCGCACGCCCGCCCGTGCGCACGGTGCGCCACAGGGGCGTCTGGCGCTCCGGATCGTAGACGTACTCTTCGTCGCGCGCTGGTGTCTCCGCGCCGGGCACACCGACACACCGCCGCGCGAGCAGGTTGCCGTCCCAGTAGAACCGCTCCTCGCGGGGGCCTTCCGGCGCCTCGGCCACGGTCCGCGCGAGCCGCCCCAGGGCGTCGTACTCGTGCAGCACGAGGCGGGCATCCTCGGTCACGACCCGGACCAGCCGGTCCCGGCCGTCGAACCAGAGCTGCCGCGCCGGTCCGTGCGGCTGCTCGATGCGGCGCATCCGGCCCCGGGCGTCGTAGCGACGACTTCGACCCTGCTCGTCCGTGGCGACCCGACCGCCGCGACCCCGCTCGCGCGTGCGGCCTTCTCCGAACGCGACGGCGTCGTCGTTGCCGTGGGTGTACTCGCGCCGACGGTCGCCGTCTCGCGACCACGCCGTGAGGCGGCCGCCCGTGTCGTAGGCCAGCGCCTCGCCGTGGCGCCCGGCCCGCCCGTCCGTCTCGATACGCGCGATGCGGTCGTCGGTGTCCCAGGTGAGCGCCCGCGCGTGCGCGGTGTCGCCCCCGGGGAGCACCCACGCATCGCCGACGATACGATCGAGTTCGTCCCACGTGTGCGTCCGCGTCACGCGGCCCGGCAGCCGCAACGCCGCCCGGCGTCCCCACGCGTCACGCGTGACCTCGTGCTCGCGCCCTTCGGCGTCCCGCAGCGCCGAGAGCCCTGCGGCGCCCCACTTGACCTGGTGTGCGCCGCCCCAGGAAGCGCGGCGCCGGCTCGTCCGGCCCGACGCGTCGTGGTCCCAGAGCAGCCGCTCGTCGCCCTGCTGCTCCGCGACCAGGTGCCCGTCCGCATCGTACGCGCGTTTCACCGGTCGGGCGCCGGCGCGCTCGATGGACACGAGACGACCCGCGGCGTCCCAGCCGTAGCGGGTCGGCGGCTCGTCCCCGTACTGTTCTTCCACGACAAAACCGTCGTCGTCGAAGAGCCGACGGCACACACGCCCGTCGGGCAAGTGCTCTGCGACACACTGTCCGGCGGCGTCACGCTCGTAGCGCACCCGTGATCCGTCGGGCCGCTGCGCCTCGACGACCCGGCCCTCCAGATCACGGCGGTACGTCCAGTGCTCGCCGCTCTCGAGCTCCACGGCCACGATGCGCTGGTCGAGGTCGTGTTTGTAGACCGTGCGACGGCCCGAGGGATCGACGTGCGCGTCCAGCCGCGCGTAGCCGCCCCACGTACGCCGCGTCGTGCGACGGCCGACCCGGAGCTCAGTCACCTCGCCCTCGGGCTGCAGCGTGTAGTGCTCCACGACCTCGAGCGGTCGCTCCACCCGGATGATCCGGCCGGCGTCGTCGCGCGCCAGGCGTGTCTCGCGGGTCTGCCCGTCCGCGGCCACGTGCCGGTAGGTCGTGACGTGGCCGAGGAGGTCGTAGACGTACTCGAGCGCCGTGCCGTCCGGCCGGGTGTCCCGCTCCGGGAGGCCGTCCGCGCGCCAGGCGCGGGTCCAGACGCGGCCGTCGCTCGTCTCTTTGCGCACGACGCGACCGTGGGTGTCGTAGGCGTAGCGCTCGGCGCGCCCGGAGGGTGTGCGTCGCTCCAGGAGGCGGCCGTCGGGGTCCGTGACCATCGGCCACTTCTGCCCGGCCGGATCGACCAGCGCCAAGCGCCGGCCCTGAGGGTCGAGCAGCGTCTTGGTCGTCGCCCCCTTGGGCGTGGTGGTGCTCGTCGGTCGGCCACGGGGGTCGTAGGTGTACGCGGTGGTGCGGCCGAGGGGGTCGATCTCGCTCTCGAGCCAGCCTTCGGGTGTGTAGGCGCGCCGCGTCGAGGCGCCGGTGGGGGCGACGATGGCCGTCACGCGGCCAGACTCGTCGTAGCCGTAGTGCCACACGCTGCCGTCGCCCCGCTCGACCACCGTGGCGGACGCGCCCGCCTCGTAGCGGAACTCGCGCCAGTAGATGTTGTCGTCGCCGTACGTTCGAACACAGCGGTCGGCGTCGTCGTAGGCGAAGTGGAAGCTGTGCCCGTTGCGGTCGGTCTCGCGAACGAGACGCCCCGACGGATCGTAGGCGAAGCGTCGCTGCTGCCGGTTGCGGTCCTCGTGCGCGGACAGGCGCCCCTGGGGGTCGTAACGCCACGCCGCGAGAAAGACCGAGCACTCGCGCCCGCCGGAGCGCACGAGCCGAGCCTCGACGATCCGCCCCTGGGCGTCGTGCTCGAAGCGCACCTCGCGCTCGCCCGGGTCCGTGAAGCCGACGAGGCGGTTGCCCTCGTAGCGCAGACGCAAACCCTCGCCGCCGTAGGGTGTGCGCACGGAGAGCAGCTTCGCCTTCGAGCCGATGCCGGGCAGGTAGTCGGGCGGCGTCGCCGTCCCGTCCCCCCCTGGAAAACGGAACGTACGCACGGTGCCGTCCAGCGACTCGACCTCGAAGGTCCGACCGTCGCGCCGGCGCAACACCAGCCGCTCCTGAGCCTGGAACGCCTCGCCGCCGTCGACGAGCGGGTGGTCGAAGCCGATCAGCCGACCCTCGCGGTCCCGCAGTCCGAGGCTGCGGACCTCGGCGTCGTCCATGTCGGCCAGGAGCTGCTCGTCGAAGGCGTGCCGCCAGCCCGGACCGAAGGCGCTGGCGTCGCCCGGCAGCGCCTCGCGGGCCTTGGCGTTGTAGAAGCGCGAGAACTTCACCGACTGCGCGCCGTACAGCTCGAAGTCCGACTGCTCGGTGAACATCGTGCCGCTGACGACGTCCACCGGATGCCCCTCGGCGATGCACCCCTCGTTGCCCATGAACTGGTGCAGGCGCTGCGCGTTGTTCCGCACCGCCGGGCTGTTCGAGCGCGCCATGCGCTGCGCGACCGCGTTCCCGCCGCGCTCCATGCCCTTCTGCACCCCGACGTTCACCGCCGCGTTGACGACGTTCCACGCCATCACGCCGAGGAGCTGCGAGAGGCTCATCCCGACCATCACGTTGCTGAAGCCGATGACCGACGCGTTGGGCACGATGGGGATGTCGCTGCACGAGTTGCCGCCCATGGGCATCGCGAGCGCCATAGGCGCGTCGGCCGCGAGCACCGTGGGCGAGGCGATGGTCGTCTGCCCGGTGGCGACCGGCAGCGGCATGCACTGCGCCAGGAAACTCATGAACGACATCGGGCTGCCGAGCGCCGGCACGAGGCGCTGCCAGAGCGGCGTGTCACCGCCCGCGCTCGCCCCGGGCTGCGACAAGAAGCCGCTCCAGAAGCCGTTCGGGTTCTGCGCCGCGCCCTCGGCGCCCTTGAGCCCCGCGAGCTGCGCGACGGCCATGGCCACGAGCGCCTGAACGGCCCCGGCGACCAGCGTGAGAATGGCGGTGCGGATGATGTGGTACGGCTTCGGCAGCCACATGTACGGCAAGTACGGGATGTGGAAGCCGATGGCCGTGGCACCGGTGCCCGCGGCGGGCATGAAGTTCACCAGCACGGTCGGCTGGGTGCTCAGGAGCACCGGTCCCACGAAGGGCGCCGGCACCATGGGGATCGTGGGCGGGATCACCGGGGGCGGCGCCACGATGGGACCGTGCATGTCCAGGCCGACGATCAGGTCGAGCATCTTCGCCGCGGGCATCGTGATGCCGCCGGCGTTGAGCATGAGCATGCCGCCCATCCACGTGGACAGCGCCGCCTTACCGCCGTTGCGGTCTTTGGCCACGACGATGGAGCTCGCCGAGATGTCGACCATGCCCCCGGTGAGCGTGACGATCTTGCCCTTGAGGCCGACGCCCTTGTCGCTCTTGAGGTCGAGCTTGCCCGCGGTGAGCGTGAGCACCCCCGAGGGCGAGCCGTCCGGACCCACGGTGACGAAGCAGTCGGCGTTGACGACCTGCTTGCCGACGGTGCGGGTCACCGCCGAGCCCTGCTCCATCATGAGCGCCTTGCCGACGCTCGCCTTCATCTGCCCGGCGTTGACCGTGGCGGCGCCCGCCGAGAGCCCCGCGTGGGCCTTCGTCGACGCGCTGAAGCTGGCCGTGGTCATCGAGTACGCAGAGCCCGCCGCCTCGTGCAGGTTGCCCTTCGAGACGTCCACGGTCCGGGACACACCGACCGTGACGGTGTGCGCGTCCCCCACGGCGAGCTTGCGCTCCTTGGAGGTCGTGACCTTGAAGTCGACGCAGTCGATCTGGATCAGCCCCGCGGGGGCGAGCAGCGTGATGCTGCCCGACTTCGCCTCGGTCGTGATCGTGTCGCCCGTGGTGTCGAGCACGACGCTGTTCTTCTGGGACGAGTCGACGAGTCGAATCTTCTCGCCGCCGCTCGTGTCCAGGAACTCGAGGTCATGCCCCTGCCGTGACCGGAACCACTTGTGGTCGTTGTTGCCGTCGGGGTTGCCCGGCTCGTGCGGCGTGTCTTTGCCGTTCCACACCGCGCCCATCACGTAGGGATGGTTCGGGTCGCCGTGGTCGAAGGCGCACATGACCTCGTCGCCGACCTCGGGGATGAACATCGTGCCGCGGCTACCGCCGGCGTACCACCCCGCCACACGGGCCCAGTTCGACTCCACGTCGTCGGCGAGCCACGGGAAGCGCACCTTGACGCGGCCGAGGTTGTCGGGGTCGGAGATGTTCGTGACGAGGCCGACCGCGAGGCCCCGCATGCGTCGACCCCCTGCACCGGAGCGTGTTTTCATCGCGGTCCTCCGGGCAACGGCAGACCCTTGAGGTCGAGCAGGTCCATGCCCATCTGCTCCCCGGCGAGCAGGTCGATGGGGAAGCCCGTGCCGAGGAGTGGCGCCGGCAAGGTCAGCTCGCCATCGAGCTCGAGGGGCAGGCGTTTCAGGGCCTCGAGGGTGCGCAGCGTGTCCGGGGTGGGCAGCGTGCCGCGCCACTGGAGCACGACCTCGTGCAGCTCGACGTCGATGCTCACCGTCGCCAGCGACAGGCGCACGTCGGACAGCGCGCCGTCGTTGAAGCCCGCGCGCAGCTTCGGCCGCGTGACGGGCAAGCGGAACGAGACCTCCTCGGCCTTCGACCAGAGGTGCTTCAGCTCGATCTTCTCGTGGCCTTCGAGCCGCGGGAACGCGTAGCCCTGGGCGGCAGCCTGCCAGAAAGAAGGCTGCATCTCGCGGAAGCCCTGGCCCATCTCGGTCTCGGCGCCGTGCAGCAGGTTCCAGAAGGGCTTCGCCGAGGCCGGCATGCCCGCCAGGCTGGCGCGCGGCTCCCAGTGGCGCGGCACGGGGCCGAAACCCGCGGCGGGCCGCGCCTTCTGAATCGCATCTCCGGGCACGAAGAAGTCGTCCACCGTGAGCATACGCGCGGGGTCTTCGAGGTTCGGCAAGGGCGTCCACCGATTGCGGGGCGCCTCGCCGTCCATGGGCGACACGACAAAGCCCGCGCCCAGCGGATTCGAGGGGCACGGGATCGGGCCGAAGGGATGCATCCGATCGACGCCACCGTAAGCGAGCTCGTAGCGGAGCGGCAGCACGGTGAACTTCGACGCCGGGGTCATCTCGACGCGGCCACCAGGTCGGATCGTGGCGAAACGGTCGCCCGTGGCGATGAGCTCCCGGCGCTCGTTGCCGATGCGGATCGCCGGGCGGCAGTAGGTCGCTTCGCCCCCCGGGGCGTAAACGTTGCCGTGCACGAAGACGTCGGTCCCGGGCTTCGGAGGGCCGAGCTCGGTCTCCTCGGCCAGGGATGCGTCGTAGGGGCCGCCGTCTTCGAAGTGCCGGTCTCCCATGACGAACGCACGCTGCCACGCGGACGGCTGCGCCTGGTCGTCCGGGGCCCAGCGGTAGGTGCGCTTGACGATGAAATGAAAGGCCTTCAGCGCCTCGAGGTCACTGTCGGGCACAAAGAGCACGAGCGGGGCGCCGTGCTTGAGGTGCGTGATGGGACGCGCGTCGACGGGCGGCTTCGACACGACTCAGCCCCCCGGCTTGAAGGCGATGACACCCGCCTTGAGGTTGATCATGCCGCCGAGGTGGATCACGGGCGAGCCCAGGAGCGAGAACTGACCGCCCCCCGCTTTGCCTTGAAACATGCCCGCGGTGACGGTGAGCGGCCCGCCGGACTCGAGCCAGACCGCGGTCGGGGAGTGCAGCGTGGCCATGCCCACGGTCCAGGTCTTCACTGGGCTCCCCTCGAGCTCGACGGTGGTGGTGCGCTTCGCATCACCGATGGTCTGGGTCACCGGACCCTGCTGCGACATCGTGCCCGCTTCGCCGACCTTGAAGGTCGCCGAGCCCCCTGTGACACCGGCGCTGCTCGACGCGCTCACGGCCATCGCCTGGGCGGAACGACTCGTGGAGCCGCCGACGGTGAGGCTCTTCGCGCTCTCGACCGCCTGGGTGTAGTCCCCCTTCTCGACGGTGATCCCGTGGGTCTGGCCGGAGGTGTGCTGCTTCGTGGTCTTCACGTCCACGAGCTGCGACTTGCTCTCGAAGTTCACGGAGCCCGCCGGCGCCTTGATGAAGATGTCGCCCGTGCGCGCGGTCACCGTGATCGAGTCCCCCGCGACGTCGATCTCGATGCGGTTGTTGTTGCTCGAGTCGATGAGCGCGATGCGCTCGGCGCCGCTCGTATCGTCGAAGACGAGCCGATGGCCGGAGCGGGTCTCGATGACCTTGTGGTTGTCGGCGCCGTCGGGGTGACCGGGCTCCGGGAGCGGGTCCTTGCCGTTCCACAGCGACCCGACGACGAAGGGCTGGTTCATGTCACCCAGCTCGAAGACGACGAGCACCTCGTCCCCCACCTCGGGCACGAAGTACATGCCGCGATCCTTGCCGGCGTAGCGCGCCGAGAGCCGGCACCAGTGGCTCTCCGCGGTGTCGTCCAGCCACGGGAACCGGACCTTCACGCGGCCCTGGTTCTCGGGATCCTTGTTGTTCGTGACCAACGCGACGTGCACGCCGTCGAGGAACTCGTCCTCGTCCTGGAATCGACGCTCGGGCTTCAGCACAGCGTCACCAGAGAGGCGGCGACCTGCAGGCCCGCGCCGCCGTTGTAGTTCACCATGCCGCCCATCACCGTGAGCACGGCGGCGGACTCGATGAACGCGTCGGCCCCGCTGTCCATCGTCATCATGCCCGCGGTGATCGTGGCCGCTCCCGAGAGCTGGAACTCGACGTCCTGCTTGCCGTGGATCTCGAGGATGCCCGCCGTCAGGGTCTCGGGGCCCGTCTTTCGGTGGACGACCGCGCCCTCGATCTCGACGGTGCCCATGGTCTGCATGGACGCCCCTTGCACACTCATGGACGAGGTCTTCGCTTCGACGGAGCCGCTGCCGAAGGTCGCGCTCAGAGTCTTCGTGGCGATGGTGATCGACTGCTTCGCCGTCGCGCTGTCCGAAGAGCCGACGGTCTCGGTGCGGTTCTTCGACGACTCACCGTGTGTATCGCCCACCTTCACCGTGGACGAGTTGCTCGCGGTCACCTTCATCTCTTTGCACTGCAACGAGATGGGCCCCTGCGGCGCCTTGAAGAAGATGTCCCCCGACGTCGCCAGGAAGGTGATCGAGTCCGCGGCGACGTCGATCTCGATCTTCAGCTTGTCGTTGTTGTTCACCAGCGTGATCTTCTCGGCACCCTCGGTGTCGTCGAAGATCAGGCGGTGTCCCGAGCGCGACTTGAACTGCTTGATGTTGTTCGAGCCGTCGGTGTTGCCGCCGCCCGGGGGGGTGTCCTTACCGTTCCAGAGCGAGCCCACGACGTACGGCAGGTCGGGGTCGCCGTCCTCGAACATCAGCAGCACTTCGTCGCCCACCTCGGGCAGGATGAAACCGCCCCGGCCCTTGCCGGCGTAGAACTGCATGACCGGCGCCCAGTGGCTCTCGATGTCGTCGTTGAGCCACGGGAACTTCACCTTGATGCGGGCGCGGTTCTCGGGATCCTTGTTGTTCGTGACGAGCCCGACGACCGCGCCCCGAATCCGACCGGCGGACGACGGCTGTCCGGCGGCTCGATCGCGGAGGGGCGAAATCGACATCGGCAAGTCTCCGGGGCAACGACGGTGGTGAGCGTCGGCGGGGGAGCATAACTGAAGGCGCCCGGCCTTTCAGCCGCGAACGATCAGGACGGTCGAGTCGGTCTGCACGTCCCGCGCGCTGACGGTGAATCGGTAGTTGGCGATGCGACCCGGAGCGACGGACGGCACGCGCCAGGTGAAGCCGAGTCCCGGCGCCGCGGGGTCGACGCAGGTCACGGCGACCGGCGGCATACGCGCTGTGCCGTCGTCCGAGGCGATGCGTTCGATCTCGAAGCGCACGACGTCCCCGACGTTCAGGCCCTCGACCCCGACCTCGAGACGCACCTCGCCGCCGGCCTCGACCTCGGAGGGCTCGAACCGCGCGAAGGCCAGCCCGATTTGACCCGGGGCCGTGCCGAAGCCCTTCCGCTCGAGCCGGGTGACTCGGCCCTCCAGGTCTTCGACGCGGGCCTCGTCCGCCCCCTGGGCGCGTCCCGCGTCGACGACGGGAAGCAGGGCCTCGCGGGCCTCTTGCAGCGCCCTCTCCCGCGCGCCGACTCGCCGCTCGACCAGGTCGAGGCGCCGGACGAGCTGGTCGAGACGAGCCCGGGCTTCGGGCCAGAAGTCGGGCGGCGGCGGTTTCTGGGCGTGCTCGGACATGCCGGCGCAGCATAACCCAACCGTGATACTGCGTACCCATGATGGACTTCGAGACCGCGTGGTCCCTGTACCGGCGCGCGGAGACACGGCTCCCGCCCCGCCCGCCGACGACCGACCCCGTCGAGGTCGCCGGTCTCGTGCCCTTGTTGGATCGCTACGACGCTTTTGTGCTGGACGCCTGGGGGGTCTTGAACCTCGGCGAGTCTCCCATCCCCAGCGCACGCGGCGCGTTCGAGGCGCTGCGGCGGACGGGCAAGCCCTTCGTCGTCCTGAGCAACGACGCCAGCTCCGACCCCGAGGACGGCGCGGCCCGCCACACGCGGCGAGGCTTCACGGTCACGCGCGCGCAGATGGTCTACGGCGTCGACCTCGTGCCCGAGGCCCTGGCGGCCGCGGGCCATGCGGCCGGGCGATGTGCGTTGGTCGCCGACCCGGACCCGCCCCGGGTCGTCGCCCAGATGGGTCTGCGTCCCGTCGAGGAGGTCCAAGACCCCGACGCCCTGGTCGTGCTCTCGACGACGCACCTGAAGGACCAGACACGCGAGACCGTCGAACGCCTCCTCGCGGCGCGCCCGCTGCCGGTCTTTGTGGGCAACCCCGACATCGTCTCTCCCGAGCCGTCGGGCATGGCGGTCGAGCCGGGCTATCTGGCGCACCACTGGGCGGAGCGCTTGGGCGCGCGGGTCCATTTCCTGGGGAAACCCTTCCCCGCGACCTACGCCCGAGCGCTCGAGCGACTCGGCCAGCCCGACCCGAGCCGCGTGCTCTGCGTCGGGGACACCCCCCACACCGACGTGCTCGGCGGGCGGGCGGCCGGCTGCGCGACGCTGCTCGTCGGCTCCGGCTTCCTACGCGGGCAGGACGCCCGACAACGCTGCCTCGAGAGCGGCTTGACGCCCGATTACCTGGCGGCGTCGCTCTGACCCGGCGCCTGGCTCAGTTCAGCGCGCAGAGGATGTTGTACGCAACGGGGAGCTCGCACCCCGCGAAGCCGGGATCGTAGTCCACGCTGCCCCCGGGCACGTCCCAGAACAGGTTGCACAGGATCCCTTGCGCCGGGAGCTGCTCGCAGCTCCCCTCGAGCCACTGAAGCGCGCGCGGGAAGCCCTGGTTGCGGCACGCCGCGTCGGCGCAACCCTGGGCGTTCACGCACCCGTTCCAGTCGCTGCAGCTGCCGTGGTGCCCGAAGGCGTCGTTGGGGAAGACCGGCACGGCCCCGCCGCAGTAGCTGTTGATGCACTCGACGCCGTCATCGCAGACGTTGCCGCAGGCGCCGCAGTTGTCGGCGCCCGTGACGATGTCGACGCAGACGCCGTTGCAGAGGCCGTAGCCCGGCTCCTCGCAAACGTCGCCGCGACCGGCGCAGCCGTCGTCATCCGGGTAGTCGATGGCGCCGTCGCCGTCGTTGTCGACGTCGTCCGCGCAGAAGGGCACGTCGCGCGGATCGAGCTCGCTGGGATCTCGCGGGCCCTCGCAGCCAAGGTCGAACAGGTCGATCGCGCCGTCCCGGTCATCGTCGCGGTTGTTCTCGCAAGCGACGAGCTGCTCGATCACCGTGACCGAGAACGTCAGTGATGCCGGCTGGATACCGAACTCGTTGAGCGGGTCGATGGACTCGTAGAGCAGGAAGCCCTCGCCGTCCAGGTCACGGCCCGTGTACTGGCCGTTGCGGCCGCCGTAGGCCACCTGGCACTCGACCTCGCTGCCCGGCTCGTCACAGGCGGCGCGCCGCGACCACACCCCGTACCAGAACTGGCCGGGCTGATCGTCGTAGAACACGTCGATGGAGACGTTCGAGCGCCCCGGCAGGTTGTAGTAGAGGACGATGTCCTCGAACTGCCGCCGATCGCAGGTCGCGTCGAGGCGGCCACCGGCGGCCGGGAACGGCACCGTGTATTGGCCGCCGTTGGGTGCGACCTCGATGACCAGCACGTCGTCAGGGCAGAGCACCTCTTCGCGGCGCGCGCCCGCGCCGGTGCACTGACGGTCCTCGGGATAGTCGGTGGCGCCGTCTTCGTCGTTGTCGATGCCGTCGGCGCAGATCGGGGCCACCGCGGGGTCGCGCTCGCTCGGGCTGGACCCGCGCTCGCACCCGGGATCGAAGAGGTCCACGAGGCCGTCTTCGTCGTTGTCGAGCTCGTCGTTGCACTCGGTCACGTTGCTGACGATGTCGAACGCGACCTCGTAGCCGTTGCCCGTGCCCGGCGTCTCGACGAAGACGTAGAGCACGCCGCGCGGGGCATCCTCGATCTGGAGGTCACGGGCCTGACGCGGCGCTTCGCACTCGATCTCGCTCTCCGGATCGTCGCAGAGCGTGCGCGCGTAAATAATCCCGCGGCTCGGCGCGCCATTGCGCGAGAGCGAGACGCGCACACGCGCGGGCTCGACGAGGTCCAGGGCATAGACCGTAGCCGCGCCGCGTCCGTTGCCGCAGGAGCCCTGCGAGAGGTCGGCGCCGAGCGTGCGCAAGAAAGGGAAACGCCCGCCCTCGAAGGGCACCTCGACGACGGGGTTGTCCAGGCCACAGCGGAGCACCTCGGTCACGTCCCCCGCGGCGCCGCAGTCCGGGTCCTCGGGGAAGTCGGTCACGCCATCCTCGTCGTCGTCTACACCGTTCGCGCAGACCGGAGGATCGCCGACGAGGTCGACCTCGTCGTCGTCGAAGAGGCTGCCACAGCCCGGATCCGCGAGGTCGAGCAGGCCGTCCAGGTCGTCATCGACCTCGTTCACGCAGCGCAGCGGTCGCATCGCGACGCCCCGACCCGAGCCCTTGAAGGCCACCCGCTCGAAGTCGTCGCCCGGGTAGCTGTTGCCGCACCGGTAGCCGGGGTTCATGATCGCCCCACCCGTGTGCCAGCACATCCGCAGGTCGTCGTCGCCGCCGCCGACGTCACACGAGTTGCGCTGGACATCGGCGCCCTCCGGGGCGAAGCCGATGCTGTACGAGTCATTGAAGTAGAACGACACGCCGTTGTGCGGGTTCACACCGTCGGGCGCTTGTCCGGTGTCACTGAAGACCTCGACCGTCTCACCCATCGCCGCGAGCTGAAGGACATCGGAGCCCGTCGGCATGCAGCCGAGGAGGACGAAGTCGGAGTCACACTCCGAGACCAGATCCGCGACGGGGGTCGCGCCGTTGTAGGTCTCGCGGAAGCACTCCTCCCAGCCGTTCAAGTCGGCGAGGGCGAGATTCTGCTGGACCCCTTCGAAGCGCAGCAGGCCGCCGCAGGAGCCATCGATGCACTCCACACCTTCGTTGCACACGTTGTTGCAACGGCCGCAGTTGAGCGGATCGGCGGCGACGTCGAGGCATTCGCCGTTGCAGAAGCCCCAGCCCGGCTGCTCACATGCATCGCCCGCGGCGGCGCAGCCGACATCGAGCGGAAAGTCGATGGTCCCGTCGGCGTCGTTGTCGTCGCCGTCCGCGCAGTAGGGCGGGCGAATGGGGTCGTCGCCCTCGTCGTCGTCCGTCGGGCTCGAACACCCCAGGTCCTCGAGGTCCACGGCACCGTCGCGGTCGTTGTCGAGCTCGTCGGCGCACGCCTTCGCGAGCGCGGTCATCCGAATCGTGATCTCGCCCGTGTACGGTCCGCCGAAACCGAAGTCGACCCACTCGCGGCCCAGATCGGCGACCAGGAAGTAGGTCCCCGCGTCGAGCGCGCGGACGTCGAGCCCCAGGCCCTGAAAGGCCGGGATGCACTGCACGTCCGGACCGGCGTCGCAGGTGGAGCGCAGGTACATCGCAACGGGTCCGCCCCGTCCGAAAATCGGGTCCGCGACAGAGACCTGGAGGCGCACGGGGCGTTCCACCTCGAGCTGGAAGACCTGCTCGGAGAAGGTGTTGAAAGTGCAGGTCCCCTCGATGAGGCTCGGGATGTTCGGATCCATGTTCAGCGGAAACGTGCCGCCGAACTCGTCCACGTTGATGAGGTCCAGAGGCAGCCCGCAAAGCGGCGCTTCGCGGTCCAGACCGGCCGCGAGGCATTCGGGATCGGCCGGGTAGTCCGTGCGACCATCGCCGTCATTGTCCTGCCCATCGGCACACTCGGGCGGTGCCGGCGGGTCGTCCTCGCTGTCGTCCCCGGGTTCGGTGCAGCCGGGATCCGCAAGGTCGATCTCACCGTCCCCGTCGTCGTCCACGGCGTTGCGGCACGGTGAGGCGCCGATGGCCTCGACGGTCAGCTTGAACGGGCCGCCGCCATCGCGCGCGCCCTGGTCCACGACCACGTAGAGGAGCCCGGGCTCGACGCCGGCCAACCGGACCGACGTGCCCGGCACGGCCACCGAGCCACGGTTGCAGGCGAGGTCATTGGGCTCGTCGCACACCGTGCGCACGAAAATCACGGTCGGTGAGAGG
>JBMOFP010000100.1:0-23066 GCA_049318805.1 Bradymonadia bacterium
TTCATCTTGGGCATGGGTCTTACCGGCTCCTCGAGGGGCCGCTTCGGGCGGCCAGAAAACGACAGCGCCCGCCGAAGTTCATCGGCGGGCGCTGAATGGCTTTGGTAGGCGCGGGCGGGATTGAACCGCCGACCCCTTCCACGTCAAGGAAGTGCTCTCCCGCTGAGCTACGCGCCTTCACCGCGAGCGGCGAAGCGGCGGGGCTTATAACCAGCGCCGATTCGACGCGTCAAGAGTTCCCGTTCTCTTTTTTTCCGGTCTTGGCCTCGGGGACCATTATGGTAGGCGCGTGCCCCCCGAAAAGCGAAACCTCGCGCCCATCCGAGACGCCCTCGCCGAGTGGAGCTTGCGCTCGGCACGAAACGCCCACGCAGAGCCGCTTGCACGCCTCGAGCTGGGGTGGCGTGTAGGCCTGGGCGACGAGCTCGGCGGCGCGACTCGGGTTCGACACTGGGACCCTTCGACCCAGGTGCTGACGGTGTCGGTCCGCAGCCCGGCGTGGCGAGACGCGTTGAGCGCCGATCTCGGACGCCTGCTCGCGCTGGCGCGAAGGATCGTGCCCGAGGTCGCCCGCATTCGTTTCGAGATTGATCCGACGCTGCCCGTCGTGAGCCCCGCCCCTGCCGCCGAAGCCGACGCGCTCCCTCCGGCGCCATGGACGGCCGCCACCGAGGGCATCGACGACCCGGCCCTCCGAGACGCGGTGGAGTCGTTCCGCGCCTTGGCGCTGGCCCGCGCCGCGTCCCGTGCGGTCGTCTTGGTTTGCGGGCTCCTTGGTTTGGCCACGCTGTGCGCCCTCCCCACCGCCGCGAATGCTCACCTGACGGGCCCGCACGAGCCCATCGCGACGGCGCTGCGTCGCGCCCCGGTCGGGGTGCTGGCGCGCGCCGACGCCGATGCGCGCCCGACCTCCGAGGGCACGGAGACACCCGTGCGGTTCCTGCGTCGACTCTGGGGTCGAGACGCAGGGCCTGTGGGCAAGGCGGCGCCCCCCGTGCTCGTCGCCCACTCGGGACCGCACGCGCACAGGCTGCGGGCCGGCCGTACGTATCTGCTCCCCCTGAGTCGCTCGGTCAGCGGTCGATGGCTCGTGCAGATGAACGGAGAGACCCCCATCGAAGTGCCCGAGGACGATGCACGGGCCCTGGCCGGACTGCTCGCCTTGGTCGGTGCGGGCACCGCGGCCGGGGGGACCGGGGCTCCAGGCGCCGATGCTCCCCCGCCGCTCAGAGGCGCGGTCGTCCTCGACTTGCTCGAGCACCCGTCGGCGCTCGGTCGTCGTATCGCCGTCGAGGCGATGACCCAGGCGGCCGCGGGCGCGTACCCCGCGACGTCGAGCGACCGTGCATCGTGGGTCGCTGCCCTCGCAAAGCGGGCCGCGGCCTCGACGCGGACGCTGGAGTCGCGGTCGGAGGCGCTCCAGTTGTTGCTCCTCCTCGACCCCACGGCGGCGATTCGTCGCCTCGAACCCGAAGCGATACGTTGGCGACCGCCGTCCCTGGCGCGCCAGGTCGTCGAGCTGGCGGCCCGCGCCGAGCCCGCCGTTGGACGACGGGTCTTGGAGTCGTGCGCCGCGGACCGGCAGGTCGAAGAGTCGATCCGCGCAGCCTGCGTCCGAGCCCGCGAACGCCTCGCGTTGCCTTGACAAGGCGGCGCGGAGCGCCTTGACAGTCGAGTTCGGTGTGGCCTATCAGGCACGACCGGGCCGACCACCCGCGGCGGGGGCCGCAGCGGCCTCGAGCGCCGACCCGTTCTCGTCACACCGGGGTTCATCCGAATGAAGCACCGTCCCTCCCTGGCCTCTCAGGTGTTCGTGGTCCTCCTGACCTCGGGCGCGATCGCTGCCTGCAAGGGCAAGGAGATCACGAGCGAGTCACCCGCGGACGCGGGCCCTACGGGCGGAACGACGGGCGGCGACACACCGCCTGTCGGGGGCGGGACCGATCCCGCGGGCGGAGAATCACCGCCCATCGCTGGCGGTTCCCAGGGCGGCGAGGCCCCTCCGGGTGGCGGCGAGCCGCCAGTGGGCGGTGGCCCGGCTCCCGGCGGGGCAGTGCCGAGCACGCCCGAGGTCGCCCCCTACCCGGGTGGATGCGGCCAGGATTCGGACTGTGCGATCGGCGTTTGTCGCCTGGGCGTCTGTGTAGAACCGCCGCCCCGGGAGCGTTCAGCGAACTTCGCTTGCGATGATCGACTCGTCGAGGGGTCCGAGCCCGACTTCTCCTGTTGGGGCACGCCGCCCGAGCTGGACACGCTGGGGCCCGATTCCGTGCCGATGCGCGGCAAGATCGAGTACTTCGGCAGCGGCAACGTGACGCGTGACCTCCGCGTTCGGCTCTATGACTACGCCACGTTCGATCCGAGCCCCTGCCTCGAGGTCGCGACGGGCATCAACGACATCACGCAGGCGCGCACCCGCGTCGAGACCTGCATCGACGAGAACTCCGAACCCCTCGTCGACACGACGAGCGTCGTGTGTGAGGACGACCCGAGCGTCGGCTGCTACACCTTCGACTCGGTCCCGACGCGGTTGCAGCTGGTGATTCGCGTCTCCGGCGATCCGCGGTTGTGGGTTCCGACCTACGAGTACGGGCAGTTCCTCAATCCCTGCGTCCAAGCGGACTTCAAGGAGGACGGGACGTGTCCCGAGCAGCGCGAGAACGCGCCGCCGGACCAGAACTGGTCGTGCTCCCTGAGAGACGATGGTGCGGGCGCGGTCGCGCGCTTGAACCTCAACGTGGTCAGCCAGGCCACCTGGACGACGTTCCCGCCGACGGCCGGTGTCGCCCGCATCCAGACGAATCGAGGCGCGATCGCTGGGCGGCAATACGACTGTGACGGTCGACCTGTCGTCGCCGCATCGGTCGGGTTCCACAATCCCGGGGCGCGGACCACCTACTTCAACGGCAATCCCGACGACACGCTCCCCCAGCCGGGTCTGAAGTTCACGAACACGGACGCCACGTTCGCGAACCTCGACACACCCGCCGGGCCGCAGGGGGTCGTTTCCGTTGCGTGGCAAGGGGACGGCGACGCGCGCGCCCTCGTCACCGTGAACTTCAATCGCATCTTCCTCGTCCCGAACTCGCTGATCATCCTCAGCGCGTCGGGTCGTAACCCGATCGACTTCGAACCTCCGTACCCGTGAGGGGGCACCAGCGCATGCCGATCCGTTCACGCCTTCTCCCCGGCACCCTCTGGTGCGCCGCGACCTTGATGTTCGGGTGCGTCGTGCCCGAGGACGCGACGACGCGGGCGTTCCCCACCGAGGGAGACGCGTCGAACCAGACCGACACGACGCCGCCTTCCACGGACGACGCCGAGATCGAGCAAGACGTCGAAGGGCCGACGCCGCCCCTCGATGCGGGCCCCTCGGGCGACGCCGCGCCGCCGACGGACGCAGTGGTCGCTGATGCAGGACCGCCGCCTCCGGACGTTCAATGCGGACCTCCGCCCTTCGACCCGCAGGTGGACCTTCGGTGCCCCGGCGATCCGGCCTGCTCGACAGGCAAGGGCGGGACGTTCCGCGCAGGCGCGGATCGGCAGGAGGTCTCGGATCTGCCGTTCGAAAAGCCGAAGGTCGAGTACCTCGAGACTTTCGGCGGGTGCAATGAGGGACAGGGCGACGGGCCGGCGCGCTGCGGCGCGCTCGAGACGGACTTCCTGCGGAACTGCGGCAGCGACCGATTGTGCCCGGGCGATCCGGGTTATGTGGCGCCCGACGCCGACGGCAGCGAAGGCGACGTCCGGGACGACTTCGAGCCGATCTACGACTACTACGACGACTGCGGCGTCGACAACGTCTGCAACACCGGGGACGAAGGCGAAGGGAACGGCCGATTCGATGGCCTTTGGCTCGCTGGGTTCCAGAACAACCGGCCCGCCATCGGCGTGCGAGACCCCCTTTGGGCGCGCACCGTCGCGGTCGAGCACGGCGATACGTTGATGACCATCACCTCGATCGATGCGGTCGGGGTCTTCTTCGACGACGTACAGCGCATCCGCGAGCGGGCGACCGAGCTGCTCGCACAGGAGCGTCCGGACCTCGACGTCGACTACATGCTCGTCTCTTCGACCCACGTCCACGAAGCGCCGGACACGATGGGGCAATGGGTCGGCGAGGTGGACCCCGAGATCGATATCCCGCTGAAGACCGGCGTGAGCCCACGCTACATGGCCCACCTGATCGAGCGGGCTGCGCGGTCCATCGCGAACGCGGTCGGCCGCCTCGAACCCGCGCAGGTGCGTGCGGCCGAGGGCCGTACGGGCAAGCGTGGTCTTTTCCGCGATTCGCGAGATCCGCAGGTCATCAACGATCTGGTCGGCGCCATCCAATTCACGGACGCCACCGACGAGAACACGATCGCGACGCTGGTGACCTGGGGCAATCACCCGGAGGCGATGAGCGACGTGAACAACCTGATCACCAGCGACTTCGCCCACGGTATCCGTGAAGCGATGGAGTCGGGTGTGCCGGACTCCGTGGCCACGGACGCTCAGCCGGGCCTCGGCGGGGTCTCCGTGTACGTGCAGGGCACGGTCGGCGGGCTCATGACACCGCTCGGGGTCCGCGTCGACGACAAGCAAGGCGAAGAGGTCCGAAACTACACCTTCTTGCGCACGGACATCATGGGATGGCGCGTCGCCGAGGTCGCGCTGGCTGCCCTGCGAGACGCTGAGCTGATCCCGACCGCCGATCTCGAGCTCGGTGTGGTCCGCGCGCCGTTCTACATCCCTGTGGAGAACCGCGTTTTCCACGTTGCGATCCTGGTCAACCTCTTCTCCCGGGCGAACCGTTTCTTCGACCTCAACCGACCCATCGACGAGTGCAACCTCCCGCACCTCGACACCGAGATGGCGATCCTCCGACTCGGACCGATTACGCTCTACACGGTGCCCGGTGAGCTGTTCCCCGAGCTCGCCATCGGGGGCTATGGCGGCGAGTTCGCTTTCGACAAGCCGGTCGTTTCCCCGGACAACTCCAACCCTCCTCCCCTGGACTCGGCTCCAGCCGCGCCCCACTTCAGCGACCGGGTGCCTGGCACTTTCCGATGGCCGATCGGTCTCGGAAACGACGAAATCGGGTACCTCGTGCCTGAGTACGACTACGAACTCCACGAGTCGGCGCCGTACTTCGACGAACCTGACGGTGATCACTACGAAGAGACGAACTCGGTCGGTCCCCAGGCCACGCCGCGCGTTCGTGAGGTCTTCGGCCGTCTTGTCGACGCGCTGACCCCTTGAGCAGGGCGTCGCGCGCGGCGCCCGGAAAAGCCCCCAGATGACGGTTACCAGCTTCGAGGCGCTCGACCTGAGCCCTCCCATGCTCGAGGCGCTGAGCGCCATCGGGTTCACGATCCCCACGCCCGTACAGGCCACCGCAGTCCCCCTCGTCAAAACGGGGCGCGACCTGATGGTGCAATCGCAGACGGGTACCGGGAAGACGGCCGCTTTCGGCATTCCCATTCTCGAGCGTTTCGCCGAGCGGCCCTCCCGCGGCGTCCGCGCCATGGTCCTCGTGCCCACGCGTGAGCTCGCGCGGCAGGTCGCGGACGAGTTCCAGCGGTACGGCAAGAATCACGGCGTCCAGACGGCCGCGATCTACGGCGGCGCCCCCATGGACCGGCAGGTCGCGGAGCTCCGTGCGGCCAATGCGGTCGCCGGCACACCCGGACGCGTGCTCGACCACCTCAGGCGGGGCACCCTCCGCCTGGACACCCTCGAGGTCCTCGTCCTCGACGAAGCCGACGAGATGTTGAGCCTCGGCTTCGCGCGGGAGCTCGAGCAAGTGATGTCGTTCGTCCCGGCGAAGCGGCAAACCCTGCTCTTCTCGGCCACGATTCCGGAAGACATCAAGACCTACGCGCGCCGGTACATGCGCGAGCCGGAGTTCGTGAGTCTCATCGACCAGAACGTCGGCGCCGACGATGTCGAGCACCACTACTACGTGGTCAGCGGCGTCGGGCGACAGAAGGACCTCGTGCAGGTCCTCGAGTACGAGAACCCCGAGAACGCGCTGATCTTCACGAACACCCGAGCCGACAGCGAGATGCTCGCCAACTTCCTCAAGCGCCAAGGCTACGGGGCGGAGTACCTGAACGGTGACCTGCCCCAGCGCGACCGCGAGAAGATCATGGCGAGCACGAAGGACAAGTCGCTGCGGTTCCTCGTGGCGACCGACATTGCGGCGCGCGGGATCGACATCAGCGCCCTGTCGCACGTCGTGAACTACACGCTCCCCGAGTCTCCCGAGGTCTACATCCATCGAACCGGACGGACCGGGCGCGCTGGGAACAGCGGCACCGCCATCAGCCTCATCGGGCCCCGAGAGATCGGGGTCTACTACCAGCTCAAGCGCATCTACAAGGTGGCGCTCCAGGAGCGGAGCGTACCGACTCAGGCGGAGATCGAAGTGAAACGTGCGGAGCGTCGGACGGATCGCGGCGTCGGAGAGATTCTCGAGGCGGCCAGTGACGCCCTCGGCAAAGACCCAGCGCGCAAGGCCCTCGCGTTGCGCATTCTGGAACGCGATGACGCCGCCGAGGTCGTCGAAGCGTTGCTCGCGCTGCAGGGGACCGCTCGGGCTGTAGAACGCGTCGAGACCGTCTGGGGAGGCGGTGGCGCTGCACCCGCCCCGCGCGCCGTCGTTCAGCCCGCGCCCACGCCAGCGCGCGCCACACCGAGCGCGCCGGCCCCTTCACCGCCCGTCTCGGCGCCGCCGCCCGTCTCGGCGCCGCCGCCCGCCCCGAGTCGTTCGGCGGCCCCGGCGGCCGTCGTCGCGTCGGCTTCCGCCCAGAGGGTGCGTATCCCGCCCGCGGCAGGCCGTACGCGGATCTGGGTCAATCTCGGGCGCGAGGACCGGGTCAACGAGGACGAGCTGACCGGGCTCCTGGCCGACCTTGCCGGCCTGGAACCATCCGACTTCGACTCGATTGACCTGCGCGCCCGACACAGCTACGTGGACGTCGCCACGGAGTTCGCGCAGGACGTGGTGCAGGCCGTCGCAGGCGAGAAGCGCGGAACCAAGGTGATTCGTCTGGAGGTGGCTCGAAATGATGCGTGACCGACTTCGACTCTCTGCAGCGCTCGTTCTGCTCGCCTCGTTCCCGGCGTGCAAGCCGCCCGAGCCGCCGAAGGTCGAGGACTTCGAGGCCCCTGTGCTGGCGTCGAACCTGCCGCCCGCCCGCATCGACCTGCCCCCGGTGCAGAAGCTCGAGGGCACGTTGCCGCCAGAGACTCACGCCGACGGCAAGATGCGGATCGACGGGCTGATGACTCGCCGCGAGAAGTACTTCGGCAAGAAGATCATCGTCCGCGGGCACCTCGTCGAGAAGTATGAGTGCCCGAAAGACGCCACGCGCTGTCAGCACCCGCACGGCTACCTCGCCGATACGCCCGCGGGGGGTGACAAGAAGCTTTTGCTCGCCGGGCTCACCGAGTCGGTGAACGAGGCGCTGGAGCAAGGCAAAGAGTACGTCATCACCGGGACGTTCGAGCAGCGGACGCAGGACGGCTTCGTTGCGTCTGTCGGTTTGCTGATCTTCGAGAGTGCCGAGGGCCTCGTCATCCCCGAGGAGAAGGACCGCAAGCGGCGCTGAGGCGCTCGGCGTCGTCCGAAGCTGGACCGCGCCCCGAGCCGTATCAGCGTTTTGGCGCTTGCGACTTCTGAGCGACGACGATCAAGCGCGCGCTCTCGGCGCCGAAGAACGAGCCACGGGTGTGTCGGTGGCCTGAGACCTCGACCACGTCGAAACCGGCGACCTGCAACATGCGCGTGAGCTCGTGGAGCGCGTAGAGCCGAATGGAGATGTTGCTCTCCTGCTGGGTGCCGTCGGCGTAGACCGAAAACCGCTTGATCGCGACGCGGCTCGACAGGTGGTCGAATTCGATGTCTTCCTGAACGAGACAGCCGTCCCCCTCCCACCAGTTTCGCGTCGGGATCGTGCGCAGGCAGTAGTCTCGATTCGTGACATCGAGCAGGAGGCGGCCAGAGGGCTTGAGCGCCTCGTACAGACCGCGGAGCACCATGAGGTTCTCGGGCTCGGAGAAGTAGCCGAAGCTCGTGTCGACGCAGTAGGCGCCGTCGAAGACCTGCTGGAAGTTGAGGTCCCGCATGTCCCCATGGACGAACTTGATCGCGAGAGCGGCCGATTGAGCCCGCGCCAGCGCGGTCTTCAGCATGTCGAGGCTCAGGTCGAGTCCGACCATCTCGTAGCCCCGAGCGGAGAGAACGAGGGCGTGGCGCCCATAGCCGCAGGCTAGATCGAGCAGCCGGGCGCCCGGCTGCAGACCCAGACACTCCGCAATGAAGTTGGCCTCGCGTTCCGTCGGTCCGCCGTGTCGCGGGGGCTCCGCGAGAAAGAAGTCCGCGTTGAACAGCTCGGAGAACCAGGCCCCGGCGCTGGGGGTTCTTCGGGCGCCCGCCGTGCGGCGCGAGAAGCCCAGCACCGCGTCGACCGCGGTCGCGGGGTCGATGTCGGGCGGAAAATCATGCAGGGACACCCGGGCGGCAGGCTCGGTGTCGTCAGGGACCTCAATGCTCTCTTCGACGACGTCTTCGACAGGCGGTCCTGGAGGACGCTGCGTCGGGGGCGGAGGCGGCGGCGGCGGTGGAGGCGGTGGGGGCGGTGGGGGCGGCGGAGGTCGCACGGCCGGCGCGACGGGGGGCTCCACAGTGACGGGCAAAGGCGCCGTTCGCCCCGTATCTGGAGGCGCGTTGGGTTCGACCCGAAAAGCGTCCGTCAGGACGATGTCCCAGTTCTCCGGCGTCTCTCGGGGCCGCGGCGGCGGAGGCTCGACGGCGTCGGCGCCCTCGGCTTTCGCGCGTCCACGACGGCGCTTGAACACGGCCGCGAGCGGAACACCGCCGTCCGCTTCGGAGAGCGCAAAGATAGGCGCGTCGCCCGATGCCTCGGCCGTCGGCGCTGTCTCGGCCGGCGGTACAGACTCGTCGGACTCGAACGCGCCCTCGGCCTCGTTGGAGGCCTCGACCTCGAGGCCGGTGGCGTCCCCGTCGAGGCTACCAGTGCTCTTTCTGCGTCGGGCCAAGGCCTCTCCTCGAATCCAACGCCGCGTACGTTATCACGCGGACGTTCACTGCCCTATTTTTGCGCGGTTCGCCGGGCGATGGCCTGTCCCATACGAATCGGCTGGTCCGGCTCGAGGGGTTCGAAGGCGAGGTCCTGTGCGTCGAAGACGACCACGGCCGTCGAGCCCAGGTGAAAGGTGCCCAGCTCATCTCCTCGGGCGACCTCGATCGGACGCGCGTAGGTCTTGAGGGTGCCGGCACCGCCCCGGTTCGTCTCGAGGCTCTCGTCGTAAGCGGCCGTGATGTCCCCCACCGACGTCGCCCCGACCATGACGGTCGCGACGCGCCCGAGCGGACCCTCGACGACCGTGACGAGGCGTTCGTTGACGCAGAAAAGGTCCTGAACCTGCTCCACGGCCGCGCGATTCACGGGCCAAAGATGCCCCGGGATATGCCTGGCAGAGACGATGCGACCTTCGGCCGGGTGGTGGACGCGATGGTAGTCCCGGGGGCTGAGGTAGACCGTGACGAACGCGCCCCCCTCGAAACAGGCGCCGAGCTCGGCGTCGCCCAGCAGCTCCGAGACCCTGTAGTTGCGCCCCTTGGCCTGCACGAGCGTGCCTTCTTCGATGCGGCCGAAGTTCAGGACCCGACCATCGGCCGGTGAAACGGCGACGCCGCGGCGGCGGTCGACAGGGCGCGCCCCGAGCCTCAGGCGGCGCACAAAAAGCGCGCCGATCGAGGGGTACGCATCGAGTCCGTGCTCGGCCTCTTCCATGTCGATGCCATACGCCTCGGCGAAACGGCGGACGGCGAACCGACCGAACGGGGCCGGCAACTCCAGGTGCGCTAGGCGTCCGACACCCCGACTCAGCGCGTTGCGCGGCAACAACGAGAGCGCCCCGATAAAGGCGCGATCCTTGAGCGAAGACATCTGTGATGGACCTCTCAAAGGGTCTCGAGCGCGTCCCGGCTGGGGGCATGCTCAGGGTCGAGGCCGAGGGCGCGATTGAACATGTCCCGAGCCTTGCGGGCATCGCCCGTCTTCTGACGAAGCACACCGAGGTGATAGAAGATTTCGACGCGCTGTGCGGTCGATTCGATGTTCATCTGGTGCAGGAGCATCGTGGTGAAGATCTTCAGCGCCTTCTCCCACTGCTCGTGCTTGAAGTGAAGCTTGCCGAGTCGCAGCAAGTTCGGGAGGTGCGTCGCGTCGTAGTCGAAGCACTCCTGGTAGTGCGCGAGGGCGGCCGTGTCGTCGCCCTTCTCTTCGGCCACACGCCCCATCTGAAAGTTGTAACCGAAGAGTTCCTTGAAACGGCGCTCGCCCTTCAAGCGCTCGATGGTGCGACGCAGCAGGGGCTCCGCCTCGGCGCTTCGACCGGCGGCGAAGTAGGCCTCGAGGAGCGCGTCGGCGGTCCGTGCATCGCCCGGGCGAAGCGAAACGGCCTCCTCCAGACGCAGGATGCGTGCGTCTGCCTGACCCGCCTCGGCATGGAGTCCGGCCAAAACGAGCAGGTCACCCGAACGCGCTTCGACGTCCCGACCGGCGGCCTGCAGACGACGTTCGACCAGCGCGATCTGCTCCGGGACGTCACCGCGCTGCGCAGCGAGCTGGATCAGCGCCTGGAGGGCAGCCGGGTCGCCGGTCTCCTCGACCGCGGCCTTGAGAGCCGCCTGGGCCTCGCTCGGTCGGTCGAGCCGCTCGAGATAGAGCAGACCCAGCCGTCGCTGCGCGTCGGCCCTCTCGGCACCTGCCGCAGCGTACTGGAGGGCTCGCACGAGCGTCTCCGCGCATCGCTCCCACTCCCCGCCTCGCTCGTAGAGCTGCGCCAGCACCGTGAGGGCGCGGGCGTGGTACGGCTCGAGGCCGAGGACCTCGTTGAGCGCGGTGATGGCGACCTCGGCATCCTGAAGATGCGTGTGGGCCACGTCGGCGAGTAGGACGAGGAGTTGGACCCGTCGTGCACGGCTGTCCGGGTCGGCCTGAGTCGCCAGATGTTCACGCAACGCCTCGACCAGGTCGAACCACCGTTCGCTGGCCGAGTAGAGTCGGGAGAGCGCGTCCATCGCCGGAACCGAGCTCGGGTCGGAGCCGAGTCGCTGGCGCTGGTACTCGATGGCGGAGTCGACCCGACCCAGTCGTGTTTCCGCGTTCTCCCCGAGGGCTGCGAGCAGCGGGAGGCGGTCCTCGTCGGTCGCGGCGGTCGAGAGTTCCTTGACCAGCACGTCCTGGAGACGGTCCCAGGCGCCGAGCTCGGCGTAGAGGGTGCGCAGCTCGGCGCTCGCCGACAGGTCTTCCGGATCGTACTCCAGGACCTTCTCGAGGGACTCCGCGGCGTCGGTCGGGCGACGAAGGTCGTCGCGAGCGATGGTCGCCATTCGACGATGCAGCACGGCGAGCTCGATACCGTCGTAGGTCGTGTCGAGCCTGCGCCGGAGGACATCGTGCAGCGAGGCCGCGTCTCCGGCGAGCTCGTGCAAGGCCTCGAGCGCGTTCAGAGCGTCGACGTCCGAGGGGTCGATTCGGAGGATGTCCTCCCACGCCACCACCGCCTGGGCCGTGTCTTTCAGGCGCACCGCGCAGAGCTCGGCGAGCTGGGCGAGGCGTCGGCGCTTCTCGTCGAGATCGTAGGTCAGCTCGGCTTTGCGCCGGTAGACCTCGGCGAGTCGATTCCAGACCTCGGACTCGGCGTAGATCTCCTCCAGGGCGTCCAGGGCGCGCTGGTTGTCCGGTTCGAGTCCGAGGACCTCCACGTAGCGCTCGGCCGCCCTGTAGGCGTCCCTGAGACGACCACGGGACCACTCGGCGACCCGGAGAAGGTCGCCCACGCGCATCTCGTGGTCGGTGATGCGCGTCCGGACGGCGTCGAAGGCGGCGGCCAGGCGTTCCCAGGCGCCGCGCTCCGTGGCGACGCGGATGAGCGCGCTGCGGACGTCTTCGTCCATCGGAGCCTCGTCGAGCGCCCGAAGCAGGCACTCCAGGGCACCATCGGCATCCTGCAGGCGTGACTCTCGAAGCTCCGCGGACTGCATCCACAGGGCCGCCCGCTCGGACGCGCTGCCGGTGAGCTCGATCTTCATCTCCGTGAGCACGCAGAGCTTGGCGAACGCGCCCGTCTGCCGATACACCGGCTCCAGGGTCTCGGCGATCGCGCTGCGGAACTCCAGGTGCACCGCGAGCCGCTCCATCGCCTCGAGGGCGAAGACGTGCTCCGGGCGGTCCGCCAGGATGCCACGATAGAGTTCGAGGGCGTTGCCGAGGTCGCTCTGCACGACCTCCAACAGGTAGCCTAGCCGGAAGCGCAGATCGGTCTCCTCGTCGTGACCGCCGAGGTCGATCTCTCGACGCAAGACGTCGATGAGCCTCTCCCAGTCCTGGCGAGCCTGGTACAGCCGGTCGAGCGCCGCGAGGGCCTCGCGATCGTAGGGGTCGACGCGCAGAATCGACTGCCAGGCCTCTACGGCCCTTTCGGGACGGTCGAGCCGCTCGTCACACAGTCGCGCGAGGCGTCGGGTCAGGTTCGCCACGACGGTCGTGTCGATCGACGCCGTGATCTGCTCCTCGTACGCGCCGGCGAGCGCATCATGGCTCTGAAGCTCGCTCGCGAGCTCGTGCAAGGCCTCGATGACCTCGTCGTCGCCGGGGTCCTCCTGGAAGGCTCGAAGGTATGCTTCGAAGGCGCTTCGCGGGTGCTTGAGGACACCGTAGCGCAGGGCCGCGAGGCGCTTGAGCAGGTCGATCCGCTCAGTCCGGTCGACGAGGTCGAGGAGCTGCAACTCGTAGATGCGCGCGAGTCGATCGGGCTCGCCCACGCGTTGGTAGTGCGGCTCGAGCATGCGACTGGCCGAGAGGCGATGGCGCTCGTCGCCCAACACACGCTCGAGCGCCTCGATGGAGGCCCGCGAGTCCGGAGTGCGCGCGAGGAGCTCGCCGTAGATCTCGACGGCCTGCTCAGTCTGGCCCAGATGCCGTTCGAGCGTGTCGGCGATGCGCAGATCGATCACGTCGATCCGCTCGGCCGACTCTTCGGAGGCCTCTTCGTGGGCAAAAGCGCGGTCCCGCTCGAGGAGGTCGATGAGCTCTCCCCATCGACCTTCTCGACTGAAGAGGCGGTCGAGGGACTCGATGGCCCGACGATCCCCGGGATCGACCTCGAGCACACTGCGGAAGGTCAGGATCGTCTCGTTCGCGTCCCCGAGGTGGTCCTCGCAGACCCGCGCGATCCGGAAGAGCAACGCTTTCCGCTCGGACTCGGCGCTGGACAGCTCGAGTTTCTCGCGCAGCACCTCGACGAGCAACGGCCAGTTCGCGGTCCGCTCGTAGAGTCGCACGAGCGCTTCGAGCGCGTTCTGGTCCTCAGCGTCCTCTTCGAGGATCCGCCGATAGGTGGCGATCGCCTCCGCAGGTTGACCGAGAACCTGCTCGGAAAGCTCGCAGACGCGGTACAGCAGCTCCTTGCGCTCGAGCACCTCGCGCGCGAAGTCGGCTTTACGCACGAGCACGGTGACGAGATCGGCGAACCGGCGCTCGCTCGCGAGGAGGCGTTCCAGCGCGTTGAGCGACTCGGCGTTGGCCTCGTCGACCTGCAAGACCCGCTGGTAGCAGTCGATCGCGCGGCCCGCCTCGCCCAACTCCCGATCCCAGATCCGGGCGACCTTCAGCAGAATCGCTGTCGCCCCGTCGACATCGTCGAAGCCGGCGATGCCGCCGATGTACGCGTCGACCAGCGGGCGCCACGCGGCGAGCTGTGCCGCAAGCCGGTCCATGGACTTCATGACGTCGGCGTTGCCGTAGTCTTCAGCGAAGGCGCGCGTCCAGGCGGTGAAGGCCGCGGAGGGCATGGCGAGCTTGTGTTCGTAAGCCTCGGCGATACGGGTCAAGGCCTCGACTCGGCGCCACCGATCCCCCTCGAAGTGGAGCTGAACCTCGAGCACCCCGACCCACTCGGGCCAGGAATGGGCGCTCTCGTAGATCGGCTCGAGGATCTGCGCGATTCTGAGGCGCAGCGGGCTCTCGGGCTCGGCGTTCGCGCATTCGAGCTGCAGGCGCTCGAGCGCGGCAATGGTCGGTGCGTGGGCCGGATCGTCGTCGGCGAGGACACCGGCCCAGAGTTCGACCGCCTCGTCGGGTCGACGCAGCCGGCCCTCGATGAGCTCCGCGAGCCGATGGGTCAGCTCCGCGCGACGGGGCGCCGCCGCGGCGTGACGGATCTCCTCGCGCCGGAGCTCCGCCAGATCATCCCACGCTTCGACCTGCGTGTAGAAGCGCTCGAGCGCGCGGTAGGCCGCCGCGTTCTCAGGCTCGAGCGCGTGGACGCGGCGCCAGGTGTCGATGGCGCGCGGCACGTCGTCCAGCACGTCCTCGAAGAGCTGGCACACCTTCAGGAGGAGCGTCTTCTTCTCGTCGGGGTCCGTCGACTCGTCGGCGAGCCGTACGTAGAGGTCCACCAGGTCGTCCCACGCGGCGGTTCGACTGTAGAGGTCGACCAACGCCGAGACGGCGGTGCGTTGCCCGGGCTCGATGGTCAGGACGCGGCGGTAGGCGTTCCGCGCTCCCAGATCGTTCTCGCGCTGAAGCTCCTCGATGAGGCCGAGTTCCAACAACAACGCGACCTGCAGCTCGGTGTCGGCGGAGGCGTCCACGGCCTCCTCGAGGAGACCCGTGAGCGCGGTCACACGACCGCCGGTCTCTCCGAGGCGACGCAGGGTCGCACGGTTCTCCTCATGGTCAGGCTGAATCCGGTACGCCCGAGCGGTCGCGTCGAACGCCGCGGCCGCGTCGCCCAGACGACTCTCCCAGATCTGCGCGAGCTCACGCAGAACCTCGAACCGAGACACAGGGTCGGCGCTCGAGGCCTGCCGGACCTCGAGGACCTCGACGAGCGAGGCCCAGTCACTCTCGTCGCGGTACAGCGGCTCGAGGACGTCGCCCACGGTCTGTCGGTCGAGGCCAGCGTCGTTGGACGCACGTTCATCTGCGAAGAGCGCCCGGAGCGCGTCGCGCGTGGGGCCATGACGGGGCAAGTCCGCGAGGATCCCGCGGTACAGGTCGAGGGCGCGTGCACCGTCGCTCAGGAAGATCTGGCAGACCCGCGCGAGCTTGAACTCCAGGTCGGCCTGAGCCTCTCTCGAAGCGGGCAGCGATGCGCGATGCTCGTAGAGGGCGGCAAGCTCCGCGTGGCGTCCCGCCGCGAGGAGGAGCCGCTCGAGCTCCTCCAGCGAGACCGGATCGGACGCGTCCAGAAGGATGACCCGCCGGTGGGTCTCGATCGCCGCGTCACCGTCGGCCAACGACCCTTCCTGGAGCACCGCGATTCGATGCAGCAGGGCCTTGCGCTCGTCTTCGTCCTGTTCCAACCCCGTCTTGCGGTCGATGATCTCGATCTGCTCGCTGACGTCCCCCTGTGCGCCGTAGAGTTGGTCCAGGGCATCCAGCACAGCGGTGTGCTCGGGCTCCAACTCCAGCGCGGCGCGCAGCTCGCCGATTGCGCTGGTCGCGTCCGCGAGGGCGTCCCGGAAGATGGATGCCCGCGCCATTCGGAGTTCGACCGAGCGTTCCGGGGCGAGGGTCACCCCCTCCCCCAGCAGCTCGACGAGCGGGCCCCAGGCTCCGAGACCCGCGGCGAGTCGGTGGAGCTCGGGCTCGAGGTCGGGAGTGGCGCCCGAGAGCCGCCAGGCGTCCGCCAGGGCCGCCAACGCGCGCGCGGGCTCCGAAAGCCGGTGCTCCTCGAGACCCGCAATCTCCACCAGCGTGGTGATCCGCGCCTCGTCCGTCTCGAGGTCGGGAAGGATGGCGAGGGAGACGTCCCGAAGGGCCACCCAGTGTCCCTCGGCCGCATAGATGGGCATGAGGATGCGCGCGACCACGAGCCGGTGCTCGGGCTCGGACAAAAGCGCCTCGAGCGCGCGACGAGAGGGCGCGTAGCCCGGATCGCTCGCGAGCAACGCACGGTGGATCGCGAGGGCGCGTTCGGTCTCACCCAGACGTGCGCCGAGGAGTTCGGCGCGGCGGAACTCGAAGTCGTGGCGCGCCCCGGCGTCCGCCGCCGTTGCGGCCCGACGTTCGAGCACCTCGAGTAGACCGACGACGTCGTCGGCTTCGGTGAGCAGTCGATCGAGCTCGGCAAGCGCGCGCAGCTCTTCCGGGGCATCGGCGAGAACCGCGCGAATGAGGCGGGTGGCCTCGTCTCCGCGACCGAGTCGCACGTCGTGGACGGCGGCGGCCCGGAACAGGAGCGCTCGACGCTCGCCCTCGTCGACGGCTCGCTCCGCGTGGTCTTCGAGGACCTCGGCGAGGGCCTCCCAGCGCTCCAGCAGCTCGTTCAGACGCGCAAGGGCGACGTGCGCGCGGGTCTCTTCGTTCGGAACCTCGAGTCGAAGGCCCGAGAAGGTCTCGACCGCCGCTTCAGGCTGCGCCAGCACGGTCTCCTGAAGGTCCGCGAGCCTCAGCAAGAGCGCCATACGTTCCGCAGGTGCGTCGGCGAGGGCCGCGCGTCGCCGCACGACACCCACGAGCGCCTCGGCGTCGCCCGCGCGCTCGTAGAGTCCGTCGAGCGCGGCGAGGGCCTCGTCGTCCTCGCTCCACAGCTCCAGGACGTGGAGCCAGTCCGCGATCGCGCCCTTCACATCGGCGCACCGATCCGCCCGGAGTCGAGCCATGAGGCCAAGGAGCGCGCGGCGGCGGTCCGTCTCGAGATCGACCGCACGCGAGGGCTCGAGCCCGGTCGCGAGGGACTGCACGAGCACGCCCCAGCCCTGGGTCTCTTCGGCCAGGCGGAGGAGGTCGCGAAGAATCTCCTCGTCGGCGAAGGCCTCATCGAAGGCGAGTCGGAGCTCCGAGAAGGCCGTCTGGGGGTCTTGCCCCGCGACCTCACATCGTTGCGCGATGCGACGGCGAAGGCCTACGCGCTCGGCGGCGTCGGCGGCGTCCTCGAGTCGAACGCGGAGCAGCGCGACCTCGTTTGCCCACGCGTCGCGCGCCACGAACACGGGCTCGAGGATGTCGCACGCACGACGTCGAAGGTCGACGGCGTCCGGACCGGCATGATGGTCGATGAAGCGCGCGAGGGCTTCGAGGGTCGGGTCGTGGTCTGGGGCGAGGTCGAGCACCTCGGAGTAGTGCTCGAGGGCCTCGGCATGCCGTCCGAGGTGAGCCTCGAGGACACCCGCCAACTGGTACGAGAGCGGAATTCGGGCGGCGTCGGTCGCGTCGTCGAGGCGGACCTGGAGCAGGTTCGCGAGCTCTTCCCACCGGTTCGACTGGCGATACAGGCGATCCAGAGCGTCGAGCGCAGAGGCCTGGGTCGGCTCCTCCGTGAGAACCCGCTTGTACGCCTCGATGGCGAGGTCGGGTCGGTCGAGCACCTCTTCGTACAGGTCCGCAAGGCGATGAAGCAGCGCCACCCGCGCTTCCTGCGTCTCCACGAGCGTGAGTTTCTGCTCGCAGACCTCGACGACGGCCTGCCAGTCCTCGAGGCGTGCGGAGAGTCGATCGACGACCTCGAGGAGGTCGAGCTCTTCACCCTGGGCGTGAATGACCTCGAGGAGCGTCGTCCGTGCATCCAGCGGTCGCGCGAGGCGCTCCTCGAGGACGACCGCCAGGCGCCGACTGAACACCGCCGCCGTCGGCACGTCGTCTCCGGCCAGGCTGCCCCCGAGCGCGAGCGAGCCGTAGAGGTCGGCGAGGGCATCCCAGGCCCCCAACTCGCTGGCGAGCCGTTCGAGCGCGGCGACGACCGATCCGTCGTGCCGGTCCTCCAGGAGGAGCCTCTCCCACGTCGAGAAGGCTCCACTCGCGTCGGCAAGCACCCCCTCGCGCAGGGTTGCGACCTCGCGCAGGAGTCGAGCGCGGAAAGACGGATCAGTGCTGCCTTGGACCTGCAGCTCGAGGACACGTCGGAGTCCGGGCCAGCGCTCGAAGAGGCGCATGTGGGGTTCGAGAATCTGCGCCGCCCGAGCCGAGAGTGGGCCCGTCAGCGCGTTCTCCAGGGACGTGACCGCGCCCGGGTGGTCGGGCACCTGGGTGAGCACTCGCTCGTATCGTCCGAGGGCGTCCGCCGTTCGGCCGAGGCGCTCTTCGAGTTGCCCGGCCCGGTACTGAAGCGACGCCACCTCGAGGGGCTCCGACGTCAGCGCGAGCTCGGCGTCGAGATGTCCGACCAACGCACCCAGGTCCCCGCCCCGCTCGGCGAGGCGTTGCAGGCCCCGGACCGCTTCGAGGTTGCGGGGTGCCAGGTCGAGCAGTTGTTCGTAGGCGCGCTGGGCCGCGGGAGCGTCTTCCCGCACGGTCTCGTGGAGGCGTCCCATCTCGGCGAGAATGCGTGCCTGCTCGTCCGGCGCCTCGGCCCGCTCGAACTGTCGGCCGTAGATGCCCAGCAGCTCATCCCAGGCAGCGAGCCGCTGATAGAGCGCGCCCAGGGCCTCGAGCACGCCGTCCGTGTCCCCGGAGAGCGCTCGTACGCGCTCGAGGTGCACGGCGGCCTCGGGGAAACGCCCGAGATCGTCGGCGCAGATCTCGGCCAGAACACCGCGAAACCGGACCTCGACCTCGGCGTCGTCCACCGTGTCGCAGAGCGCTCCGAGCAGGTCGCACAGCGCGTCCTGTCGGCGGGTCGCCGCGGCCGTTCGACGGGCCTCGGCCAGGAGGTCCAACCGCTCGGGGGCGCTTTGCAGCGCGCGGGCCCAGTACAGGAACGCCTGCTCCACATCACCCCGACGCAGCTCGTGAACCTGCGCGAGGTCGACGAGGAGCTCGACCGGGTTCTCGGGCGTGTGGGCGAGGAGAATCTCCAGCACGTAGACGAGCGCGTCCCACTGCTCCGTGCGGACGTAGTAGGGCGCGAGGGTGCGGGCCGCATCCGTCTGGGTGGGATCTTCGCGCAGCACGCGCTCCCAACATTCGATGGCCGCGGACTCGTTCTCGAGGTTGAGGTGGCAGATGCGCGCCATGCGCTTGTAGAGCTCGACCTTGACGGCGACCTCGGTCGCATCGGCGGCGCGGCCCGCGAGGAGCCGAACGAGCCCTTCCCAGTCGCCCCGTTCGCCATAGAGCGACTCGAGCGCGTTCCAGTCGGAACGCCGCAGGTGCAACTCGCGCAGGTAGTTCTCCGCGTGCAGGTCCCCGGGCGACGCCCGCAGAACCGCGCGCCAGGTCTCCGCGGCGTGGTCTTCGTCGCGGAGCCGGTCCGAGTACACGTTGCCCAGTCGCTTGAGCCAGCCGATCCGCAGCGCGGGGTCTTCCGCGCGGCTCGCCTGGTCCGCGAAGAGCTGGGCCAGGTCCGACCAGCGCTCCGTCTTCAGGTAGAGCTGTTCCAGGGACTGCCACGCTTTGTCGGCGAGCGGATCGGCGACGAGCACCTCCCGCCAGAGGCCAATCGCCTCGTCCTTCTCGTCGAGGCGCTCCGCGGCGATCTTCGCCATCTCGGTCAAGCGCTCGACGCGCCCAGCACCCTCGAGGACGTCCAGCTGACGTCGGTAGATGGCGAAGAGCGGCCGCCAGTCCTTCCGGTGTCGATAGATCTCGATGAGCTGGCCGATGGCCGTCTCGTCCTGCGGGCGCAGCTCGAGGATGGACTCGAGGTGGGTGATCGCCTGATTCGGGTTCGAGAACTTCTCGATCCAAAGCTGAGCGATTCGACGCTGATGACCGATGTAAGCATCGTTGTCGTCGGCGGTTCGCGCGGCCTCGGCGCGGCGCTTGAGAATCCCGATGAGGTCGTTCCAGCGAGCGCTCTCCTCGAAGCGCGCCTCCAGCGCGTCGAGCGCCTCCACGTGGGTCGGATCCGCCTGCAACACGAGGTTGTAGGTGTTGACCACCATGACGTCGAGGCTCAGGCGATCGCGATAGATCTCGATCATCCGGAGGTAGATCTCGACACGGGCGCGCTGCGCCGTCGCGTCGTCCCCCACGACGAGGTTGAGGTCCTCTTTCAGGAACTCGAGCAGCGCGTTCCACTTCTGCGTCTGCGTGAAGAGTCGTCGCAGCGCGCCGCGGGCGACGTCATGGTCCGCCTTGAGCTTGAGGATCGACTTCCAGATGTCGATCGCCTTCTCGGGATTGTCAAGCTGGAGCTCGGCGACCTGGGCCATCTTCAGACCGATGTCGATGCGGGCTTCGACGGAGACCTCGGCGGCCTGGCGCGCGGTCAACGTGGCGATCAGCTTCTTCCAGTCCGCTTGCGCCGTGTAGTACTCGGCGTAGAACTGGAGCATCGGCAGGTTCTTGGGGTCGTTCAGCTTGATGCGCTTGAAGTAGTTCTCGGCCTGCTCGAGGTCGCCGACCTTCTTCCAGAGCAGCATCGCGATCTGAACGAGCATCGCGCCCTCGCTGCCCGCGCGGGCTCGACTGCGGAGGGCGGCTTCATAGATGCTGACCAGGTCGGCCCAGCGCTGGGCGTCTCCGTAGTGCTCGACACAGAAGCTGAGCGCGACGGACTCGCCCGGCTCGAGGTTCAGAACCTCACGATAGGCCCGCGCAGCGGCCTCGGGATCGTTCATCGGACCGCGTGCGAGCTCGGCAATCCGCAGGTAAAGCGCGAGTCGATCCGGCTTGCGCGGCGTGGCCTCGATACGGGCCTCGAGCAGCTTCGAGAGGTCCTGCCAACGACCCGCCGCTTCGTAGACCTGCTCCAACAAAACCCGGGCCTGCTCGTTCCGGGGATCAGTCGCCAGGATCTGCTGCAGCAACGCCTCGAGCCGCGGCTCGTCCGCCGCCTCCCGGATCCAGACGTCCGCGGCCGCGAGCTGCGCCGCGACCTTCTGTCGCGGGTCCTTCGCGGCGTCCGCCTGCGCGAGGAGCGCGTCGATCTCCGCCTGCGCATGCCCGTGCACCGAGTCGACGAGCGCCTTGAAGTCGCCGGCCCGTGGATGGTCCGGCACGAGCTTGAGCGCCGAACGGACGCATAGCGCGGCGTCCTGGGCCTCACCGAGTCGCTCGGCGCAGACCTCGGCCATCTGGAAGTAGAGATCCGCCTGCGCGGTGGGCTCCGTCGTGACCTGGAGCTCGAGCGTGAAGAGCTGGAAGACGAGACGCCAGTTCTCTTGGACCCAGTAGACCGCGCGTGCGGCCCGGAGCGCCTCGACCTGACGGGGATTGAGCTTGAACGCGCGCTGATAGCGCATCATCGCCTGCTCGTGCTGCCCCTGGACCTCTTCGTGGATGCGTCCCAGCGTCAGGCAGATTTCGGACTCGACGATCGGATCTCCGACCATCGCGGCCCGGTCCTCGAGGGTCTGGACGAAGGCGCGCCACGCCTCGTCGGCCTCGGACGGCGGGAGGTTCCGTGCGCGCTCCGCGTGGATCGCCGACAAGCCCGCGAAGTCGTTCCGCTTGTAGAGCTCGGCCTCCAACCTCGCGAGCGCCTCGAGGTCATGAGGGTTCTCTTCGAGCTGCTGGCGGTAGGATTCTAGGTCTTTGTCCATGGAGCGGCACTCGCAAGCAGGTGGGAGACGCGACCGGGGGGGCTTCAACCGGCGCGGCATGGTACAAACCCGGAAATCGCTTCACAAGGCGCACAACCGCGCGTTTCCTGCCCGAGCCTCCGACGATGAAATCGCCTGCATGGGCGCCCGACGAGGAGCCCCCGTCCCCGGACGCGCGCGTCGAATTCGACGTGGGCCGGTGGCCTTCCGGGTTGTGGCAGGGCGACGGGGTCTTCGAGACGATCCGTGTGGTCGAGGGCGTTCCCGTGGGGCTCGAGGCGCACATCAGGCGTTGCCTCGGCGCCTGCGCGGCCCTCGGACTCGAGACGCGGCGCACCGACCTCTTGGCGAGCATCGCGGACGCGCTTCGGCCGTCAGCGGCGATGGCCGAAGGCGTTCTGCGCGTCGTGGTGGCCTCGGGGGAGGCCAGTCGCCCCGGTGGACATGTCGTCGCGTGGCTCGCGCCCATGTCGCCGTCCATGGCGACGCGAAGGCGCGGTCTCGAGGTGCGCAGGCTGGCCGCGACCTGCACGCCTTGGAGTGCCCTCAAGGTCACGAGCGCCCTCGGTCATCGTTGGGCCCAACGAAGGGCGCATCCCCTGGAGCCCCTCTACGTCGACGAGGCGGGGCACGTGCTCGAGGGCGCGACCTGGAACATCTTCGCCCTGTTCGAAGACACCCTCGTCACGCCACCCTGCGACGGCCGGATACTGCCTGGAACGGCGCGAGCGCGCCTCTTGCGGTGTGCCGAAGCGCTCGGTTGCACACCGGAGGAGCGACCGCTGACCCTCGCCGCGCTGGTGGGTGCCAAGGGCGTCTTCGCCACCAATGCGCTCTTGCCGATCTCGCCGATCGTGCGACTGGACGGGCTCCGTTTGGCGCTGGACGAAGGCTGGGTGGCCAGAGCGCGCGACAGCCTGGAAAGCGGCACCGATGCGACCGGTTGAGTGCGCGGTGATCCTGCTCGTCGCTGCCTGCGAGAGCGTCGTGCACGGCGCGCCGCCGACCGTGTGCGACCCCACCCAAAACACGGGCTGCGGGAACGACGAGGTCTGTCGAGTCACCACGGACGACGTGACCCTCTGCCTTGCGCCCGAGGTCGTGGCTCCAGGCGCCGTGTGCACCGCACGCTCGTGCGCCGAGGGTGAGGCGTGCGCCCAGATCGACGGCGTCGTGCGTTGCCTGCGCGTGTGCGCGCTCGAGAACGTCGACTGCGCCGGCGGTGGGGTGTGTACCTGGGCCCTCGGTGAGCGCTGGGGCCTCTGCGCCGAGCCGTGTCGCCTCAGCGCGGCGACCGACTGCCCCGAACCGACGCACTGCGGCCTCTCACCACCGCTCCCCTTCCCGACTTGCGTTCGAAGTGGCGAGGCCGCGCCGGAAGACCCCTGTGGTCCGGAAGCGCCGTGTGGGCGCGGATCCGGCTGCCTCATCGACGGCCAGGGCCCCCGATGCCGGGTGCTCTGCGACGACTTTGTCCCCTGCGCGGCCGGCACAACGTGTTCGGGCGGCGTCGAAGGGATCGACGGCATCGGCTACTGCACGCCTTAGCAGGCTGCTGACAAAGCAGCCTGCCCGGGCCAGGACGGCCCGGCGGAATCATCGAGGCTTTGGAAAA
>JBMOFP010000101.1:0-22958 GCA_049318805.1 Bradymonadia bacterium
GACGCGGCCATCGTCGACGCCGTGCTGCCGCCGGACGTGCCGCCAGGTCCGCCCCCGTGCGACCCTCCGCTGTCGATCTCCCCCACAGGTCCCGCCGTCCTCGCGTTCGACCTGCGGGTCTTCCACGCCGAGGGCGGCACGGGGGACTACACCTTCGAGCTCGCCCAGAACGCATCCGGCGCGATCATCAACGCCTTCACGGGGGCTTACCTCTCCGGTGAGGTCGACTCGACCGTCGACGTCGTGCGGGTCGTCGACCGGGGCTGCGAAGGGTCGGCCGAGGCGCAGGTCCGCGTTGTCCCGCCTCTGGACATCCAGCCCCGCGGGGCCGAGGTGCGTCCAGGTCAGGTGCTCCGATTCGAGGTCCAAGGCGGCTCGGGCGCCGTCGAGTTCGCCCTCGGTGTCGGCTCACGCAGCGCAGGCCGCGTCGACCTCGCGGGCACCTATCTGGCCGGCCCGGTCAACGGCCGTGACGTCGTCAACGTGACGGATCTGGAGACCGGCGAGCGGACCACCGTACTCGTCGACGTGCTCGCCGGTGCGACCCTTCGCCCCGAGCCGTCCCGCATTGGCCTCCCCGTCGGGGCGACCTTTCGCCCCGTGTTTCGCGGCGGCTCGGGTGTGCTCGACGTGGAGATCGAGCAGGTCGGCCTGCCCGACGTGCCCGACGCGCCGGCCGACGCCGGAGCACCCGACGCCGCGCTCGACGGCGACCTCGGCGACGCCGCGGGCGGTGCAGCGGGCCAGGACGCGGGCGACGACCCGGCCCCCATCGTCTCCGTCGACTACCGCGATGGCCTCCTGCACGGCGTCGCGCCGGGCGAGGTCGTGGTCCACTTCACGGACCACTTCACCGGAGACCGCGTCGACGTGCCCGTGCACGTCGCCGCGCCCCTCGAGACGCCGGTCCTGCGCACCGGCGACAACACCTTCTACCCATTGCTCCCGAAGGCGGCCGACATCGACGGGGACGGCTTCCTCGACGTCGTGCTCGGTATCCAAGAGGCCGACCACGCCGGCCTCGGCTCAGGCTCGGTGATGGTCTACCGCGGACGTGCGGACGGGATGGACCCGGTCCCGGTCCGGGTCTTCTCGGGCCTGGACCGGCGCGATGAGTTCGGCCGCGGCCTCACCCTGGCCGACTACGACGACGACGGCCTCGTGGACCTCTTCATCGGCGCGCCGGTCGGCGACCTCGGCGGGGCCGACCGGGGGGTCGTCTTCGTCTATCGGGGTGTGCGGGGAGCGTTCTTCGACCAGAACCCCGCCTTCACCCTCGCGTCGCCTCGAGGTGGAGACCGATTCGGGCAAGGCATCGGCGTCTGCGATGTGAACGGCGATGGCCTGAAGGACCTGGTCGTCGGTGCGCCGGGTCTCGACGACATCACCGTCAATCCCAACATCACCGACCAGGGCGGCGTTTTTGTGCATCTGGGCTACGCCGACGGCTTCCTCGCCCAGGCCGACCAGCGCATCGTGCTCCGCACGCCCGACGGTGGCGGCGGCACGCGCTACTCCGTGAACCCGCGTTTCGGCAACCTCATCGCCACCGGCGACTTCGACGGCGACGGCCTGTGCGACGTGGCGACACCGGGCTTGAACTACGCGCACAACCTGCCGCGCACCGCCGATGGGGCCGTGGCCATCCTTCGCGGCATGCGGCCGAACGACGTCGGTCCCGGCGGCCTCGACCCCGCCCTCGCGCGCTTCATCACCGCAAGCGCCGAGTTCGACCCCGACAGCAACTTCGGCCGGGTCATCGCCACGGGCGACCTGGACGCCGACGGGTACACCGACCTTGCGGTGGGCCAACCGAATCACGACTTCGTCGCCGGTCGAAACGACAACCACGGGGCCGTGCGTATCTTCCGCGGCGGGCCCTTCCCGGCCCCAAACACCCTCGAGACCGCCGAGATGGCGAACTGGACCTACGAGCACAACGGCGCCGCGGACAATTCGGGCCTGTGGGTCGCCATCGCCGACGCCACCGGCGACGGGCACCCGGACCTGATCTCGAGCGACTGGCGGGACGAGCTCCCGAACGGCACGGCCGACGTCGGCCTCGTCCAGGTCTACGCGGGTCGCCCGCTCGAGATGCCGGCGCTCCCGCCGGTCCGGACCTTCGCGGGTCGGAACCGCGACGAGCGGCTCGCCTCCGCGGTGACGCCGGTCGGAGACCACGACGGCGACGGGCTGCCTGAGCTCTTCGCGTACATCGCCCGCGCCCCCGAGGAAGGCTACGAGGTGGGGCTCCCGGTGGTCCTGGGCGGCGCCGTGCCCGGAATCACCGCGCTGCTCTCTCATCCCTGGCCGGCCAGCGGCGCGGAGGTCGGTCGCGCCGTCGGTTTCAACGACGACGTCGACGGGGACGGCAATCCCGAGATCGTCGTCGGGGTCCTGGGCGCAGATACGTTCACTCAGGGCATCACGGCGGGGCTCGCCTACCTGCACGCGTTGCGCCCCGACGGGCCCCAGTCGCAACCCACGCGGACCTTGCAGGGCTTCCCGGGCCACAGCGGCTCGGACCAGCTCGGCGGCCTCCTCGCGAACGTGGGTGACTTCGACGGAGACGGGCTCTCGGACCTCGCCGTCTTCGCCCGGGCCGACGACCGGCCCGCGGCCGCCCCACCCGGCTTCGTGGCCGACGCCGCCTGCCTCGGCGCCCTGGGCGATACGGGGGCCGTGCACATTTGGCGCGGACGCCTCGGCAACCCCATCGACGCCACACCCAACTTCGGATGGTTCCCGACCCTACGGAGCGGCGGACCGCAGGCGTTCGCAGGGCAGTTCGACGCGAACGGCGACGGACGCAGCGACGTCCTCGTCGGCGCGGACCAGTGGGACAACCCCGTCGGGCCCAACGGGCTTCCGATCAACAACGTCGGCGCCTTCCAGCTCCTGCTGGGTCGCGCCGCACGCGGTGCCGCGCCGGAGTACGTCTGCCCGACGGTGCTCGAGGGCTTCGGCCTCACGCAGGACGACAACCTCGGCCGGGCCGTCACCGGCATCGGGGACGTCGACGGTGACGGATGCGACGAGTTCGCGGTCGCGACGCCGCGCGAGACCTACAACGGGCTCACGCTCCAGGGCGCGGTTCGTATCTTTCGAGGCTTCGGCGGGCCGGGCTGCCCCGCGGGCCCGACCTTCGCGACGCTGGTGCCCAATGAGCGCAACGTGAATGCGGGCTTCTCCCTGGCCGGCGGCGGGGACTACGACCTCGACGGCCGCCCGGACCTGGCCATCGGGGCCATCAACCTCGTGAACGGCCCCAACACCGTCGGCGGTGTGTGGGTCGTGCCCGGCGCGTTCCTCGCTCGCCTCGTCTACGAGCCCTACGTGGGCATCGCGCCGCTCGTGACGGCGCGCAACTTCGTCGAAGCGGGCCCGAACCTGCTGCTCCGCGGCACGGTGAACGGAGAGCGATTCGGCTTCTCCGTCGCCTGGGTGCCGGGACGCACCCCCGACGAAGCGAGCTGCCTCGCCGTGGGCGCGCCCGTCTCCGACGTGACGGGTGTGGCTCGAAGCGGCGCGGTCAAGGTCTTCTGCCCCGAGGCCGGCGTGCTGCCCTCGACCCCGACCGTCGTGCTCGGCGGCGAGACCGGGCGTGTGCTGTCCAGGAACGGTGAGTTCCTCGCCGCGGGTCTCGGTCACGGCCGACGTTGGATCGTCGTCGGCGCGCCCGAAGCCAGCGGTGTCAGCCTCGACTACGGCGCCGCGTATGTGTTTCCTCTGGACCCACCATGATCACCCTCTACACGGCCCCCACGCCGAACGGCGTCAAAGTCTCGGTCGCGCTCGAAGAGCTCGGCCTGCCCTACCAGGTCCGAGCGATCAGCCTCGGCAGCGGCGAGCAGAAGCAGCCGTGGTTTCTGCGGATCAACCCCAACGGTCGGATCCCCGCGATCGTCGACCACGACGCCGAAGACTTCGCGGTCTTCGAGTCCGGCGCGATCCTCGTCTACCTCGCCGAGAAGGCCGGCGGACTCTGGCCGACGGAGCCCCGGGCCCGCAGCGTCGCGCTTCAGTGGTTGATGTTCCAGATGGGCGGCATCGGCCCGATGATGGGGCAGGCCAACGTCTTTCACCGCTACTGGCCGGAGCGTCTGCCCGCGGTCGTCGAACGCTACCAGAACGAGACGCGGCGCCTCTTCGGGGTGCTGGACGCTCGGCTGGCCGAGTCGGCGTTCCTCGCCGGTCCGGACTACACCATCGCCGACATCGCCCACTTCGCCTGGGTCCGAACCTACGCCTGGTCCGGGGTCACCCTCGAAGGTGTGCCCCATCTGGAGCGCTGGGTCGAGACCATCGCCGCGCGCCCCGCGGTGCAGCGGGGCGTGCTGGTCCCGTCGCCGGAGCAGGCGGCGCAGCCCGTGACGGCGTCGACCGTGGTCGAAGAGGCGCGCAAGATCCTGCAGCGCTGATACGCGCACACCGGGTCTTCAGAACACCCGATCGGGGTCGACGCGCATCTGCTTCAGCGCCCAGGCACCGAGGGCGATCGCGCCGACCATCACGAGCGCGCCTGCGACGTGCATGACCTTCGCCAGGAGCTGTGCGTGATTCTGCGCGCCGACCCAGCGCAGCATGACCATCCAGTCGTGCACCTCCGGGTGCTCGGCCCCGAAGACCCCGCCCAGGAGCGGTTGCTCACCGAGGCTCGCGTCGAAGAGATACGGCGCCGCGTCGAGCACGCTCGCCCCGAGCCCCCAGGCGCCGATCGCGACACCGAACGGGTCGAGTCGACGCGCGAAGGAGACCATCACCGCCACGGGCATGAGCCACTGCATCAGCGTGCCCCCGGCGACCCCCAGGGTCCGGCCGAAGAGCCCGAAGAGCAGGTGCCCCGCCTCGTGGAAGGCCAGCCACACACCGTGCAGCGGGAAAGACATCACCGTCTCGTCGCCGCGCAGGGGCGCGAAAACGAACGCCGGCGTGCACGCCACGAGCACGGCGCCCAGGGCGACACGCCCCCAGAGCGCAGCGCTCGACACGGCCTCCATGGGTCAGAACTCTTCGATGTGTGTGCCGATGCGTCCGGCCTTGGGCTCCGCGCGCTTCGGGGCGGGCGGCGGCACCTCGTCGGCGGGCACCTCCGGCAGCGCGGGCCAAGGCGCCGACGGGCGCGCCGAGGCTTCCAGCCGTAGGTTCAGCGACTCTCGAAGGCGCTGGAGGACCGCCCCGTGCAGGTGGTCGCGTCGAGCCCCGTAGAGCGCGAACGCGAAACGAGTCGGCGGCCCATCGCCGAAGGGCCGCTCCGCGGCGCGCTCACCGATGCGCAGCTGCGCCCGAACGAAGGCCGCCTCGGGAGGCGCGGCCCCCTCGTCGAAGAGCTGATGCGCATCCACGCCCGGCTCGAACTCCAGCATCACCCACGTCGACGCGACGGCCTCGGCGACGGGCACCAAAAGCCTGCGGGAGGCCAGGTCGCGCACGAAGGCGCGCAAAGCCGCGTCGGAGAGGGTGTGGCCGGCGTCGGGCGGGGCGAGCAGGATGTCGTGACTCAACCTGTGTTACTCCGGGGGCATCCGAGAACGATGCGCGGCGTGTGCCCCGTCTCGCCGACGCCGAGAGCGTAGCAGCCCAGGCGCTTGTGGAGGTCCCTTTGTCGCTCATCCCCGTCGACGAGGCGGTCCGTCGGGTCCTCGAGCATGCCCACCCGCTCCCGGCCGAACAGGTCGCGCTGCTGGAGGTCGACCTCGGCGGCCGCGTCCTCGCCGAACCCCTCCGGGCCGCGTGGGACGTGCCCGCCGACGCGCTCTCCGCGATGGATGGCTACGCGGTGCGCGCCGACGCTCTCCAAGCCGACCAGACCTACCCCGTTGCGGTGCACGTGCCGGCCGGTCGGGGGGACCTCGTCACGCTGCCGGCGGGCACCGTCGCCCGGATCTTCACCGGGGCCCCTTTGCCCTCGGGGGCCGACGCCGTCGTACTCCAGGAGGACACCGAGGTGCTCGAGCCGTCCGGCGACGCGCCGAGGGTGCGCCTCCGAGCCACCGTCACGGCGGGCGAGAACGTCCGTCGCCGCGCCTCGGACGTGGCCGCCGGCCAAACGCTCTTCAACGCCGGGCACGCGCTTCGACCCGCGGACCTGAACGTGCTCCTCGCCCAGGGGGTGCTCACCGCGCCCTTGCATCGCCGCCCGACGGTCGCTCTGCTGTCGAGCGGAGATGAGCTCATCGAGCCGGGCGGCGGCCCGCCCGGTCGCGGGCAGGTCGTCAACGGCAACGCCTGGGCGCTGGCCGCGGCCGTTCGAGAAGCGGGCGGGGTGCCGCGGGTCCTGCCGCGCGTCGTCGACGACCGGGCCGCCACCGCGCGTGCCGTGGACGAGGCCTTGTCGGCCGATGTGCTCGTGACGACCGGCGGCGTCAGCGTCGGCGACCACGACCACATGGGTCCGGCGCTGGCGGCGCGCTGTGCCGACACGCTGGGCTTCTGGAAGGTGGCGCTGAAGCCCGGCAAACCGCTGCTCTACGGTCGGGTCGGGGCGCGTCATGTCTTCGGCTTGCCGGGCAATCCCGTGAGCGCGCTGGTGACCTTCGAGCTCTTCGTGCGGCCCGTGCTGCTCCGGCTTCTCGGCCACGACCGCGTGCTCCGCCGCCCGGCTCTGGTGCCGGTGGTGCATGCGCTCCCCGCGACCGGTCGGCGCGCCGAGTACTTGCGGGCCCGCCTCGACCACGACCCCTCGGGGGCACCCCGCGTCGACGCCCGACGCAACCAGTCGAGCGGCGCGCTCACCAGCCTGGCCGGCGCCGACGCGCTCATCGTCCGGCGCCCGGACGCCCCCGCCGTCGAGGCCGGCGCCTCCGTGTCGGTGTTGTCGCTCGGCCCGGACGCCCCCTGGTCGCGTCTACAGCTGGACCGGTACGCGGGCCCCGAGCTCGAGGGTCGTGGGGCTGAGTGACCACCGATACGCCAGCACCTCGACCCCAGCCTCGGCCACGGCCCGCAGCGTGCGACCGTACTCTGGGTCCAGGTCGTCGGCGGGCTCCACGGCCAGGGTGTCGTCCCGGCTCGCGCAGAAGAGGAGCACGGCGCGGTGGCCCTGCCGGACCATGGCCGCGAGCTCACGCAGGTGTTTTGTGCCTCGGGTCGTCACGGCGTCGGGGAACCGCGTGAGGCCCCCGCCCACACCCATGGTCGCGCTCTTCACTTCCACGTAGCAGTCGGGGCGGTCCGGCGCGCGCAGCAAGAGGTCGATGCGCGAGGCCTCGTCCCCGTACTTCACCTCGCGACGCACCTCGGCATAGCCGGCCAGCTCCGGGATCGAGTCGGCGACGACGGCCTCGTGCACGAGCGCGTTCGGTCGGGCGGTGTTGACGAGGCACAGCGCGCCGTAGGGCCTCAGGAGCTCGAGCGAGTAGGCCAGCTTTCGGTTCGGATCGGCGGCCCGGGAGACCCAGGCCTCGCAACCCGCCTCGAGGCACCCCTTCATGGAGCCGCTGTTGGCGCAGTGGCTGACGACGGACTCCCCGGTGTCGAGGGTCACGTCCGCGAAGAAGCGCTTGTACCGGCGCTCGAATCGGCCGCGCAGCAGCGGGGTCTCGAAGTGCATTTTCAAAAACTCCCCTTCAGGATTCGGATCTCCGGTCGATCTTGAGTTTTGGTGTATCCGGCCCGATAATAGAGGCTCATCAACCGCAACAGCGGTCGAGGTGCGCCCATGGCCATCCGGACCAACACAAACACCGATTCGCTCAACTCGCTCAACGCCCTGCGACGCAACCAGGGCTTGCTGTCGAAGGCCTTCGAGCGACTCAGCAGCGGTCTGCGCATCAACTCCGCCGCCGACGACGCGGCGGGCCTCTCGATCTCGAGCCGCTTCGGCGCGCAGATTCGCGGGCTCAATCAGGCGATTCGGAACACGAGCGACGGCGTCTCGCTCACGCAGACCGCCGACGCCGCGCTCGGCAACTCCGGAGAGGCGCTCCAGCGCATTCGCGAGCTGGCGGTCCAGGCCGCCAACGGCACGCTCTCCGACGCAGACCGGGACGCGATCCAGTCCGAGGTCTCGCAGCTCCAGGACGAGCTCGACCGCATCGGTGAGACGACGACCTTCAACGGCCGCAAGCTCCTCGACGGTTCGGCCGGGCCGCAGTCTTTCCAGGTCGGCGCAAACGCGAACGAGACCGTCTCGGTGCCGGGGGTCGATGCACGCTCCAAGTCACTCGGCCGCGCCGCGACCGTGCAGGGCGGGGCGATCAGCGCGACCGGGCTGCAGTCGGGCGAGTTGCGCATCAACGGCGTCGACATTCGGGCCACGACCGCGACCGACGACTCGGCGTCCACCGCCAACGCGCTCGGGAGCGCGACGTCGGTGGCCCGGGCCATCAACGACAGCGCGGCCCAGACCGGCGTGCGCGCGACCGCCGAGGCGGCGGAGGTCACGGGCGGCGACGTACAAGGCGGCCGACTCGACTCGAGCAACCAGCTCATCATCAACGGCGAGGCCATCACGGGCATCGACGTCTCCGCAGGCGACGCGGGCAACAACCTCGAAGAGGCCATCAACGCCGCGAGCGACGAGACGGGGGTCACGGCCGAGCGGGACGCGGGCGGCGGCCTCGTGCTGCGGGGTCAGGACGGCCGGAACATCGACGTCCAGGTCACCGGCAACGCGGGCGCCATCACGGGCTTCTCCAGCGGGACGACGACCGGCAACGTGACGCTCACCAGCGACCGGCAGTTCCAGATTGGCGGCACCGCCGCAGGGGACGCGGGCTTCGCCAGCGGCCTCGTCGGCGTGCAGCCGTCGAGTTCCGTGCGGGACATCGACGTCTCGAGCGTCGAGGGCGCGAACAACGCCCTCGAGACCGTGGACCGCGCGCTGGGGCAGGTCTCCGCGACCCGGTCTCGCTACGGAGCGCTGCAGAACCGCTTCGAGAGCACCATCGGCAACCTGTCCACCGCCTCGGAGAACCTGAGCGCGGCCAACAGCCGCATCTCGGACGCGGACTTCGGCCAGGAGGCGGCGAACCTCGTGCGCTCGCGCATCCTGGGCCAGGCGAACATCTCGGTGCTCGCCCAGGCGAACATCTCGGGTCAGATCGCCATTCGACTGCTCGCGGGTTGAGCGACTCGATGCCCTTGCTCGCCGTGGGAGACCGGGTGCCGGCCTTCAGTCTGCGGGATGACCACGGTCGCACCTGGACCGAGGCCGACCTCAGCGGCCGAACGGTGGTGCTCTACTTCTACCCGAAGGACGACACCCCTGGCTGCACACGAGAAGCGTGCGCCTTTCGGGACGGCCTCGAGGCGTTCGCGGAGCGCAACGCTTCGGTCCTCGGCATCAGCGCCGATGACGAAGCCAGCCACGTGCGGTTCCGCGACAAGTACAGCCTGAACCATCCCTTGCTCGCCGATCCCGAGCACCGGCTCTGCGACGCTTTCGGCGTGTGGGGGCTCCAGCGCTGGCGCGACCAGACCTACGAGGGCATCGCACGGACCACGTTCATCGTGAAGGACGGCGTGATCACGAGCGTCTTCCCGGACGTGGATCCGACGGGCCACGCCGAGCGGGTGCTCGCCGCGCTCTGAGGGTCGTTCGGCGACGCGGTCAGCGACGGCCGGCGAAGGCGGGCGGGCCGCCGCGGGCACGGTGCCGCGGGTTCTGACCCTGGGGCGGACCCGACCTGCGCTTCTCGAAGGCGTCGTCTCGATCCCTCGGCACGTCTCGCAGTGTTTGCCAGTCCGCGAGGTCGTGGGTGTCGAGACCGTGAGCGTCGGTGCGGAGCGCGAGCAGGTCGAGCGCGGCCGGAAAGCCGGGGTGGCGCGCCAGCCCGAAACGCGCGGACTTCTTGCGCTGCACGTGGGGCATGCGGAGCTGGAGCTCCAGCGCCGCGACGAGCAGGCTCACGTCGCGTCGGGGCATTCGGAGGCGCAGCGCCGCGGGCGCCACCAGCTCCTCCGTCAACTTCTTCAGGGTCGCGGGATCGGGCTCGCGGGGCATCCCGTCGAGCAGGTCCGAGAACAACGGCCACAGCAGGGCCGACAGCAGCACCCCGTTCTCGAGGCGCGGGCGCCCGCCGCAGTGCTCATCGACAGCCTCGAGGAGCGAGCGCAGGCGCGCGCTGGCGTCGCGCTCCGAGCCACCGCCGCCCGAGAGCCAGGCCGAGACCTCGGGCAGCAGGATTTCGAGGAGCCCGAGCTCGTCCATCAGCTCGAAGGAGTGGGCCGCGGCGCCGCCCCAGAGCATGCGGAGGATCTCTTCGTAGAGGCGCGGGATGGCGGCCTTGCGGAGCTGTCGCCGCTCCGCCCGAATCGCACGACGCTCGGGCTCCCCCAGCGTGAAGCCCGTGCGCGCCGTGAACTTGACCGCGCGGAGCATCCGCACCGGGTCCTCACGAAAGCGGACGACGGGATCGCCGATGGTGCGCAGAATGCGCGCCTTCAGGTCGTCAAGACCCCCCACGTAGTCGATGACCTCGCCCTTCTCGGGATCGTAGAAGAGCGCGTTCACGGTGAAGTCACGCCGACGCGCGTCGGTCTCCGGCGTGCCGAACTGATTGTCGTCCGTGATGAGGTCGGCCTCGCCCTCACCCAGGTCGTAGGGCTCGGCGCGAAAGGTCGCGACCTCGAGGACCTTGCCGTCCGCGTACAGCAGATGCGCCAGGCGGAAGCGCCGGCCGATCAGCCGACAGTTCCGAAAGATGCGCCGAACCTCCTGCGGCATCGCTCCGGTGACGATGTCGAAGTCCTTGGGGCGCTTGCCGAGCAGCAGGTCGCGCACGCTCCCGCCGACCAGAAAGGCTTCGTAGCCGGTTTGGTGCAATCGGCGGATGACCCGATGAGCGTCCTCGTCGACGTCGCTCAGCGTGACCGCATGCCTGATGAATCGAGTCGAACCGCCAGCGCTCATGGGTCGAGCAGTATAGAGAAAAACTGCGCGACAATCGCCCGCTCCGTCCGAAACAAGACTTGGAACAGCCGCCGTTGACGCCCCGGGTGGTCGGGGAGCAAGGTTCGCGGCTCAACAGGAGGTCGAAGGCATGGCTTCGGTCAACAAGGTGATTCTCGTCGGCAACCTCGGGCAGGACCCGGAGGTGCGCTACACCCAGAGCGGTCAAGCGGTCGCGACGTTGCGGATCGCGACGTCCGAGCAGTGGACCGACAAGGAGGGCCAGCGCCAGGAGCGCACCGAGTGGCACTCCATCAACGTCTGGGGCAAGACCGCGGAGCTGTGCGGTCAGTACCTGGCGAAGGGCCGCTCGGTCTACGTCGAGGGTGCGCTCCGGACCCGCGAGTACACCGACAAGGAAGGCGTGAACCGCAAGGTCTGGGAGGTCCAGGCCGACAAGGTCACCTTCCTGGGCGGTGGTGCGGGCGGCGGTGAGGGCGGCGGCGGCGGCGGCGGTGGAAGCGGCGGCGGCGGAAGCGGCGGCGGCGGAAGCGGCGGCGGTTGGCGCGGCGGCGGCGGCGGCAATCGCGGCGGCGGGGCCGGCGGCGGCGGGGCCGGCGGCGGCGGCCGTGGCGGCGGCGGCTGGGGCGGTGGCGGCGGCGGCGCGGGCGGTGGGGCCGGGGGCGGCGGAGACGCCGGTCCGGGCTTCGACGACGACCCGATCCCGTTCTGATCGGCGCGGCGCCGTAGGGTCAGAGACCCTGCTCGACCGGCTCCAGCATCGTGAGGGTCCACACCTCGCCCTTGCGGCGCCACGACTCACGCCAGACTCCGGTGCGGACCGTGAGGTCGGGCATACGGTAGCCTGACCAGCGCGCCAGGACCGTCGCGGCGTCCCCCGGCGGCTCGGGCAGGTCCACGGCCCCGATCTCCCACTCCGTGAGCTTGCCCTGAGCGCGGATCAGCGTGGTGAACGCGGGGCGGTAGCTCGGGTCGACCTGGCTGATCGCCGCGCCGTAGTTCTCCCACTGAAGATGCGCGTGAAAGGACCGCAGCGCGTCGAGGAGTGTGTTCGACGGCGTGCTCGGACGCCCCGCACAGCCGACGAGGAGCAGCGCGGCGAAAAGGCCGAGCGACTGGAGCGCTGCGCGGCGACTCGGCGCGCGCAGGCTCACGAGGCGCGCTTTCGGCCGAGCACACGCGCGAAGCGAGCCCGGTCCTCGGGGCCGAATTCTCGCGTGAGCACGAGCAGAGCGACGAAGAGCGCGGCGACGAGGACGGCCATGCCGCCACCGTAGCCGAGTCCCACGACCCGCGCGAGCTTCCCGCCGCCCGGGGCGAGCTGCTCGACGACCTGCGCCACCGGCGGCGCGAGACGCCCGAGGGCGCACAGGACGGCGCCGAGGCCCAGCACGCGGACCACGGTCGCGGCGGGGAGGGGCGCGCCGTATTGACGCCAGAGCGCGGCCCCCGAGAGGGTGAGCCCCAGGGCGAAAGGCACGAGCGTCGCGAGGCCTGCACGGCGCAGCAGGGCGTCGGCGTCCTCGGCCCCCGGCAGCAGGAGCGCGTAGCTCGCGAACGCCGCGAGCGCCGTCACGACGCTGATGCCGAGGACCGTGCCGGCACGTCCCGACGCCGTGAGCACGGTGTTCATGATGTTGAACAGCGCGAAGCACACATACGCCGGCGCGAGCACCGCCAGGGCGATGGCCGCGGGTTCGAAGTCCACGTTCCACGCCCCGTCCACGATCAAGGTCGGCACGGCCACGAGGGCGACGGCCGCGGCCGAGATGAGGACGAGCGAGTAGCGGAGCGTTTGGCGGACATAAGCGCGCGCCTGTTCGCGGTCCTCGGAGAAGGTCGCCGCGCTCACCATCGGGAAGACGACGAAGGTGATCGCCAGCGTCGCCTGCCACGGCAGTCGAGCGAGGGAGGCCGCGAGGCCGTAGTGCCCCAGCACGACGTCCGTCTCCGCGGGGGTGAAGCGCCGGACGACCTCGGCCAGCTCACCCTGGGCGATGGGCGGGATGAGGAGCACGTCCTGGCGGAAGATGAGCTGGAAGACGAGCTGGGACGCCATGACCTGTAACGCGAAGGCGGCGAGCCCCGGCGCCGCGGGGCCGGGCTCCAGGCCGCGACCGACCCGTGCCCCGGCCGCGAGCAGGATCAGGACCGACGCGAGCGCGAAGCCGCCGAAGACCGCGGTCATCGCCCTGCCGAGCGCGTCCGGATCCGGCAGACCCCCGTCCGCGCAGGTGGGCGGAATGCAGAACGCCTGCGGACCCGCGGCGCGCAGCGCATACCAAGCGCCCCCGAGCACCAGCGTGGCCTTCAGCGTCGTGTAGGCGACGTCGAAGAGCGCCTGGCGCACGAAGAGCTGTCGACCATTGAGCGAGCCGATGAGCGCGGCATAGAGCCCGTAGGCGAAGACGACGACCGCGGCGCAGCGGTAGGCGTCGGTCAGGCGGGCATCGCCCCGGGCGTCGGCGATGTCCGGGGCGAGGGTGAAGCCCAGCAGCGCCAACAAGCCGCCCAAAAGCCCGATGCCGAGCAAGGACCGCCGGAGTGTCCCGCCCGCCCGCTCGGGCGCCGCGCTCACGAACCGAGACACCGACTGGGTGACGCCGGTGACCATGACCATGCTGAACAGGCCCAGCGAGTTGTTCACGTCGGTATACTTGCCGTAGCCGGCCGCGCCCACGAGGTACGGCAGGCCCAACCCGATCAGCGCACCCCCGACCATGAACCAGAGCTTCGCCCCGGTGATGACCAGAAAGCCCCGCCCAGCGGCGCGGGCCGAATCGGCAGCGTTCGACATGGCGCGGCATCATGGGCGAAGCCACCGGGCCTCTCAATGGCCCTGGTGACCTTCGAGCCCGATGGGGCGGTCCTCGAGGTCCGGGCGGGCACTCCGCTGCTGGCGGCCATCCTCGCCGCGCGCCGCCCGATCGGCTACGCGTGCCGCGGCCTGGGTGTGTGCGTGAGCTGTCGGCTCCAGGTGTGGGGCGCCGCGTCCGCGGTGGACGCCGCCGAAGCCGCGCTGCTCGCACGCTTGAGCCCCGACGCGCAGGTCGCCGACCAGCGCATCGCCTGCCTGGTCCGGGTCGAGGGCGACGTCCGGGTGCGCGCGTCCTACTGGTGAGCGGCGCTCGCCCGGCGACCTCTCCGAGGGTCGCCTTCGGGCGACCCGCTCAGCCCTTTCGGGCGGCTTCCTGCTCCCGGAGCTTCGCCAGGAGCATTTCGCCGAGGCTGAGCTTGCCCTCGCTGCCGAACCGGTCACCCGAGGGCGCCGAGGAGGCCGCGGGCCGGTCGTCGCGGCGCGGGGGCCGGTTGTCGCCGCCGTCGCGGGGCGGGCGCTGGCCGCCCTCGCGCGGGCCCCGGTTGTCGCCGCCGTCCCGGGGCGGACGCGGACCACGGTCGCCGGACGGGCGGTTGTCGCCGCCTTCACGGGGCGGTCGCGGACCACGGTCGCCGGACGGGCGGTTGTCGCCGCCTTCGCGGGGCGGACGCGGACCGCGGTCGCCGGACGGGCGGTTGTCGCCGCCTTCGCGGGGCGGTCGATTTTCGCCGCCCTCACCTGCGGGACGCGCCTCGCCGCCTTCGCGGGGCGGCCGAGGGCCGGCGTCGGGCCCCGGCCGGGGGCGATCGCCGCGCGGACCGTCGCCGCGGGGTCGATCCCCTCGGGGTCGGTCGCCTCGGGGACCCGCGTGCTCCGGCCGAGGAGGGCGGGGCGCCTGCGGCGGCGCTTCGAGCAGCGCCTTGCGCGAGAGACCGAGTCTGGACTTCCCGCCCTCGCGGGTGCCCACCTCGAGCACCTTGACGTCGAATTCGTCGCCTTCGTTCACGAGCTTCGCGGGGTCGCCCACACGCTCGTGCGCCAGCTCGGTGCGGTGCACGAGCCCGACGTGGCCGCCGGGAATGGCGACGAAGACGCCGAACTCCGTCAGCCCGACGACGCGACCCTTCACCACGGCGCCGACCTCGGGCAACGGCTCCGTCGGCCGCTGCGCCTCCTCGGGCGCCTCGGTGCGTCGGGCCTCGCGCGGGCGAGCCGGGGGCGGCGGGTGCATCTCGTGGAGCCGGTCGAGGGTGTTGTGCACGAAGCGCCGGAGGCCGCGGGCCGAGTCGCTCTTGAGCGCGCGGCGCAGCAGAGCGTCCGCCTCGTTGAGGTCCCGGTTGCGCTGCTTCGGCGACAGTCCACCTTCGCCCTCGGCCGGGGTCGCCGCGTGGCGGTCCATGAGGAGCTGCGCGAGGTTGTGCAGGAGCAGCGCGCTGCCGCGCGCCTTCTCGAGGCCGGCGCGATAGGCCCGCTCGGCGGCGGCCTCGTCCTTCTCGGCGTCTTTCGCCCAGGTGCCCCGGGCGTTCCACACCAGCTCGGCGTCGCCCTTCTCCGCGGCGGCCGCCCACGCGGCTTCGGCCGCCTCGGGCTCGGCGTACCAGACGAGCTGAGCGCGGATCACGTGATAGAGCGGATCGGCCTGGAGCTTCGCCTCGAGCGTGGGCCACAGCTCGGAGAGCGCCGTGGGGAACGCGAGGTCGGCCTTCGGGTCCTTCTGGTCGTGCAGGAGCGACGAGAAGCCCTGTCGCACCAGCCTCAGGAACTCGGCGACGCCATGTTCGGAGACGGTCTCGACCTGGGAGAGGTCCCGGGCCGCTTCGAGCACGAGCCGCCGCGCGTCGTCGGTGCGGCCGTCACGCCGTGCGCTGGAGACCGCGACGGCGTAGTACTCCAGGCCCTTTTCGCCCCCGGTCAGGCCCACACGGACGAGCCTGTCCCCGTACGACCGCCAGCCCGCCTTGTAGGCGAGGGCGGCGAGCGGGGGGCCCACCTCGGGGTATTTCACGGCGAGCTCGAGGAGCTTTTCGAGCTCGAGCTGGAGGTCTTCGGGTTCGTTCTCGGCCATAGGGGCGCGCATTTGAGCCGACCCGCCCCGGGAGCGCAACCCCGCGCACGAGAATCCGCAAGGAGGCGTCGACGGGACGCGGCCGACTCAGCCCGAGGGCGAGAGGCGAAGGTCGCACAATCGGACGCAGGTCGCGCCCTCGAGCAGCACCTTCAGCACGGCCTCGAAGAGCGCGCGTTTGTGCGCGAGCGGCACCCGAAGGTCGCTCTGCACGGCGAGGGCGGGGTCCAGTCGGTCTTCGTCCAGCGAGAGCAGGTCCGCGGCGTGGAACTCGACGGTGACATGCGCGTAGAGGCGCGCGGCGAGGCGGGCCGCGGCGACCGAGGCCGTGCGGCCCGCGGCTGTGAAGGCATGTCCCAGCATCGGGAAGCCTGCCGCCACCGTGACCGGGAACTGAGGCAAGCCGTCGCCGCGCGTGTGGGGCTCCTCGGGGTCCATGCGGTACGGGGTGCGCGGGGCGAAGAGCACCCGCGCCGAGCCGAGCACACTCTGGCTGGGGCGACCCCGCGCGGCCATGAGGCCGAGCACCGCGGCCTTGGCGCCGTAGTACGGCACACACGGGAACACGCTGCTGTCGTAGGTGTGGCCCGTGCGCCGCACGTCCTCCACGAGGGCTGCGTCGGTGTTGTAGCCGGGGGCGCGGAAGCCGACCACCTCGGCCTCGGCGGCGTGCTCCAGGCGGTATCGCCCCTGCCCGACCTCGACGATCCGGTCCTCCGCGGCCATGCGCGTGAGGTCGTAGCGGTGGTTCAGCGTGTGGTTGCCGATCTCGTGCCCTTGCCCGACCAGCGTGCGCAGCCGGTCGGCGTTGCCGGGCACCTCGAGGTCGGCGGCCACGGCGTAGAACGTCGCCGGTGCCCCCAGCGATTCAAAGAGGCTCGAGAAGCGGGGCAGGGCGTCGCGCCAAGCGGCGTTGGACGCGCGGCTCTCGGGCACGCCGTGAATCCGGTGGTAGTGCACCAGGGCGTCGATGTCGACGCCCACGCTGACGGTGCGCCCCATGGGTCCTAGAACTTCACGTCTCGTCCGAGACGAATGATCGTGGTGAGGCGGACGATGTTCTTCAGCACGTTCGGGACACGCTTGAACAGGTGCACCGAGGGCGGCCGCTTCTCCATGAGGTCGATGGGCACCTCGACCCAGCGCCGGTCGGCGCGGTGCGTGCGCACGACCAACTCACTGGCGAACATGTCGCGGTCCACGACACAGGACTCCACGATGTCGAGCATCGCGTCTCGACGAAACGCCTTCAGGCCGTGGGTGTCCGTGCCCTTGAAGCCGACCGAGACCCGCAGCATGCCGTTGAGCACCTGGGTCGCCAGCCGTCGATACATGGGACGCCGGTCGTTGGAGCCGGCCAGGCGCTTGCTCCCCACCACGAACTCGAAGCCCTCGCCGCGCATCTTCTCGAGCGCCAGGCGGTAGAACTCCACGTCGCACAGGTCGATCTCGTCGCAGATCACGTACTCGCCGCGGGCCTGCAGGATGCCCTGCTTGAGGGCCTTACCGTAGTTCGGCTCGCCGATCGACAGCACGCGCACCTGGGGGTAGCGGCTCGCGAAGCCCTCCGCCAGCTCGACCGTCGAATCCTTCGAGCCGTTCTCGGCCACGATGATCTCGTAGCTGAAGTCCTCGCGCGAGAGCTTGTCCACGAGGTCGCTCAGCGACGCGGACAGGATCGCCTGCTCGTTGTAGACCGGGATCACGATGGAGACCAGCGGCGGGCCCGCGGGGCGTGGTGCTCGCGGCAGCTCGAAGACGTTGCTCCGGGGCGCGGCGGCGGGCACCTCGGTCTGCTCGGCGACGGGAGACGCAGCCGGCTCGTTGACCGGCTCGGTCGCGCGGGGCTTGCGGGGCTTACGGGGGGCGGTCACAGGGTCGCTCCTTCGTGCGCTGCGGCGTGAATCCGCTCGGCGGCGCGGCGGCCGTCGAGCAGCGCGTCCTCCATGGAGGAGTAGTTCCAGTCGCCGTAGCGACCGATGGATTGGACGCCGTGCGCGCTCAAGTACGCGTGGACGGCCTCGCGGCCGCCGGTATAGGCGAAGTCGTAGATCACGTAGGCCAGCGGCACGTGCCGGGGGACCATGAACAGCACCTGGTCGGCGTGCTCGATGAAGCCCATCTTCACGAGCCCCTCGGTGACCCGCGGGACCAGCGCCTCCGGGGGGGTGTCGCGGTCGGCCAGCTCGACGTACAACGAAGCGTGGCCCGGGGGCGCCATGCTCGGCACCGCGTTGGAGAAGCTGCCGACGCGGTACATGGGCCACTCGGCCTCGGGCACGTAGACCCAGTGGTCGGGCACACCGAGCGTGCCGCGCACGCCGACGTTGAAGTAGGTCACGGGGGTGGCGCGCAGGCGCCCCGTCGCGGCGCGGACCGCCTCGGGCACGTTGTCCACGAGCTCGACGAAAAACGGCAGCGGCGCGGTGCTCACGAGGCGGCCGAAAGAGAGCGTCCGACCGTCCGCGAGGCGCGCGACGCGGCGGTCCAGATCGACCCCCGCGAGCTTGTGCGACAAGGCGATGCGGTCACGGCCCACGGCGTCGGCGAGGGCCTCGGCAACGGACTGGATGCCCCCCTCGCGCGGGTACAGGAAGTGGGCGTTGTAGCCCATCTTGCCGCCGTTCAGGCCGACCGCTCCGGCCACGATGTCCTCGAGGCGGGGCTTCGGCACGAAGCGCTGACACCAGCGGCTCGTGATCTCCTCGGCCGACACACCCCAGAGCCGCGCGTTGTACGGGACCATGAAGTGCCGGGCGATGCCCTCGCCGAAGTAGAACCGGATCCACTCCGCGAAGCTCTCGGGCTCGCCTTCGGGTGGCACGACCTCCGGGCGCTCCCGGGCGGCGCGAATCGCGCCCATCAAACACTCGTGCACCACCGCCGGCGGCAGGCCGTGGGTGTTCGCCTGGAAGGGGTACTCGGTGTAGACGCCGTGGGACCAGATCCGGCTGATGCGGTCGACCTTGTGGAAGTGGGACTCCCCCAACAATCCGAAAACGAGCTGCCGAATGCCCTCGTCGCGCAGGTGCAGCCAGTGCCCCGTGACGTCGAAGAGGAACTCGCCGATGCGCTCGGTCCGGGCCTTGCCACCCACGTAGTCGTAGGCCTCGAGGATGAGCAGGTCGTGCGACGGACCCAGGTGCAAGGCCGTCGAGAGGCCGGCGAGGCCGGCGCCCACGATGAGGGTCTCGACGTGCGCGGGGAGTTGCTGCGACATGAAAGCGCGCCAATCTAGCAGGCCTGAGCAGCTCCTGCCAACCGCTGCTCTGGGTCCTGTGCCCCTGGGGACCGCCTCCTCGGGTGCAGAGTGTGGCCGCCGAATTGCCGGACCTCGGGGCGTGTGCCATGGTCTGCGTGTGAAGCCCGCGTCCGCCGACCGTGCCCCGAAGGTCCAGCCGGTCCACTTCGGCAAGTACATCCTGCTCGACCGCATCGGCATGGGCGGCATGGCCGAGATCTTCCGTGCCCGGCAGTACGGCGCGGCGGGCTTTCAGAAGCAGCTCTGCATCAAGAAGATCCTGATGCACCTGGCGGAGAACGACGAGTTCGTCCGCATGTTCATCGACGAGGCGAAGATCGCCGTCTCGCTGCAACACGCGAACGTCGTGCAGATCTTCGACCTCGGCGCGGTGCGCACCGAGTACTTCATCGCGATGGAGTACGTGTTCGGCAAGGACCTGCTGAACCTGCTCATCCGGTGCACGCACCTGCGCATCCGCATCCCGCAGAAGCTCGCGGTCTTCATGATGTGCGAGACGCTCAAGGGCCTGGAGGCCGCGCACAACGCGGTCGACAGCCGCGGTGAGCCGCTCAACATCATCCACCGGGACGTGTCGCCGTCCAACGTGCTCATCAACTACGACGGCGAGGTCAAGATCGGGGACTTCGGCGTCGCGAAGGCGACCCGCCGCGAGGCCGCGACCAAGACCGGCACCATGAAGGGCAAGCTCGGGTACATGAGCCCCGAGCAGGTCACCGGGCAGGAGATCGACGCCCGCGCCGACCTCTTCAGCGCGGCGATCATCCTGTACGAGACCCTCGCGATGAATCGGCTCTTCCACGGGAAGACCGAGCTCGAGACGCTGATGATGGTGCGGGACTGCGACATCGCCGACGCGATGTCGAAGCTGCCCGCCGACGTGCCCGAGCCGCTGCGCCGCATCGTGCAGAAAGGGCTCTCCCGCGCCCGCGAGGACCGCTTCCAAACGGCGACGGAGTTCCTCGACGCCCTGCTCGACTTCCTCTTCAACGAGAAGATGCGCGTCACGAACCAGGACATGGGCCGGTTCATGAAGTCGGTCTTCGCGCGAGAGATCGAGGAGGAGTTGGCGCGGCAGGAGGAGATCGACCGGGCCGTCGAGGCCCTCGGCCCCGGCCTGACCGCGGAGCCCTCGGGCACACCCGTGCAGCGGCCTCGGGGGACGCCGAACCCGCCCGCCGTGGCCCCCCACCGCACGCCCTCTCCGCCCCCGGCCGTGGCCCCGACGACGAGCGCGCCCCCGCGTGTGGCGCCGCCCGCCGTCGATCCGGTCGCCGCGGGCGCGTCTCCCTGGAGCCCCCAGAGCCGGTTCCGAATCCGGGACGGCGAGGGCATCGTCTACGGCCCGATGGGCTACCGGACGCTCGTCGAGATCGTGAATCGCGACGGGCTCGGGCTGGCCGAGGAGGTCTCCGTCGACGGGGGGCCCTGGGTCGTCGCGTCGGAGGTCGGCGGGCTCCTGGATGGCGCCGCCGAGCAGCGGTCGGCCCACCCACCGGACTTCTCGGGCGACTTCGACCGACGAGACCTGTCCCGCATCCTGTACCGCTACGCGGCGTGCAAGGCCACGGGCCGCATGCACCTCGAGACGGGCAACAAACGCAAGGAGATCTACTGGCGTCGCGGGCGACCGGAGTACGTCACGAGCAACCTGCGCAGCGAGTTGCTCGGCGAGTATCTGGTGGACCGTCGGCTCGTCTCGCGCGCGCGCCTCAACGAGGCGCTCAGCACCCTCTCCGACCACGGCGGTCGCCTCGGCGACGCGCTCGTTCACCTGAACCTCTTGACGCCCCATGACCTCTTCAACGCGCTCAGCGCTCAGGTCAAGGCGAAGCTCCTCGAGATCTTCTCGTGGACGACCGGGCACTACAGCTTCTACCGGGGCGAGCACACCACGGCCCAGATCGTGCCGTTGGAGCTCGGCGCCTACGCGCTCGTCAACGAAGGGGTGTGCCGGCGCATGGCGCTCGACGACCTCAAGATTCACTTCGACGGGCGAGAGCACCTGGCCTTCTATCGCTGCGACCACAAGCTCATCTCACCGGAAGACCTGCAGCTCTCCACGAAGCAGCTTCGCATTTGGAACGCCGTGGCCCACGGCTTGCCGATCGCCGAGCAACTGGGGCGCGTGCTCTCGATTCCGGGGGTCGACGAGGCCGACGCCTATCAGGTCCTGTTCCTGATGGAACGGCTGGATTTTGCGACGGTCGGGCAAGCCCTCGGACCATGAGCGCGCTCCCCGCGCACGCGATACTTGACAAGGCGCGCGGCATCGCGGAATGGGGGGTGGACGATCAGCCGAAACGAGGTCTTCTGCATGGCGTTCTTCCTCGACTTCTACGCGTTGAATGCGGCCCAGCTCGCGAAGGTCCGCCGGAGCGAAGGTGTGGAGGGCCTGCGCAAACGTTGCGAGGAATTCGGTGAGCACCTCGGACGCACCGAGCTCAACACCCCTCCCAACGACCTCTTCGATGCGCTCGACCTCCTGTTGGACATCAAGCTGTCCGACCTGCTGGGCGCCGAGATTGGTGATCTGGACGGCCAGCAGACCACGCCGAAGGTCGGGCACCTGAGCGAGGACGACATGTCCGACGCGATGGACCAGCTCGACCGACTGGGCGAGGCCATCGACCTGGATCCCGACGAAGAGGACGACGAAGACTACGACCGGGTCCAGCTCTACGACCTGCGCAAGCGGGCCGAGGAGATGGCTCAGGACCTCGACCTCGTCTTCGACGACGACTTCGCGGCGCTGGTCAACGAGCTCGTCGACAATCTCCGCGCGGCCCGCGACGAAGACGGCGAGATCATCGCCTTCGTCAACGGCTGACGCGCCCCTGAATTTCCGGCGCGCCCTGCGCGTCGGTGCGGCATGGAGGTGCGGCCATGCACGTCGTTCCCTGGCTCCTCGTCGCCTTGCTGGCCCCCTCGAAAGACGTCGGACGCTTGCCCCCGGGGGACGCAGTCCCGGTCCTCGAGAAGGCCCCCGACGGTCGCGCGGTGCTCACGCTTCGGCAGGGTCTCTGTGTCTTCCGTGAGGCCGAGCCGGGCGCCTTGCCTTACACCGCGCGCACCCCCGCGGAGTGTGAGCGGGTGAACCGAGTCTCGGCCGCGGCGCGGTCGAAGGACTTCGTTCGGCTCCGGGTCAAGGCCGGCAAGTACCAGCTCGAGGTGATGAACGCCGCGGCCCCCTGGCCGACGGGCTTCGAGCTGCAAGGCGAGCACGACCCGAGCCTGCCAAAGGTAAAGGGCGAGGGCATCGCGCCCTCGACCGGCAAACGCTTCCAGGTCGACCTGGTCCCCGGCGAGTACGTGTACCGGTGCCCGGTGATGAAGACCCCGGACTACCGTCTCCTCGTCGAGGAGTGAACGGGACCACGCGCCGCGGAGCGCCCCGGCGCGTGGTGTAGACCGTTATTCGTCGAGGGTCGCGAAGACCGCGGCGGCGGCCTTCTTGCCACGCTTGCCCCGGGCCGCGTCGGGCGCGGGCTCGGCGGGCGGCGTCGCGGCCTTCGGTTCGACCGCGGCGGGGCCCTTGCCCGCCTTGGCGCGCAGCTTCTCGGCCACCGACGAGCGGCTCGTCGGGGGCGAGGCCGCGGGGGCTGCGGTCTCGACCGCCGCCGGGGGCGTGGGCGACGGCATCTCGGCCTTGCCGACCTTCGCCTTCAGCTTGTCCTTCAAGGCGCTCCGTGCCGCTGGCGCCGCGGGGGCCGCGGGGGCCGCCGTGGCCTTCGTCGGCGCGGGGCGAGGCGCCTCGACGACCGGCGTCGCCTCGGGCTCGACCTTGCCGATCTTCGCCCTCAGCTTGTCCTTCAGCGACGTTCGCGTGGCCGCGGGGGCTGCTGTCGCCTGGACCTCCGGCAACGTCTCGGCTTCGGCGACCTCGAGGACCTCGACGACGGCCGTCGTCTCGGGCTCGACCTTGCCGACCTTCGCCTTCAGCTTGTCCTTGAGGGGG
>JBMOFP010000102.1:0-22681 GCA_049318805.1 Bradymonadia bacterium
CTTCCCGCTGCTCCTCGTGCCCGCGATGCGACTGCGGCGGCGTTCGCGCCGCTGACGTCAGCCGGCGCGCGTTGCGACCTCCGGCGACGATATGCACCGTGATTTCGGCTTTCGGTCTCTGGGCGCTCGCGTGTAGCGACGCCCCGCTCGAGCCGGAGGCGCGGCGCGGAGGCGCGGCGGAGAAGGACGGAGACATGACGGGGTTCAGCCCCGTCGAGGCCGGCGTCGCGGATACCGCGGACTTCGCTGTCGAAGCGGACGCGCCGACTCCGGCAGACCCGCCCGCGGCCCGAGACGCCTCGGTGCCCACGGCGGCTCCGGACGCGGCGCCGCCGACCGCGCCGCCGACCGCGCCGCCGAGCCTGCGCGCTTCGCCCGGCGCGCAGGACACGTGGCAGATTCAGTACGCCGGTGCGCTGGACCTGGAGCTGGACGTGCAGGTCTTCAACCTCGATCTCGCGGACACACCCGAGGCCGCGATCGCCGCCCTGCGGGCCCGCGGCACGTACGTGCTGTGCTACTTCAGCGCGGGAAGCTTCGAGGAATGGCGCGAGGACGCCGACCAGTTCCCGCCCGCGGCGCTGGGCGAGCCCCTCGACGACTGGCCGGGTGAGCGATGGCTGGATGTTCGCGATCCCGGCCTTCGCCCGATCATGGAAGCGCGCCTGGACCGGGCCGTCGAGAAGGGCTGTGATGGCGTGGACCCCGACAACGTCGATGGCTTCGCCAACGACACGGGCTTCGACTACGGCTCAGACGCCCAGCTCGCCTACAACCGCTTCCTGGCGGGCGCGGCCCATGCGCGGGGCCTCACCATCGGTCTGAAGAACGACCTGGACCAGGCCGAGGCGCTCGTCTCGGACTTCGATTGGGCCGTCAACGAGGAGTGCTTCGCTTACGACGAGTGTGAGGTCTACACCGAGACCTTCGTCGCGCAGGGCAAGCCGGTTTTCCAGATCGAATACGTCGACGCCGACGAGGCCGAAACGCTGTGTCCGCAGTCGAATGCGCTCGGGCTGAACACACTGATCAAGCGCCTCGAGCTGGACGCCGAGCGCGTCGCGTGCCGACCGAACGCGGCGCCGCGCTGAGCGGCGGTTTTAGGGCGCCGCAGGGGTGTTCCATCGCGCCGGGAATCGGTCGCGTACGCCCGGCGACGCATGGATTCGGCCGTCGGGCGCGAAGACCGCCGCCTCGACCCCCTTCAGCTTGCGCGCCGCACGCAGACAGTCCTTGGGACCGAGGACAAAGCAGCCCGTGGCGAAGGCGTCTGCGAGGGTCGGGTCCGTAGCGAAGACCGTGGCCGACACACTCTTCTGCGCCGGATAGCCTGTCCGTAGGTCGATGATGTGGTGGTAGCGCCGACCGTCCAGCTCGAAGAAGCGCTCGTAGTCGCCGCTCGTGATGATCGACTGGTTCGCGGCGCGCACCTCGGCCGTGAGGCGCCCGCGGTCGCGGGGGTGTTGCACCCCTACGGTCCAGGGGACCCCAGGCGCCTTTTCCCCTTCGAGATACAGGTCGCCGCCGCCATCGAGGATGAACCGCCGGAAGCCCCGCGCGCGCAGCTTCTCACTCGCCTTCGCCACACCGTAGCCCTGGCCGATGCCGCCCATGCCCAGGGCCATGCCCGGCTTCTTCAGCTCGATGGAACGGGAGCGCGGATCGAGGCGCACCTGGCGCCAGCCGACCCGGGCGCGCGCCGCCTCGATCACGCCTTTGTCGGGGAGACCCTTCGGGGCGTCGGGGCCGAACTTCCAGACGCCGCGGAACGCCGCCCAGGTGAGGTCGAAGGCCCCCCCGGTGGCGCGGCTGACCTCGAGGCCCCGGGAGACACACTCGAAGGTCTCGGCTGATACGACCACCGGGCCCTTGCCCGCCGCGGCGTTAACCCGGCTGATCTCCGAGGTGGGCTGCCACTCGCTGATGAGCGCCTCGATGCGGTCGATCTCGGCGAAGGCCTCGGCGGCCGCCACGTCGATGACCTCGGGCGGGAGAGCGTCGGCCACGGTGAGCGTGAAGACGGTGCCCATCGCATCGTGCTCCCGCCGCTCGAGCGGTATCGGGGCCGGTGTCGGTGGGTTCGCCCGGGCGGGGAGAGCCAGGCAGAGAGTGGCGAGCAGCAACAGGGCGCGGCGCATGGGCACACCCTACCGCACCTCGCCGACTCGATGAGAGCGAACCTCGCGCACGCTGGGGCGCGGGGATAGGCTGGTGCCGATGAACGCGCCCGTTCTGCTGCGGTTCGAAGCGGTCGACCTGGAGGTCTATCCGCGCCCGCGCTGGAGCGACCTGGTGAAGCTGCGCGCCTACGGGCCCGCGCGTGTGGTGCTGCAGGGGGTCACGCTGGCGCTGCGCGCGGGCGAGCGCGTCGCCGTGCTCGGGGCGAACGGCGCCGGCAAGACCACGTTGCTGCGCGCGGCGGCCGGGCTCTTGCTCCCGGCCGCAGGGCGGCTCGAGGTCGTCGGACGCACGGCGTTGGGTGTGGCCGACGAGCGCACATTCCAACGCCGACTGTCGGTCCGCGCCCACCTGGAGTTCATGGCCGACCTACTCGATACACCCCGCGAAGAGATCGCGCCCCTGCTCGACGCGACGGGCCTCGGACCCTACGCGCATCTGCCCGCGGAGGCCTGCTCGGGGGGCGTGCGGGCGCGCCTGGGTCTGGCACGGAGCCTGTTGGGCGCGCCGCCTGTGCTCCTGCTCGACGAGATCGAGCGTGGCCTCGACGCGGAAGGGCGCGCCGAGCTGGCGGCTTTGCTGCGCGAGGAGCGCCCCGGCCTCGTCGTCTACGCGACCCACGATCCCACGCTGGCGGCGCTCGCGAGTCGGACTCTGCGCGTCGAAGCCGGTCGCGTTTCCGAGGTCGCGTCGTGGGCCTGAGCCGCGCCCAGGGCGCGCTCCTCCGTCGCGACGCGCAGGACGCGCGCACCGTGCCGCTCGCGGCCGTCTCCCGTGTCGTCGCGCTCGCGCTGGCCGTGGCCTCGACGCACCTCGTCGCGCGCGCCGTGGTCGGCGCGCCGCGCACCGACGCCCTCCCGGGCGGCTACTTCGGGTGGCTTCTCACGGGCTTTCTCTTCGCGGACCTGGCCCACGCCGTCGTCTCGGGGGCCGCCGAGCGCCTGCGCACGCTCCAACTGCAGGGTGGGCTCGAGCTGGAGCTCCAGGGGCCGGTCCGCGGCGCGGCGTACTTCCTGGGGCTGACTCTCTTCCCGGTCTCCACGGCCGCCGCGCGGGTGGTCGCGGTGCTGCTCGTCGCGTGGCTCGCGTTCGACCTGATACCCACGCCGAGTGTCGCCGGGCTCGGGGTGCTCGTGCTCGGTCTCGCCGCGCTCGTCCCGCTGGGCGTGCTGGCCGCCTCGGCCACCCTGGTCCTCAAGCGCGCGGACCCCGTCGGCCGCGTCGTGGGCGCGTTGTCGATGCTGCTCTCCGGCGTGGCCTACCCGCGCGACGTGCTGCCTGAAGCGCTCGCATCTTTCGCGGCCGCGCTGCCCACCACACCCGCCCTGGACGCCTTTCGCGCGGGCCTTTTCGGCGGACCCGTGGCGCCGGGGCTCGTGGTGCACCTGGCGCTGGCCCTCGCGGTGCTCACGCCGCTCGCCGTGCTCGTCGCACGCGCGGCGGACCACGAAGCCCGCCGGCGGGGGCGCCTCGGCGCCGACTGAGCCCGCTGCGAACCTACGGCGCGGCGGGGGCCGGCGCCTCGTCCATCCGCGGGTGCGTCGAGTAGAAGTCGTCGAAGGTGAGGCCAGAGACCCGGTAGCTCGTCGGCCACGCCTCGACGGTCAGCGTGCCGTAGGTGACCTCGCGCTTCAGCCGCCCGTAGTTGCGCGGCACCGACTGGTTCGCGTCCGGGGCGCAGGCGCCGCTGAAGGACGCGCCGCCGGTCTCGGTCTGGTACACCGCTTGGAGGGACGCCTGGGCCACGAGCCCGTCGAGCACACCCTGGGTCGGCAGCCCATACGTGTTGAAGTTCGCGCCGCATGTCTCGCTGTCGCCGACGGAGATCGTGGCGACCGTGGGGCCCGTGGCGGCGAGGAAGTCCGGCTGGCTCGAGGCGCCGCTGCCGTGGTGGCTGAGATGCAGGACATCGAGCGGCAGGTCGGCGCGAATCGCCTCGGCTACGGCCTGCTCCATGGGTCGTGTGCCCGAGGCGCCGCCGGGCAGGTCGCCCAGCGTGAGATAGCGGAAGTCGCCGTGCTCGATGAGCAGGCCGACGCTCTTGTCGTTCTCGTCGGGCGTAGGGAAGCTCGGGCCGGCCATGACCTGCCCGTTGGAGATGACGACGGTGATCTTCACGTCCTCGTCCGGCAGCTCCAGAACCTCGCCGGCGCGCGCCTGGCGTCGGACGGTCCCGAAGGTCTTCAGCCACGCGTCGAGGTTGGCCGAGGGGGCATCGATGCCGCGGTCCAAGGCCACACGCGGCAGGAGATCGTCCGAGCCCGCGGCCCCGACCTCGGCGTCCTCGTCGACGGTGCCGTTGCGGTTGTCGTCCACGAACTTCTTGCCGGCCGCCCCGTCGAGCCCGCGGGCGATGGGGCTCAAGCCCGAGACGTGGTCGCCGTCGAAGTGGGTCGCGATGACATAGTCGAGGCGCCCCGCGACCCGCTTGACGAGCCCGGCGAGCAAACGACCACTGGCCGTGCGGCCGCCGTCGACCAGGATCGCCGCGCCCTTCGGCGTCACGATCAGGGTCGCGTCCCCCTGGCCCACGTCCATGGCGAAGATGCGCAACGGGCGCGGACGCTCCGTCGCCGCGTGGCAGAAGCCCGAGTCGAAGTCACAGTGCCCCGACGCGCAGCCCTCGTTCGTCTCACATCGCGGCGGGAGCGCGCAGGTCTTCGCCGTAGGGTCGAGGACGTCGAAGCGCACGGGGTGCGCCACGTGCAGCGCGGGGAACTCGGTGCAGTCGCTGCCGCTGGAGAGAATGTCGATGCGCACGTACCCGTCGCAGACCGCCGACTTCATCGTGCAGTTCGTCTGAAAGCGCACCGTGGCCTGACAGGTTGCGTTCGAGTACTCCACCTGCGAGTAGAAGTAGCGCTCGTCCCCGTTCGCCTCGCCCGTGCCCAGGAAGGGCGCATCGCAGCCCGCATAGGTCTTGTTGAACAGGGCGATGTGGAAGGGCTCCGTGGGGTGGGGCTGGATCTCCAGGTCGAAGGTGAGGCTCCCCAGCAGGCGCTCCAGGACCACACGATCGGCGTCCGTGGCCTCGATCGTGCCGCGGACCGCGCCCAACGAGTCAGTCGCCGGGGTGATCGCGCCGGACTCGATGGGGCTGTCGAAGAAGCCGTTCTCACAGAAGACCTCGCCGTTCTGGAGCTGGCAGAAGCCCAGGTCGAGGTCCTCAGAGCCCAGGCTCAGCGACAGCGAGACGTTCTGTCCCGCACGGTAGAGAAACGAGCCCAGGAACGTCTGCGACGCGCTGTCGAGCACATTGAGTGTGTAGGCGCGGTTGCGCACCACCGGCAGCACGAAGCTCCCGTCCGCCGCGACGTCGACCGTCGAGCTGCGGCGATTGCCGCCCAGCGCGACGATCTGCAGGGTCCCGGCTTCAGAGGTCAGCGCCGTGCGGAGCGTGCCGAGCACGAAGACCGGGTCGTCTTCGTCGGGCTTGTCGCAGGCGACGATCCCGAGCAGCACGAAGAGAGCGAAGGGCAGGAACGAGAGTCGTAGCATGCGTCCGTCCGGTGACCATTGCGTGGCGGCGCGCGACTCTGCCGCGAGGACTGCGGCCGGTGCAAATGGGCCTCGTCGGGGATACCCGCCTTGACCGAATGGCGCCGAGGTCGCAAAGCTGCCCCCGACATGGCGACCCCCACCGCTCCATACCGTGCCCTCGAGGACCTCGCGCCCAGCCTGCGCGGCCTGGAGGAGACGATCGACGCGGACTCGACACTCTCCATCCGACCCCGTTTCGCGGACGCGACCGCGCCCGGCCGCCCTGAGCGGGCCCGACTCGCGGAGTCGATGCCGGCCTTCGTCCGCAACGACCTCGCCTACGGGGAAGAGCTGGGCCGGGGAGGCATGGGGGTCGTTCGCGCGGCGACCCAGGCGTCCCTGGGGCGAACCGTCGCGGTGAAGACGCTGCGGACGGACACCCCCCGCGAAGGCGCGGCCGGCGACCTCCTGCGCGAGGCGTGGATCACCGGGGCCCTGGAACACCCGAACGTGGTGCCGGTGCACGACCTGGCCGTGGACCTGGAGGGGCAGCCGCTGCTCGTGCTCAAGCGCATCGAGGGCACGGCCTGGTCCAAGCTCGTGCAAGCGCCTGAACGACTCCGCGCCGAGTTCGGGGTCGAGGCGCCGCTGACGTGGCACCTGCGTATCTTCATGCAGGTTTGCTCCGCGGTCGCCTTCGCCCACAGCCGAGGCATCCTCCACCGCGACCTGAAGCCCGAGAACGTGATGGTCGGGCAGTACGGAGAGGTCTACGTCCTCGACTGGGGTCTCGCCGTCGCCCTGGAGAACGCCAAGGATGACCGGTTGCCTCGGGCACGGGACGTGCGCCACCTCGCGGGCACACCCGCCTATATGGCCCCGGAGATGCTCGCTCGACCTGGGGACACACTGACGCCCGCCACGGACGTGTACCTCCTGGGCGCGACGCTCTACCACCTGCTGTCGGGGCGCGCGCCGCACTCGGGCGGGTCGGCGCTCTCCGTGATGATGCGGGTGCTCGACTCCTGCCCGGATCCGGTGGAGGGCGCGCCGCCGGAGCTCGAGGCGCTGTGTCGTCGGGCCATGGCCCCGGATCCGAGGGATCGTTTCCCCAGCGCGCTCGCCCTGCGAGACGCCGTGGGCGAGTGGCTCGAGCATCGGCCGTCCATCGCGCTGGCCGCGGAAGCCCACGCGCGTCTCGCCACCCTCGCGGGCCTGGGCGCCGTCGCCGCGGACGAGGTCACGCGGCTCGAACGCTACCGACTGATGGGCGAGTGTCGTTTCGGATTCCGACAGGCGCTCTCCATCTGGTCGGGCAACACCTCGGCGCGGGCGGGCCTGCGCGCGGCGCTCGAGGCGATGATCGAGTTCGAGCTCGGGCAGCGAGACGCCCGGGCGGCCGCGGCGCTGCTCTCTGAGCTCGAGGGCCCGGCGCCGGAGCTCGAAGCGCGTCTGGCCGCGCTCCGCGCCGAGCTCGACACCGAGGCGCGCGAGGCGGCGCGGAATCGAGAGCTGGCGCGCCAACACGACGTTCAATCCGGCGCCCGCTCGCGACGGCTCTTCGCCGGGGTGCTCGGCACCTTTTGGTGTGTCATCCCGTTCATGTGGGCGAGCGGCGGCACGGAGTCCCTGGGCTGGTCCCAGGTCGTGGGCGGGCCACTCATCTTCCTGAGCATCACCGCGGTCCTCGCGTACTTCGTGAAGGCCTCGATGACGCGCACGATCGTCAACCGACGCATCCTCGCGACCATCGTGCTCACGTTGGGCTGTCTGCTCGTCCTGGACACGGCCCACTGGCTCGGTGGGCACACGCCGCTCGATGCACTGCGGACTCACCCGCTCATCGACATGGGCTTCATCGTCATGCTCGTCGTCGGCGTGGACCGTCGCCTCTGGCCCGCGGCGGTGGTCGCCGTGCTGATGGCCGCCGCCGCGGCCTACGAGCCCGCGTGGGTCCTCTGGTGCATCGGCATCACGAACACGGCGATCTCGATCAACGGGTGGAACGTGTGGGCGGGAGACCGCCGCCCGGCGAGCGTCAAGGCCTGAGCACGTCGATCGAGACGGTGGCCGCCTCGACGTCGGCGCGCCGGAAGGGCAGCGGTCGAAAGCGGCCGTCTCGCCAGTCGTCGGTCTGTCGATCGTTGCCCTGAGGCACACTGAACGTGGTCTCGGGCGTGCCATCCTCGGCGAAGCCCGTGACCCAGCGCCACACGGCCCCCGCGGTCGTACGGCAGTGCTCGGTGAGCTGGTCGTCCTGCCAGAAGACACACTGCGCCACGTTCACCGAAGAGTCGTCTCCGTCCGTCGCCAGTAGGGTCTCCGTGCCGTCCGGCGCCGTGAAGACCGCGCGGTGCAGGTCGCCCCAGGTCGGGTCCCCGCGGCGCTCGAGCTCGGCCAGGGCGTCGGACAGCGCGCCGACGAGGTGGTTGCGGCCGTTGCCCTGGAGGAAGACCTCGAGGTTCTGCTCGAAGACGTTCTTCACGACGCGCGCCAGGGTCACGGGCTGCGCCACCTCGATGGCCTCGAAGAGAAGTGTGAGGTCGTCGGCCACGGAGCGCCGAGCAAGGAATGCGTAGAAGACCCGGAACAGCGCCGCTTCCTTCGAGGTCCGCGCCATGGTGCGGTCCCACTGCGCGAGGCGCGCCCCGGCACCGATCAGCTCCATCCGCCCGACGTACTCCGCCAGGGTGGGATCCTCCCGGAGCGCGGAGAGAGCGAGGTCGAGGCGGGGGAGCAGAAGCTCGGCGAGGCTGCTGTAGATCTCCACCTGGAGCGACTCCATGTGCGCCCTCGTGACCGTCCCCCTGTTCGTCAGGTCTCCCAGGCGGTCGACCAGACGGCCGGCGCGGAAGCCCGGCGCGTAAAAGCTGCCATAGTAGAAGTCGTCGTTCAGCGGGTCGTTGTCGGCGGTGTGGCCCCAGGGACAGTTGTTCGCCGTCGCGATGAACGGCTGCGTTCCATCCAGGCTCGGATTCGCGGACTTCGGCAGGAAGTCGCCGGTCCACAGGTGCGCCGGGTTCGTGCCGTCGAGGATGCGGTTCGCCGGGGCACGGCCCGCGACGGGCCCCCGATCGGGGACGGCGCCGCGGGTCTTGTACCGCATGCCCTCGGCCGTCGCGAACGTCCAATTCTGCATGCCCGTGCGCTGTTGCTCGACGGCCGCAGCGAAGTCGTCGAGGGTCTCCGAGCGGTCGAAGTCCAGGTACATGGCGAGCTCGACGGTCGGCTCGAAGCCCGGCCACGCGAGCATCAGCTCGTGCTGCGCCACCAGGGCCCGAGGGACCGCGATGAGGCTGTCGGGCAGGAAGACGCCGCGGCCCGGCACGGCCTTCACGGCCTCGGTCCGGGTCTCCAGGCCGGTCTCGGTCTTGACCCGAATCTCGACCTCGCGCCGCTCCAGCGCGACCCGCTCGCCGCCCAGCAATGCGAAGTCGCCCTCGACCGGCACCGCGAACAGGTCGGTCATGTCGGCGAAGTGCGTCGTCGCGCCCCAGACGACCTTGCGGTTGTGGCCGACCTGAACCCCCGGTACGCCATTGAAGCCCATGCCGATCACGTCGAACCGACCGCCCGCGTCGGCGCTGTTCAGATGCGACCAGAACATCAGGTTCGGGTTCGCGAGGCGCGCGTGAGAGTCGTTGGCCAGGTACGGGCGACCGTTGTCGGTCAGATCGCCGCGGACGGCGAAGGAGTTGCTGCCCTCGCCGACGAAGAGGTCGTCGCGGAACCGCGCGAGGTCACGGAACATGCGGCGCAGTGCGTCGAAGGAGAGCGCCGAAGGGTCGATCCGTAGGCCTTCGCCGGGAACGCCGTGCCGGGCTTTGAACGCCTCGGGCACACCCTGGTCCATGATGGTGGTGCGAAACGCACCAACGAAAATGGGGAGAAGTGGTGCGTCGTGAACCAGCGCGAGCAAGACCGTGTAGAGCAGGTCGTACTCGAGCGTGCTGGAGAAGCCGAAGTTGATGCGAAAGCCCGCGGCCATGAGGTCCTCGGGCGTGAAGTGCCTCGGGTCGAAGGCCCACGTATCGAACTCCGGCGGGCGTGGCGCGGCCCCCGAGAGCACCTCGTCCACGCGCCGATTGAGCCCCGCCGTGAACGCGACGATCAGCGCGTGCTCCTCGGGACGGGTCTCCGCCAGGCGTTGAATCGACAGCGCGCCCCAGCGGGAGAACTCGAAGACGTGGGCCTGCAGGTCGGCCTTGAAGCTGCGCTCGCCGAAGATCTCGGCCAGGGTGCCGGAGGCCTGTCGCCTTTGGATCTCGAGCGCGAAGAGGCGGTCCTTCGCCTGCGCCCACCCCGCACCGAAGAAGGTATCGGCGTCGGTCTGCCCGTAAACGTGGGGGATGGACGCCGTGTCCCAGCGCACCTCGACGGGCGCCGAGGGGAGTCCCGCGTTCCGTGCCACGTCCGCGGGCGACGAGGCGTCCAGCGCCGGCTCTTCGGGCGTCCCGAGATCGGTCGCGGGACGCGCGGTGTCGTCTTTTGCACCGCACGCCGGGAGTGTGAGCAGCACGATAAAACGAAGGGCGTTCTTCATGGAGCCTCGTCGCGCGGTCGGCCGACAGGTGCGAAGGGGAATTCCTGCGGTCGCGGGAAACCGATTTCCACTACTTTTCCGCGGTTCCCGGAATTGGGACGTGGAGGGGATTATGGGGAAGCGGTCCATCCTGGCGGTCATCGTACCGTCGATCTGGCTCTTCGGGTGTCCGGATTCAGGCACAGGCGGTGGGGGAGAGGTCAAGGCGGACTCGAGCGTCGGGAACATCGGCGACGCGGAGACGCTGGTCCCGACCCCGGACAATGGCGTGCTCGGCTTCGACGCCGAGGTGCCCGACACGGACGCGGCGCCTCTGGAGCCGTGCGACGTGGAGAACACGCGCGCTTGCCCGGATCCGGCGTGCGCTGCGGGGACACAGCGCTGCGAGAACGGGTTCTGGACGCCCTGCGAAGGGCCGGCCGAGACCTGCAACCAGGTCGACGACGATTGCGACGGCACCACGGACGAGGGCTACGACGGCCTCGGGACCGACTGCACCGTCGGCTTCGGCGCATGCGAGGGCACGGGCAAGGTCGTCTGCGCGCCGGACGGCGCTTCCACGGTCTGCGCCGCGGTCGCGGGCACACCGACGGCCGAGGTCTGCGATGGCGCCGACAATGACTGCGACGGCGAGGTCGACGTCGACCCCGCCACGGGCCTGCCGCTGGCCAGCATTTGCTACGCGGGCCCTCCCGGCACCGAGGGTGTCGGCGCGTGCCGCCCCGGCGCCGACGTGTGTGTCGACGGCCTCCTCGCGGGCTGCCAGGGCGAGGTCCTGCCCACGGACGAGGTCTGTGATGGCATCGACAACGACTGCGACGGCAACGTCGACGACGCCGCGAACGGCGGCGACATCGCGTCCCCGTGCTACAGCGGCGCGGCCGAGACGCTGAACGTCGGGCTCTGCCGTGGCGGCCTCAGCACCTGCGCCGCCGGTGAACTCGGCGCGTGTGCGGGCGAGGTCGTGCCGGCGGTCGAGTTCTGTGATGGCCTGGACAACGACTGCGACGGCCAGATCGACGACGTCGAAGGCGGCTGTGCGTGTGAGCCCGGCAACGAGCAGGGCTGCTACAACGGGCCCGCCGGGACCGAGGGCATCGGCATCTGCCGCGCCGGTCGTCAGTTCTGCAACGCGGACGGCTCGGGCTACGGCGCCTGCGAGGGTGTCGTGCTGCCCACCGCCGAGCTCTGCAACGGCCTGGACGACGACTGCAATGGGCGCGTCGACGACGGCATCGTGGGCGTGGGCGCGGAATGCGACGCGGGCATCGGCGCCTGCGGCCGCGAAGGCCTGACGATCTGTGACTCCGCGAACGGCTTCGTGATCTGCTCCGCGGTCGCGGGCGAGCCGAGCCCCGAGGTCTGTGACCTCATCGACAACGACTGCGACGGCCGCATCGACGACGGACTCGGGCTCCTGCAGCCCTGCAGCGCCGGACAGGGCGTCTGTCAGCGTCCCGGTGTGACCGTGTGCGGCGCGAACGGCGCGGTGGTCTGTGGGGCCCAGCCGGGCCTCCCCGAGGTCGACCTCTGCGACGGCGCCGACAATGACTGTGACGGGCAGTCCGACGAGGGCCTCGACCTCGGCGCCGCCTGCGTCTCGGGTGAGGGCGCCTGCGCCCGTGACGGCGTGCTCGCCTGCGGACCCAACGGCCAGGTCGTGTGCAATGGCCAGGCGGGTCAACCGGGTGAAGAGCGCTGCAACGGCATCGACGACAACTGCAACGGCCAGGTCGACGAGCGTGCCGTCGACGCCGGGCTGGACTGCGACACCGGGCGCCTCGGCGTCTGCGCGTCCGGCACCTCGGCGTGTGTCGACGGCGGCATCATCTGCCTGGCGGACGCCCAGGCCGAGGCCGAGGCCTGCGACGGCGTGGACAACGACTGCAACGGCCTGGTGGACGACGACGACGGCGCAGAGCTGCGCCAGCCCTGCTACGACGGGCCTCCGGGCACCGCGGGCGTAGGGCCCTGCGCCCAGGGCTTCTCGGTCTGCGTCGAGGGCGAGTTCGGGGCGTGTCGTGACCAGGTCGTCCCCGGCGTCGAGCTGTGTGACACCCTCGACAACGACTGCAACGGCCGCGTGGACGACCCGGCCGTCGGGAGCTGCGTGTGTCAGCCCCGCGAGGTGCGCGCGTGTTACACGGGCCCCGCGGGCACGGCCGACGTCGGCATTTGCCGCTCCGGTCAGCAGATCTGCAGCGACGACGGCGCGGGCTTCGGCCCGTGCGTCCGCGAGATCACACCCGACACCGAGAGCTGCGATGGCCGCGACAACGACTGCAATGGTGTCGCGGACGACGCCATCGAAGGCGTCGGCGCCCCCTGCACGGACGGCGTGGGCCGCTGCCTGGCGCGCGGCGTGACCTTCTGTGATGCGGCCCGCGGGCTCATCTCGTGCGGCGCCCAGGCCGGACAGCCGCGCGACGAGGTCTGCGACGGCATCGACGACGACTGCGACGCGAGCCTCGACGAAGGTCTCGGCCTCAACCTGGCGTGCTCCGTCGGTGTCGGCGCCTGCCGCGCCGAGGGTGTGCAGGTCTGTGGGCAGGGCGGCGGTGTGGTCTGCGGCGCGCAGCCCGGCCGCCCGGTCGCCGAGGTGTGTGATGGCCAGGACAACGACTGCGACGGCACGGTCGACGACGGCTTGCGCGTTGGCGAGCGGTGCCAGGTCGGCGTCGGCGCATGCCTCGCCGCGGGCGTCTTCGTGTGCGCCGCCGACGGGGGCGTCACGTGCAGCGCGCAGGCCGGCAACCCGGTCGCCGAGGTCTGCGACGGCGTCGACAACAATTGCGACGGTGCGGTCGACGAGAACAACCCCGGCGGCGGCGATGCCTGTGACTCCGGCCTGCGGGGCGCGTGCGCGGTCGGCGCGCGGGTCTGTCAGGGCGGGGCGCTGGTGTGTGTTGCGCGGAATCGTCCGCAGCCCGAGGTGTGTGACGGCGTCGACAACGACTGCGACGGCCTGGACGACGAGAACGCCAACGGTCAGCCGCTGACCCAGGCCTGCTACGAGGGCCCGGCCGGCACCCAGAACGTCGGCCTGTGCGCGGGCGGCAATCGCACCTGCGACGCCGGACTCTTCGGCGCGTGCGTCGGGCAGATCCTGCCGGCGGCCGAGATCTGCGACACCCTCGACAACGACTGCAGCGGTCGCGCCGACGACCTGCCCAACGGCGCCGCGTGCGTCTGCCGGCCGGGCGAGCAGCGCGCGTGCTACAGCGGCGCGGCGGGCACACAGAACGTGGGCATCTGCCGCGGCGGCACCCAGACCTGCTTGCGCGACGGTTCGAGCTTCGGCCCGTGTGTCGGCGAGCAGCTCCCCGTCGCCGAGGTCTGCGACACCCTCGACAACGACTGCAATCGACTGGTGGACGACGCGCCGGGCGCCGGTCAGCGCTGCGTGGCCGGTGACGGCGCGTGTCAGCGGGTCGGTCAGCTCGTATGCGGTCCGCGGGGCGAATTGGCCTGCAACGTCGTCGCCGGGCAGCCCAGCGTCGAGGTGTGCGACAACGTCGACAACGACTGCGACGGCATCACCGATGACGTCGCCACCCTGGGCGACCGGTGCACCGCGGGTGTCGGTGAGTGCCGGCAGGCCGGCAACCTGGTCTGCGACTTCAATCGCCAGACCGTGGTCTGCGGCGCCGTGCCTCTCGCGCCCCGTCCCGAGGTCTGCGATGGCCTCGACAACAACTGCAACGGCCAGCCGGACGACGGTCAGCTCGCGGACGTGGGCGAGGCCTGCAGCAACGGCATCGGCGCTTGCACCACCCAGGGCCAGACCGCGTGTGTCCGCGGTCGGGAGCTGTGCAACGCGGGCCCGCCGGGACAGCCCGGGCCGGAGAACTGCGATGGCATCGACGGCGACTGCGATGGTCGGGTCGACGAGCGCCCCACCGCCGACGAGAACCAGGCCTGCAACGTGGGTGTCGGTCAGTGCGTGCGGCGGGGCGTGACGGTGTGCGGCCCCGAAGGCCTCGAGTGTGTCGGTCAGGCCGGGGATCCGCTGCCCGAGCGTTGCAACGAGGTGGACGACGACTGCAACGGCCTGGCCGATGACGGCGCGGGCCTCTGCGACGTCTTCGTGAGCTGCAAGGTCGCCTACGACCGCGGCTTCCGCCGCAGCGGCATCTACCGGCTGCAGCCCCCGGGGACTCGCATCCCCGTCGAGGTGCACTGCGACATGGCGACGGACGGCGGCGGCTGGACCCTCGTGGGCAGCACGCGCACCGTGCCCCTCGCCGACCAGGCCTCCGGACCCTACGCGGACCTCGCGACGCTCGCACCCGCGGGTCAGAACCGAGGCGTGTGGAGCGGCCTCCGGCCCGTCTCCGACCGCTTCGACCTGCGGTTCACCTGCCGACGCGCCCCTGCGGCGGCCCCCGCGGCGATGACCGTGGACCTCTCGGTCTACGACACCGGCTGGTACACCGAGTTCACGACCGGCGCCGATGGGGAGTCCTGCTTCGAGGAGCTCAACGGCCAGGGCGATACCCAGCCGGCGGCCGCTCGACGCAACAACCTGTCGGGGGCCGCGCTGCCCCTGGGCGACGACTGGAACTTCGGTTACTTCGAGGGCGAGGACGACTGCGGGTCGACCGATGACTTCGCGATGGACTTCGACGATCGCGGCATGGACAACAACCAGCGCGACGGTACGGACTGGGGCGAGGACGACAACAGCCGCAAGTGCGGCGTGGACGGCCTCGCGGACGGCCAGTGGTTCCTGTACGCCCGAGAGGTCGAGATCGAGCAGCCCATCGAGTGCGCCGCCAACGTGGGCGTGCTGGGCGGCTTCTTCTACCACGACGAGTTGGTGCAGTACCTGAACACCATCCCGGGCATCACGGCCGAGCGCTTCGACACGTGTGACATCGAGACGCTGAACCGTTTCGACGTCATCGTGCTGCAGGGCAACGGCTCGTGCTTCGACGGTCCGACCTTCGACGCCTACGTGGCGAGCGGGCGCGGCATCATCGGCACGCCGTGGGTCGTGAACAACGTCGGCAGCACGGAGTCGCTGCCGGTCGGCGGGCAGAACCTCACCACGCAGTTCTCGGCGCTGAAGCGACTCGACATCGTCGAGCCGAACTCGCCGCTCATCCAGGGGGTGAACCTGGCCGAGGGCGACGGTGTGTGCCCCGCCGGCCAGCCGATCCCGATTGGGAACGACCCCGACTGCGTCGGCTTCGAGGCGCCGAGTGTCCTGCGCGAGGGCGCGACCCTCGTGGCGCGCCACACGGACTACCCGGGCTCCATCGCGCTCGCGGACTGGACCTACGGCGAAGGCCGCGGCGTCTACCTCGGCTTCCACTACCTCACGAGCGATACGAACTCGGCGATCGCCTACGCGTGGGGCCAGGACCTCATGAAGAACGCGGTCTTCCTCGCGGCCGGCTGCTTGAACCAGGGGGGGGATTTCCCCCCGCAGGTCGGCCAGCAGGGCCAGGACGGCGTCGCCGAAGGGGATCCGTGGATCGTCTGTCGGGCCGACGTGAACTCGGCGTGGGTCGCGGCCAACGACGGCGGCACCTACGACGCCGTCGCGGCTTGCCAGGCGCTGGGCTACGTCGGCGTCGATGCGTGGGGCGGCACCTGCGGCACGGTCTGCGGGTACTGCGGCGAGGCGGGGAACGAGACCTACGACGGCGCCGGCGGGAACTCGCCGCTGTCTCTGAGCCAGACGGTTCACTGGCGTTGTACGGGGGAGATCGTGGTCGAGGAGCCCGTCTTCGTCGGCAGCTTCCTGGTGAACGAAGGACCCCAGTGGTTCAACCCGGGCGTCGTGACCTACTCGTGCCGTGAGGCCTGCGCGCTCAACTTCGGCGGCGACCAGGCGAGCTACCGCTGCTCGACCATCGACGGCGAGGTGAACGGCCGCGCGTTCGCGGACGGCTGGGGCGATTCCCAGTACTGCCAGGGCGACGGTGTCGCCGACGACTTCAGCCTGCCGCCGCAGGGTCTGTACGATTGCGGCGAGGGCGGCTGCTCGTACTCGGCCTTCGTCTCTGACCACGGGTGCGCGTCCCGCAACTACTGCTGGACCGTCGACCCGATCGGGCCGCTGCAGTAAGGCGCTCTACTGCGCCCGCCGCATCGGCGTCGGGCGCACGGTCGCCGTCAACACGGCGGTGACCGACGACGGACCCAACGCGGGAAAGACCACCGCGAAGGGCCGTCGTTCGCCCGCCTCGAGCTCCACGGGGGGCGGCGCCTGACCCCCCGCGCGCAGGTGCGGATGGCGCGGGTTCTGCGCGACCTCGGCGGCGAGCTCGCCCTCGAGCGCGTCGCAGCAGGGCACCACGCGGCGCCGGTGCGGCACCGCGTCGATGGAGAGCGTGGCCTCGAGGGTCGTCGCGGCCCGCACCGAGTCCGCGGTGTTGTGCAGCACCCCCCGCACGACCGCGGCCTCCGGGAGCTTCTCGACCCTCAGCTCGAGGACCTCGAGGTCGGTCGAGAGCGCGTTGAACGCGGGCGGTGCGCTGGGCGGGGTCGACGGCGCGCTTGCCGGGAGGCTCGGGGGTACGGCGGGCGTGGACGCCTCGAGCAGGCTCGGCTCGAAGGGGTCCCAGAACGTGGAGCCCAGGCCGCCCAGCGCCAGGCCTACGAAGAGCAAGGGCCCATGGAGCCGAGACGCGGCGCGGGCCCGCGGGGCAGCCTGCACACTCGGGGCGGCCGGAGTGCGCTCCGGTGCGGGCGTCGGCGGGGGCGGCGCGTGAACCGGCCGCGGCCGCGGAGGCGGGGTGACGAGCTCAGGGGCCGTGGGCTGCGGGCCCCGTCGGCGTCGGCCGCCGAAGTTCGCAGGGAACGAAATGACACGCATCGCGGGTTTGCGCTTCGCAGGCCCGCTCGCCGCGGCTTCGGGGGGTCCCGTGAGGTGCACGGGGCGAAGTTGTGAGGTCGGCGCCGGCAGCTTGGCCCGTGCGACGCGGCGCCTCGGCGCGTGGGTTTCGTCCACGCGCCCCCGGACCCCGGAGTACTCCCCCGTGGGCGCGGCCTCGGCCGCCGGGCCCTCGGCCTCGCCCGCCCGTAGGTTCAGCGACCGGACGGGCACACGCGCCAGCACCGCGGCGGGACCGTCGACGGGGGTCTCGGCGTCGGCCAGGAAGTCCCGCACCAGCGCCGTGACCTGCGCATCCACGGTGAAGGCGCGGGGGCGCCCACAGACCGGGCAGGTCGGCCCGGGGGGGACGGTCGGGCCCTGCACCTCGCCGGAGCCGCCGCAGGCCTCGCACGGTTCGCTCACGGGCGCAGTGGACAGCGGTGCGTGGACGAACGCAAGAAGGCGTGGCTCCGCTGATTCAGGTTGCACGCGGCTCGGCGGTGGGCATCCTGCGCGCGATGATTCAGCTCGACCAGATCTCGAAGGCCCATGGCAGTCAGGTGCTCTTTGTCGAGGCCTCGATGGCCGTGCACAAGGGCGAGCGCGTCGGCCTCGTCGGCCCGAACGGCGCCGGCAAGTCCACGCTGTTTCGCCTGATCGTGGGCGAGGAGACGCCCGACGACGGCCAGGTCTCGGTCCAGCGCGGCACGACCATCGGCTACTTCAGCCAGGACACGGGCGAGATGTCGGGCCGCAGTGTGCTCGACGAGACCCTCGCCGGCGCCGGTGAGGTGTCGGAGCTCGCGGCCGAGCTGCGGGGGCTCGAGGCGGCCATGGGCGACCCCGACCAGGCCGACCGCATGGACACGATCCTCGACCGCTTCGGTGTGGTCCAGGCGCGCTTCGAGGCGCTCGACGGTTACGCGCTCGAGGCGCGGGCCCGTGAGGTGCTCGCCGGGCTCGGCTTCGCGCCCGAGGTCGTCGAGGGGGATGTGGGTGCGCTCTCGGGCGGCTGGAAGATGCGCGTCGCCCTGGCCCGCATCCTGGTCCAGCGGCCCGACGGGCTTCTGCTCGACGAGCCGACGAACCACCTCGACCTCGAGTCCATCGTGTGGCTCGAGAAGTTCCTGCGGGGCTTCGACGGCGCCATCGTGATGACGTCCCACGACCGCCCGTTCCTGAACCGGCTCGTGACCCGCATCGTCGAGATCGACAGCGGATCGCTCACGAGCTACTCGGGGGACTACGACTTCTACGAGGGGCAGCGCACCCTGGCGGAGCAGCATCAAGAGGCGCAGTTCGCGCGGCAGCAGGCGATGCTCGCCAAGGAGCAGGCCTTCATCGCCCGGTTCAAGGCCCGCGCCAGCCACGCCGCTCAGGTGCAGTCGCGCGTGAAGATGATCGAGAAGATCGAGCGCGTCGAGCCGCCCCGTCGGCGCAACGTCGTCGACTTCGAGTTCAGGCGCCCACCCCGCTCCGGCGAGGACGTGATTCGGCTCGAGGGCGTGCGCAAAGCCTACGGCGAGAAGGTCGTGCACGCGCACCTGGACTGGACCATTCGCCGCCGTGAACGCTGGTGTGTGATGGGCGTGAACGGAGCGGGCAAGTCCACGCTCCTGAAGATGGTCGCGGGGGCGTCTCGACCCGACGCCGGCAGCGTGACCCTCGGCGCCAGCGTGAAGCTCGCGTACTTCGCGCAGCACTCCATGGAGGTGCTCCAGGCGAATCTGTCGGTGCAGGAGACCTTGCAGCAGGCCTTCCCCACGGTCTCGCTCGGGGTGATTCGAACCCTCGCGGGTGCCTTCGGTTTTTCGGGCTCGGACGTCGAGAAGGTCAGCCGGGTCCTGTCCGGGGGGGAGAAGGCGCGTCTGGTGCTGGCGCTGATGCTCTACGACCCGCCGAACTTCCTGGTGTTGGACGAGCCCACCAACCACCTCGATCTCGACACCAAGGCGATGCTCGTGCGCGCGCTGCGCGACTTCGACGGCACGATGCTCTTCGTGTCCCACGACCGTCACTTCCTCGCGGAGCTCAGCAACCGCGTGGTCGAGCTTGGGCCGAGCGGGGCGCGACTCTACGGCGGCGGCTACACCGAGTACGTCGCGGCGACGGGCTACGAGGCCCCAGGGCTGCGGTGATCAGCGCTTCTCGAAGCGGAGCGACGCCGAGTTGATGCAATAGCGCAGGCCGGTCGGGCGCGGGCCGTCCGGGAAGACGTGGCCCAGGTGGCCGCCGCAGCGCGCGCACAGGACCTCGACCCGGCGCATGCCGTGGCTCGTGTCCGTGACCTCCTCGATGCCCGTCTTCACCGCGGCGTCGTAGAAGCTGGGCCAGCCGCACCCGGAGTCGAACTTGGTCTCGGACTCGAAGAGCAGCGCGTCACATCCCGCGCAGTGGTAGTGCCCGGGCTCCTTGTGGTTCCACAACGCGCCGGTGAATGCGCGCTCCGTGCCCTTCTCCCGCAACACGGCGTACTGATTCGGGGTGAGGCGCGCGCGCCAGTCGGCGTCGGTCCAGCCCGTCGGATCGTCTTCGGCCATCGTCGACTCCTCTGTTCATTTTTGGGGTTCAATCGCTGCGCGGCTGCGCGATATTCGATGCACCCTCCCGACAACGGATGCAAAGGAGCACGTCATGGCCAAGGGTCAAGAGAAGCCGGGCAAGAACAACAAGCCGAAGCTCTCCACCAAGGAGAAGCAGGAGAAGAAGAAGGCCAAGAAAGACAAGGCCTGACGACCGCGCGTCGTCTCAGGCGACCTCGGGTCCTCGGGGTCCGCCGCCCTCGGCGAGCAAGTCCGCCCGCCGGCACAACAGGTCGTGGAATCCATCGGCCTGCGCCACCTCGGCGCGGCCGATGGTCTCATCCAGCAACGCGTCTCGCACGCGGAGCGGGGTGAGGTCCCAGCGGCGCACCACGTCGTCCGAAGGCTCCGGACCCTCGAGCCACGACGGCAGGAGCTCGCGAGCGAGCGCTTCGTTCTCGGCCAGCGTGTGCCCATTCTGGATCAGCAGGCCCAGCGGGCCGCCGAGCCGCGAGCGCACGGTGTTCCCGTACAGGCCGGCGCCCTTGAGCGCGCGCCGGTCCAGGAATCGGAAGCGCGCCGACTCGGCGACGTGCGCCTCGGTGTCGGTGAGGGGCACGACCCGGACCCGCGCGGCGCCGAAGCGCTCGCCGTCGCGCACGCGGTGAATCCCGCTCTCCGCGCGCAGGTACCCGTGGGGGTACCGGCCGCTCAGGCTGAGCACCACGGGCTCGTCCTCGGTGCGCGGGTCGCAGACCCACTCCAGGTGCAGGTCACGCGCCCGCGCCCACCGGACGTAGAGGTCGACGAGGAAGCGCCGCGCGAACTCGCCCTCGCCCGCGAACGGACGCACCTCGAGCAAGGTGTCCCACTCGCCGTCGCGACCGAGGGCCCACAGCTCCCGCCGGACCACGGCGAGCTCGGCGTCGAGGGTCTCGATGCGCTGCTCGTGGAACCGCAAGCGCTCGCGGGTGTCGGCGCGCGGCAGCGCCTCGAGCAGCTCGTCGCGACGCTCGCGCAGGTGCAGGAGCAGCGCGAGCGTGCGGTTGTTCCGCTCCAGCTCCCGCAGCTCACGGTGGGCGGCGTCCGTGTCCTTCCACAGGGTGTGGTCGTGGCGCAGTGCGGCGAGCCGGTCCCGCTCGGCACGCACCACCGACTCGTCCAGCTGGCGGGCGAGCGACTCGATACGGTCCCCCAGGGTGCGCAGGCGGCGCACCAGGTCCTCGCGTGTCGCGCGGCGCTGCTCGACCCCGGCGACCTCTCGCATCGCCTTGCGGGCCGCCGTGGTCGCCTCCGTCTCTTCGATCCGCAACGAGAGCTTTTCGTCGCGGACACTGAGCCGAACTACGCTTCCAGGCAGCATCTCCCGCTCGACCAGGAGCACCGCGAGCGGCATGACGAGCTGCTTCTGGACCTCGCGCTTGAGCGCCCGCGCGCCGAACCGCGGGTCGTAGCCGTGCTGCGCCACGAGGTCGAGCGCGGCGTCCTCGACCTCGACCGCGATGCGCCTGCGCGCGATGCCCTCTCGACCCAGCACGCTGCGCAGCTCCAGACGCGCGATCTGCCGGACCTGCTTGGCCGTGAGCGCGTGAAACGGCACGATGTGCTGGAAACGATTGATGAATTCCGGTCGAAGTTCGGCCTCGAGCGCGGTGCGCAGGCGCGCGGCGCGGGTCTCGACGTCGGCCAGGGCCCCGAAGCCCACGACCTTCTCGGAGCTGCGGGCGCCGACGTTCGAGGTCGCGATGATCAGCGTATTCCTGAAGTCGACGCGTCGCCCGTGGGCCGAGGTCAGGTGGCCCTCGTCCAGCAGCGGCAGGAGCAGGTCGCACAGGTTCGGGTGGGCCTTCTCCAGCTCGTCGAAGAGCACCACCTGGAAGGGCTGCGCGCGCACCGGATCGAGGAGCTGCGCCGTTGCCGTGGGCTCGCGGGGGTTGCCGACGAGCCGCTCGAACGCGTGGTAGTCCTTCAGCTCGCCGCAGTCGAAGCGCAGGAGCCGCTGGGGGCTCCCGAACAGCCACGTCGCGAGCAGCCGCGCGAGCTCGGTCTTGCCGACCCCCGTGGGCCCCACGAAGAGAAATGAACCTACGGGGCGGCCGGGATCGTGCAGCCCGGCCTTGTAGAGCGCGATGGTCTGGACCACCGCCTCGATCGCCTCGCGCTGGCCGATCAAGCGCTCCGCGAAGTACGACCGGATCTCGTCCACGGAGCGGGTCTCGCGGGGCGAAACGACGAAGAGCGGCAGCCCCGAGTAGATCGAGAAGACCTTCTCGACGAAGGCCTGGTCCAGCACGACCTCCTCGGCCGCCGCGCGCTTCTGCTCGATGTAGTCGTGGACCTGCGCGAGCAGTGCGAGGTCGGGCCCCGGGGGGAGCTGCGCGGGCAAGAAGCGCGAGGCCAGGTCGCGAATCGCCTGGAGAATCGGCGGCGTGAGGCTCAGGCCGAGCTGCGTCCCGCGCTGCGTCAGGATCGCGTCACATTGCTCGGGCGTGAGCGGCTCGACGCGCACCACGACGAAGCTCCGCAGCACCCCCGGCTCGTGCTCGATGCGACGGAGCTGCTCTGGGGTCGCCTCACCCACCAGCAAGAGGCGGTTCGCCTCGATCCGCGCGTGCAGCATGTCCCACAGCGAGCGCGTGCTTTGTACCGTGCGGCCGGCGGTGAATGCGTTCCACAGGTCCGGCAGGTAGAGCGCGGCGCCGCTCGCCTCCGCGGTGTCGAGCATCTTCGCGGTCTTCGACTCCCACTCGCCCAGGTAGCGCGTGCGGCTGAAGAAGTCGCTCGTCGAGAGCTGCCGCAAGCCGCGGACCCGCCCCTGCGTAGACTGCGAGAGCGCGTGGGCGAGGCCGTGGACCACGCTGGACTTGCCCGCGCCGTCCGGCCCGACCACGAGCACCGACCGGCCGCGCTCGAGGTGCGACAAGATGCTCTGCACGAGGAGCTCGCGGTACGCCGCCGGCAGCACCTCGCGGTTGAGCGCCGCCTGCACCAGATCGCGGGTGTCGCGCTCGAAGGCGCCCTCGTAATTGTCGTCCTTCGCCATCGCCCCGGGGCGTATCACGTTTTGGTGCGAGCGCGGGAGGGGGCACGCCGCGCACGGTGGGGAGAACACCGGAGCGGGCGGGGTCACGG
>JBMOFP010000103.1:0-22620 GCA_049318805.1 Bradymonadia bacterium
GGGGAAGTGCCGCCGTCGCCACCGCAGGCGGCTAGGCCGAGAGCCAGCTTGAACGCAATCCGATGGGTTCGCATCCAGCCAGCATCCGGGCTTACCCGCGACGCGTCAATGCGTCGCGGTCAACTCAGTCGTCGCAGTCCCAGCCACGTGGGGGAGCGCCATCGCACACGCTGGTCTCCATGAGATCCACGTGGCTGGTGACGGTCGTGCCCATGTGCACGTTGGTCTGCTCGACGAAGTACTCGTCCTCGCCGGCCTCACCGAGGACGTAGCGGCCGTTGCCCTGGCGCTCGAAGTTCACGTTGCGCTCAGAGCCGCGCCGCGCGCCATTGCCGCGCACCGTCGTGACGACCTCCATCGCGACCTTGTCGCCGCGACCGAAGTAGCCCATCAGGCCGTGGACCAGCTCGCCCTCGCCCTGACGCAGGACGACGTACGCGCCATTCGGAATGCCGCTCGTGCGCAGTCGACTCGGCTCGACCGCGTCGCGGATGACACGGCCGTTGGCCGAGCGCAGGGGCACGACGAATTCGCCGCTGCCGTTGGCGAAGACCTCGGTGGTGCCCGCGAAGACCCGCGCCCGTACCGGAGCGTTCGCGCCCCAGCGCTGGAACGACTGAACCTTGACCACGAAGGCGACGCCGTCGTTCGCGTTGTTCTTGTTGCGCATCTCGTTGTCGCGGCAGGGGTCCTTGCCGCAGTTCGACCGGCTTGCCGCCGTGACGATGCGCTGGCGCTCGTTCTTCGAGATCAAGCCGCGGCGCTCGAAGTCCTTCGACGCGGTCGTGACACACGAGACGTACTTGCCGTGGCTGCTCCACAACTGGTTGGAGCCGTAGGGTCCGGCGCACGGGCAGAGCTGGTCGATGGTGCAGCCCGTGGCCCCGTGGGGCACGTCGACCGGGGTGCTTTCGCACAGGTCGTCGCCGTCGGCCACGCCGTCGTCGTCGTCATCGGCGTCACAGGCATCACCCTGGCCGTCGCCGTCGGTGTCGCGCTGCGCCTCGTTGGCGACCAGCGGGCAGTTGTCGGCGGCGTCACCGACGCCATCGCCATCGTCGTCGGCGTCGCAGGCATCGCCCGCGCCGTCGAGGTCGGTGTCGGTCTGCTCGGCGTTCGAGACGACGATGCAGTTGTCGTCGTCATCGGCGACCGTGTCCGCGTCGTCGTCGTTGTCGCAGGCGTCCCCGAAAGCGTCGCCGTCGGTGTTCTGCTGCTGGGCGTTGGCCGTGAGCGCGCAGTTGTCGCCGGCATCCCCGACGCCGTCGTTGTCGTCGTCGCTGTCGCAGGCGTCGCCGAGGCTGTCGCCGTCGTTGTCGGCCTGGTCGGCGTTCGCGACCGTGTCGCAGTTGTCCGGACCGTTCTCGACGCCGTCGCCGTCCACGTCGGCATCGCACGCATCGCCGTCCTCATCGCCGTCCTGGTTGGCCTGGTCGGCGTTGGCGGTCACGAGGCAGTTGTCGTCGTCGTTGCCGACGCCGTCGCCGTCGAGGTCGTTGTCACAGACGTCGCCGACGCTGTCGCCGTCGAGGTCCGTCTGGTCCGCGTTCTCGAGCGCGGGGCAGTTGTCGGCCGTGTCGTCGACCCCGTCGTTGTCGTCGTCGGCGTCGCAGGCGTCGCCCCCTTCGCCGTCGTTGTCGTTATTGCCCTGGCTCGCGTTCGCCACGGTGGGGCAGTTGTCGCCGTCATCGCTGACGCCGTCGTTGTCGTCGTCGGGGTCGCAGACATCACCCGCGCCGTCGAGGTCCAGGTCGGCCTGGCCGTCGTTGGCGTTGGTCGGGCAGTTGTCGTCGGCATCCGTGACACCGTCGCCGTCGTCGTCCGAGTCACAGGCATCGCCGTCGACGTCGCCGTCGAGGTTCGCCTGGTCCACGTTGCTGGTGACCGGGCAGTTGTCGCCCTGGTCGTCCACGCCGTCGTTGTCGTCGTCGTTGTCGCAGGCGTCGCCGGCGACGTCGCCGTCGTTGTTCGACTGGCCGGCGTTGCCGATGAGCGCGCAGTTGTCGTCGCCATCGTCCACGCCGTCGTTGTCGTCGTCCGCGTCGCAGGCATCGCCCACGTCGTCGCCGTCCGTATCGACCTGGTCGTTGTTGGCGACCACCCCGCAGTTGTCGATCTGGTCGTCGATGCCGTCGCCGTCGTCGTCGGCGTCGCAGAGGTCGCCCAGGTTGTCGAGGTCGAGGTCGAGCTGCTCCAGGTTCGCGACCAGCAGGCAGTTGTCGTCCTCGTCGGCGAGTGAGTCGGCGTCATCGTCGCCGTCGCAGGCATCACCCTGACCGTCGACGTCCGTATCGGTCTGCTCGCCGTTGGGCTGGACCGGGCAGTTGTCGCTCTCGTCGGAGACCTCGTCGCCGTCGTCGTCGGTGTCGCAGGCGTCGCCACTCGGATCGGCGTCGCTTTTCGTCTGCGTGGGGTTCGCGACGAAGTGGCAGTTGTCCGTCGAATCGTCGACGGCGTCGTTGTCGTCGTCACCGTCGCAGGCATCACCCTGGCCGTCGATGTCGTTGTCGGCCTGGTTGTTGTTGGCCTCGAAGGGGCAGTTGTCGGCCGGATCCACGATGCCGTCGTTGTCGTCGTCGTCGTCGCAGGCGTTGCCGAAGCCGTCAACGTCGTTGTCCGCCTGGTCGGCGTTGTCGACGAGGTCGCAGTTGTCCGCGTCGTCGCCGACGCCGTCGTCGTCGTCGTCCACGTCACAGGCGTCCCCGAGGTCGTCGCCATCGGCGTCGAGCTGCTCGAGATTGCTGTCGATCGGGCAGTTGTCGTTGCAGTCCACGACCCCATCCAGATCGCCGTCGGCGTCGGCGACGCCGCAGCCGCAGAGACCGGGCTCGGTCTTCGTGTCGTCGTCGATGCAGGCGTCGAGACAATCGGCGGTGCCGTCGGTGTCGGTGTCGGTGTCCGCGACCCCGCATCCGCACTGGCCGGCCGCGCCCTTGTCGCCGTCGGCGGGGCAGCCGTCCACGCAATCCGCGAGGGCGTCACCATCGGTGTCGGTCTCCAGCGCACCGCAGCCGCACTGGCCGGCCTCGGTCTTGTCGCCGTCGGCCGGGCAGCCGTCTTCGCAGTCGAGGGTGCCGTCGAGGTCACCGTCGACATCGGCCACGCCGCATCCGCAGATGCCCGCCGAGGTCTTGGTGCCGTCGACCGGGCAGCCGTCGATGCACGTCGCCGTGCCGTCGCCGTCGCCGTCGACATCGGAGGTGCCGCAGTCGCACACGCCGGGTTCGACCTTGCTCGGATCGTTCGGGCAGTTGTCGAAGCAGTTGAGGGTGCCGTCGCCGTCGTCGTCCGCCGGATCCTCGACCACGCCGCACCCGCAGATCCCCGGCTCACGCTTCGTCGGGTCGTTGGGGCACTGGTCGCAGAGAGGGTCGTTCGCCGCGCGGATCGTGATCGTCGAGTAGTCGATCACCGTGAAGGCGGGGTTGCTGTCGTCCGTCACGCGGACACCCACGTCGTAGGTGCCCGGGCTCACGGCGGCGAACGCGGCCGCCACGTCGCCCGTCGTCGCGCCGGCGGCGTTGAAGAGCGCGAAGTCGACCGGCGCGGTCCAGTCCCACACGTACTCGACGATGTTGGAGCCACGGCCCACGGAGTCCGAGGCGTCGAGGATGAGCGACTCACCCTGACCTTTGCACAGGTCGTACGGCCCGCCGGCGTCGGCGAGGGGCGGCAGCGCCGTGTCGGTCACGACGACCGGGCAGATCGCCGACGAGGCGTTGCCCTTGGTGTCGGTCACCGTGAGCTGCACGTTGTAGGTGCCCACGGCGTCGAACGCGTGCGAGGCGCTCACGCCGTTGGCCGAGGCGCCGTCGGCGAAGGTCCAGCTGTAGCCGGCGATGGGGTTGTCGCCGCGGGTCGAGCGGCTGCCGTCGAAGTTCGCGGTCGCGTAGGTGCCGACCTGCGCGGCGCCGCACGTGGCGCCGGCCGAGCACACGATCGAGTCCGCCTCGCAGACGGCCGTCGGGGGCTGCTCGAAGAGCGAGGTGGACAACATGATGATCGCCCACGAGGTCGACATGTCGTTGACGATCCATGCCGACGGAATGCCGTTCGTGGACGAGAAGGCGCCGGTGCCGATCGAGGCCTGGTTGGCCACGAGGTGGTCCGCATAGGCCGCGTACCAGTCGCGTGTGCCATTCAGCAGAGTGATGGGCGATGCGTTGCCGTCGGCGTCCTGCGAGGTCCGCATGGCCTTGACGGTCTGGTACATCGTGTAGAAGTTGCCCATGGACGCGTCGAAGCGCGCGTCCAGGTAGGCCATGGCGCACGTGTACCGGGGATGCGACTTCGGGATGTCATCGGCGTTCAGCATGATGAGGCCCGCCGCCGTGGTGTTCGTCCCGTCGTCCCACGCCGGGTTGTGGCTGTTCGTGTAGCCGAACTGGCAGCCTGCCGGCGGATTGAACGGCTGCATCAACGGCACGCCGATCTCCCACTGAATCGTCTTGACCCACTGCGGCGCGTCGAGGCCCCAGACCTCGGACGCGAGCACACCAATGGCCCACCAGTGCGACGCGGAGGTGTCGTTTTCACCGTGGGTGTCCGAGTAGCCGTAGTACCAGCCGCCCGTGTTGTCGCTCAGGCCATAGGAGTACCCATCGAGCATGTCCTGGACGATCGTGCGGTATGTACGACCCCGTACGTGGGTCGCATCACCCGTCTCAGCGACCTTGTTCGGTGTCCCGCTGGCCACGAGGGCGTCCATCAGAGGACCGCCCACGTAGGAGGCGTGGTCGTTGGCGCTGACGATGAGTCCGTCGCCGTTGCCGTTCGCGTCGGGGTCGTTGCCGTTCTGAAGCGGAACGGGGATTCGGGTCAGCCGGCCGTGGCTCGTGCTCAAGATGAAGTGGAGACCACGCGCGACGTTGACCACGTAGGGGTTCCGCGTCGCGTCCTTCGAGGCGCGATGGCCATTCACCTGGAACGCCTGAACCGTCGACGCGGTCACCGTGAAGTCCCAGCCGCCGGGCCCTGTCCAGAACGACGACGGCAGGTTGTCGGAGGTCGTGCGTTGCGTCCGCCCGTGCAGGTTCCACAGGCCGCGGTCGATCGCCATGTTGACCCGCGTCTCGCGGGTGTCGGGGCGGATGACCACCTTCATCGTGTCGGTGTAGACGGTCCCCTGGTCGTCGACGACGCGGATCGTCGCCGTGAAGGGCTGGTTGACCGCACCCGTGTAGGTGTGGGTCCGCTCGAGCACCAGGCTGTTGCCGACGTTGATCGCCTGCGGGCCGGAGCCGTCGCCGGCGTCCCACGTGCCGCTTTGCAGCGAGATGCCGTCGCCGTTGTTCGGCACGAAGGCGACTGCCTGGAGGACCAGGCTTCCGCCGGAGTAGACCTCGTGCGCCTTGGCGCGATCGCCGCCCCACGGCACCGAGACGACGGTCCGGAAGGCCGGCTCGCAGGCGTTGCCGACGCCGTTGCCGTCGGCGTCCGCCTGGTCGGCGTTGCTCCGTTCAGCGCAGTTGTCGTCCGCGCCCTCGATGCCGTCGCCATCTTTGTCCTGGCAGGCCGTGCCGACGCCGTCGCCGTTCGCGTCGAGCTGGTCGGCGTTGCCGACGTCGGGACAGTTGTCGTCGGCGCTCTCGATGCCGTCGCCGTCGGGGTCCTGACAGGCGAGGCCGAGGCCGTCGCCGTTGGGATCGAGCTGGTCGGGGTTCGCGTCCTGGGGGCAGTTGTCGTCGGCGCTCTCGATGCCGTCGCCGTCGGGGTCCTGACAGGCGAGGCCGAGGCCGTCGCCGTTGGGATCGAGCTGGTCGGGGTTCGAGACGCGCGGGCAATTGTCCGCAGCGTCGGCGAAGCCGTCACCGTCCTGGTCTGGATCGTTGCAGTCGGCGAGACCGTCGCCGTCCAGATCAGGCAAGGGCGCGTTGAACGCGTTGTACTCGTAGTAGGTGTAGTTTGCGTTGCACAGGTTCGCGACGTCGCAGTTCCCGCCGGCGAAATCGAAGGCGCACACCCGCTCGAGCCCTGACTCGGAGCGCGCGATGTCGATTCGGGCCCAGGCCACGTAGCCCGTGCCGCTGAGGAACATGCCGAGGTCGACGCAGAGCGGCGCGTCGAGCTGGGCGAGCACGGCGGGGTCCGTCGTCGTGACCGTGCGGGGCGTCGGGTCGCAGGTGCAGTCACCGATCGCCGGGGCCGACGCCACGGAGAGGCCGCCGACCTGCAGGTCGTAGGACCCGGCGTCGCAGGTCGCGATGACGGTCAGCGTGGCCGAGACCGGCGTGTCCGCAGCGGAGGCGACACAGGGCGCCGCAACCAGGGCCAGGGCCAGGGCGCGCGTGGCGCGCAGGCGTCGGGCGCTCATGGTTCACCGCCCGCGCCCGGGGGCGGGGGCGGAGGCAGCGCGCGCTGCCCGGCGGCGAGCTGGTAGACCGCCGCGCGCACAGCCCCCGGCAGATCCGCCGGGACCAGGCTGGGGCTGGTCCGAAAGGCCGTGACCAGGTCGGCGAGGTCCTCGGCCGTGTAGGTCACACCTTCGGCCGTGATCGAGCCGTCCGGCGCGAGGCCCGGCACCGCTGGCGGTTGAGCCTCCGCGGTCGCCGCGAGCAGCAGACCGACCGTCAATATCGCCCCGTTCAACTTCATGTTCCCCCCCCACGCTGGGCCAGGCTTTTCCGCCGCACCGCCCCCTTTGGCGTTGCCGCGGTCTTCCCGGTGTTTCTCCGGGCGCCTGTCCGTAAAACTACGGGGGGTATACGGGAGGATTTTCAGCCGAAGCGGAAAATTGAAACCAGGTAGAACAAATTCTACCCGGACTCATGCCCTCTGGAAGTTCGGTTTTTTCCTTATCGTGCGCGTTCAGGTGGGCCGTCCGGCGACGTACGAGGCCGCGATTCTGGCCACGAGCTGGTGGGTCGACTGCACCTCGAACTTGTCCTTCAGACGCCGAATGACCGTGCTGACGGTCGTTCGGGCCAGATCGAGCTCCACGGCGATCTCGGACGGTGCACGTCCCGTCCGCAGGCCCTCGAGGATGGTCGCCTCACGGGGGGTGAGGTGCGGCTCGAGGTCCGGCGTGGGCGTCGCTTTCGCACCAGAGGCCTGGGACGAAACGAGCTGGCGCAGGACGCCGCGCATGCCCTCGACGTCGAGGTTCAACGAGAGGCCGGCGCGGAAACCGCGATCGACGAGGGCGTACCAGTGGGGTGAGTTTTCTTCGACGTCGACGGCGACGAGGTCGATGCGGTCCACGTCGGACGGCGCCGTGCGCAGCGACTCCATGGACCTGTCCGGGAGAGCGCTCTCGACGAGCACGATGAGGTGATGTTCATCGGCGAACCGCAGCACATCGAGCGCCGCCGCGACGCTGGGCGTGGAGCAGGCGAGGGTGAACTCCGGGAGGCCGTCGACGACGCGCTCGAGCCCCCAACGGACGAATCCCCGGCGCTCGACGACGATGACACGTGTCGCGCTTCGACCCATTGGCCCTCCCCCCGCGGAGAGTATAGCGCCAAAAACTCACAAAAATACCGAGAGTCGACCTCGGCGTCAGTCGTCGGACGTCGGTCCTAGCGCGGCCCGCAGCGTCGTCAGGGCCTCCACCGGCAGCGCGGCCGCGCGTCCGCGTCGAATCGCGGTGTCGAGCATCAGCCGGGTCTGCTCGCCGACCTTCGTGAAGTGCTTCTGTAAGTAGGTTTCGAGCGGGAAAGGGGAAAAACGGGGCGCCAAGGCGATGACGAGCCGTGTCAGCCAGGGCGAGAGCAATCGACCGATAAAGGGCGGCCGGGCCCCGAAGGCGTGGGCACCGATCGCCTGGGCCTCGCGCATCGCGGCCAACGCGCCGACGAGGTGCGGGGCCCGGCGCAACCCCGCCAACGACCACCGGCTCACCTCGAGCGCGGCGATCAGCGGGATCAACGCGCTGGACGCGATCGCCCCGCGCAGCGGCACGGCGTCGGCCCCGGGCAGTACGACCGCCGGGCAGCCGCCCGCGCGCAAGGCCTTCGCCGCGGCCTCGGCACGGTCGCCGTGGCCGGAGAAGGGGATCGGCGCCAGGGGCGGGAGCAAAAACGACGTGCCCGAGGCGCCGGCCGGCAGTCGTTCGCCCTCGAGCGGCGCGGCCCACGCGATGAGGGTGATCAGGCCAGAGACGATGCGCGCCTCGGGCACGTGCGCGCTCACCAGCGCCCGGTCCTCGATCCCGGGTGTGAGCAGCACGATCGTCGCGTCTCCGCAGGCGCTGAGAAGCTCGGCGAGCCACGGTCCGCGCAGCGCCGGGGACGCGACACACAGCCAGACCTGATCGTACCGGCGCGCGGCGACCTCTTCCACGGTGCTCACGACACCGTGCGGCACGAAGCGCTCGTGCTGCGGCCGACCGAAAAGGCCGTAACGCCACAGGTCGAGCCCAGCGGCGACCTCGGCCACGTACTTCGGACGAACGAAGAAGTCGACCGAGACTCCGCCGCGGGCGAGGTGATGGCCATACGTCACGCCGACGGCCCCGGCGCCCACGAGCAGAGTGCGGTTCATGGCCGACGACGATACACTCCCGCGACCATGGACCCTACCTCCGCAGTGACCTGGCAGTGGGCGACCTTCGCCGACCTGAAGTTGGCGGACCTCTATGCCTTGATGGCGCTGAGGCAGAAGGTGTTCATCGTCGAGCAGAATTGCGCGTACCTGGACGCCGATGGCCTCGACGCGAGCGCCTGGCACCTCGTGGTGCGCACGAAGTCGATCGTGGGCACGTTGCGGGTACTGCCCGCGGGCACACGATTCCCCGAGATGAGCATCGGTCGTGTGTGCACCTCGATGGAGGTCCGGCGCAGCGGCCTCGGCCGCGAGATGATGCGCAAGGCCATCGCCCGATTCGGCGACCGGGTGCTGGTGCTGTCGGCCCAGGCCTATCTGCGGCGCTTCTACGAAGAGTTCGGCTTCGTCGTCACGGGCGAGCTCTATCTCGAGGACGACATCCCCCATCTGAAAATGACGCGGGCGGCGGTCAAGGGCGCCGGAAAGGCGAGTCGATGAGTTCAGGCAACGAGGTCGTCGTCACCTGTGCGTTGACGGGCGTGCTCACGAACCCCGCGCAGCATCCGGTGCCCGTCACGCCCGAAGAGATGGCGGCCGAGGCGCGCCGCGCCTTCGAGGCCGGCGCCACGGTCATGCACTGTCACTTTCGAGACCAGCGCCCGGGCATGGGCTTCCTGCCGACGTGGTCGCCGGACGTGGTCGCGGAGATTTGCGACGCGATCCGGAGCGCCTGCCCGGGGGTCATCCTCAACCTGAGCACGGGGGTCGTGGGGCCCGACATCTCCGGGCCCGCCGCATGCCTACGGCGGGTGGTCCCCGAGATGGCGGCGCTGAACGCCGGCTCTCTCAACTACCTGAAAACCAAGTCGAATGGTGAGTGGGCGTGGCCCCCGATGCTCTTCGACAACCCCGTCGAGAAGGTGAAGGCCTTCCTCGACGTGATGCTGCCGCTGGGGATCGTGCCGGAGTGTGAGTGCTTCGACACGGGCATCGTGCGGAGCGTGGCGATGTTCGAGAAGAACGGGCTGCTCCCGGCGCCGGTGCACGTCTCCCTGGTCATGGGGGTCGCGAGCGGCATGCCCGCGCGCGCCGACTGGCTGCCGCTTCTCCTGGACGAGCTGAACCCCGGCACCGCGTGGCAGACCATCCTCATCGGGCGCGAAGAGGTCTGGCCCGTGCATCGCCGCGCCGCCGAGCTCGGCGGGCACCTGCGCACCGGGGTGGAGGACACGTTCTACCTGCCCAGCGGCGAGAAGACCGCGGGCAACGGACCCTTGATCGGGGCGCTCGTGCGCGTCGCGCGTGAGGTCGGTCGAGAGCCCGTCGGGCCCGAGCGCGCGCGTGTCCTGCTCGGTGTGGGGGGCCACGCGTGAGCGCTCGCGGTCGGGTGCCCGTCGCCCCGATGCCGACACGCATCGACGCCGCCGCGCGTGCCAGCGCCCGGTTCATCGAGAATCGGCAGGCGAACCTCGTCGCGGCGGCCACGCTCGAGCGGGCGCTCGCGGACACACGGATGGGCGGGGGCGAGCGCTACAACGCCCGCCACCTCGAACGGGGCAAGCTGCTGCCGCGAGAGCGCGTCGAGCTGCTCCTGGACCGGGACGCGCCTTTCCTCGAGATCGCCCCGCTCGCCGGGTTCGGCATCGGCGCCGGCGTCAAGGCGGGCGCGAGCATCGTCGGCGGTGTGGGTGTGGTGAGCGGCGTGGAGTGCCTGATCTCGTGCACCGAGAGCACCGTCAAGGGCGGTGCCATGAACGAGTACTCCGTGGCCAAGTCGCGGCGGCTCGCCCAGATCAGCGAAGAGAACGGGCTCCCGGCCATCCATCTGGTCGAGAGCGCCGGCGCGGACCTCCCGAATCAGAGCAAGATCTTCGTGCCCGGAGGCGCGACCTTTCGGGACATCACACGGGCGTCGAAGGCGCGTGTGCCCAACGTGTGCCTGGTCTTCGGCAGCTCGACCGCCGGTGGGGCGTACGTGCCGGGCATGAGCGACTACGTGGTGATGGTCGACCAGCAGGCGCGGGTCTTCCTGGCGGGCCCGCCGCTCGTGAAGATGGCGACGAACGAGGAGACCGACGAGGAGACACTCGGGGGCGCGGCGATGCACAGCCGGGTGAGCGGTGTGAGCGACTACCTCGCGCGTGACGAGCACGACGCGCTCCGCCTCGGGCGCGAGATCATCGGCATGCTCAACGCGCGCAAGGCCGGCCCGGGTCCGCGCTTCGACGCCGAGGCGCCGCTGTACGACGCCGAGGACCTGCTCGGCCTCGTCTCGCCGGACGTGCGGGTCCCCTTCGACGCGCGCGAGGTCATCGCGCGGCTCGTCGACGGCTCCCGTTTCCACGAGTTCAAGCCCGAGTACGGCACCACCCTGGTGACGGGTTGGGCGTCCGTGCACGGCTTCCCCGTAGGTCTCCTCGCGAACCAGGGCGTGCTCTTCAGCGAGTCGGCGGAGAAGGGCGCGCAGTTCATCCAGCTCTGCAATCAGAAGGACGTGCCGATCCTCTTTTTGCAGAACATCACCGGCTTCATGGTCGGCTCGCGGTACGAGCAGGGCGGGATCATCAAACACGGGGCCAAGCTCATCAACGCCGTGAGCAACAGCACCGTGCCCGCGATCACGCTCATGATGGGCGCGAGCTTCGGGGCCGGAAACTACGGCATGTGCGGGCGCGCCTATGCGCCCCGATTCCTGTTCTCGTGGCCGAATCACCGGATCGCGGTGATGGGCGGTGAGCAGCTCGCCGGCGTGCTCGAGATCGTGAAGCGGGACGCCGCCGCCAAGACCGGCCAGCCCGTGAACGAGGACGAGCTGGCGATGATGAAGATGATGCTGACGCAGCAGATCGACGCCGAGTCCAACGCCTACTACGCCACCGCGCGCCTGTGGGACGACGGCATCATCGACCCGAGGGACACCCGGGACGTCGTCGGGCTGTGCCTCTCGGCGGCGCACACCGCGCCCGTCGCCGGCACCATGGCCTATGGGGTGTTCCGCCATTGAGCTCTGCAGAGGCCCACATGACGCCGCGCCTTTTTCGTAAGGTCCTGGTGGCGAACCGGGGCGAGATCGCCTGTCGCGTGCTGCGCACCTGCCGCGACCTGGGCCTGCGCACCGTCGCGGTCTACAGCGCGGCGGACGCCGACGCGCCCCACGTCGCCCTCGCCGACGAGGCGATCTTGCTCGGCCCCGCGCCCGCCGCGGAGAGCTATCTGCGGGTGGACCGACTGCTCGACGCCGCCCGGCGCACGGGCGCGGACGCGATCCATCCAGGCTACGGATTCCTGAGTGAGAACGCGGACTTCGCCCAGGCGGTGCGCGACGCGGGGCTCGTTTTTGTCGGCCCGCGGCCCGAGACGATTCGGCAGATGGGCAGCAAGTCCGGGGCGCGCGCGCTGATGTCCGGCCATGGCGTGCCGGTCGTTCCGGGGTACACCGGCGCCCAGGACGACGCCGCGTTCATCGAGGGCGCGCAAGCCATCGGCCTGCCGGTCTTGATCAAGTCCAGCGCCGGCGGCGGCGGCAAGGGCATGTCCATCGTGCGTTCGCTCGATGCTCTGCCGGCCGCGCTGGCGGCGGCTCGGCGGATGGCTTCGGCCGCGTTCGGGGACGACACGCTGCTCCTCGAGAAGTACGTGGAGGCGCCGCGGCACGTCGAGGTCCAGATCTTCGGCGACCAGCATGGCCACGCGATGCACCTCTTCGAGCGCGAGTGCAGCGTGCAGCGTCGCTTCCAGAAGGTGGTCGAGGAGTCGCCCTCTCCGGCGCCGCAGTTGACCACCGCGGTTCGCGAGCGCCTGTGCGAGGCCGGGGTGCGGGCGGCGCGGGCGCTCGGCTACGAGGGCGCCGGCACCGTCGAGTTCCTGCTCGACGCCGACGGCGCGTTCTACTTCCTCGAGGTGAACACCCGCTTGCAGGTCGAGCACCCGGTCACGGAGCTCGTCACGGGGCTGGATCTCGTGCGGCTCCAGCTCCTGGTCGCCATGGGGGCCTCGCTGCACGCGTTGGTGCCCCAGGTCGAGCGTCGCGGGCACGCCATCGAGGTGCGGCTCTGCGCCGAGGACCCGGACCGGGACTTCCTGCCCGCGACGGGCACTCTCGTGGAGTGGAGCCCCCCGACCGGGCCGGGTGTGCGCGTCGACGCGGGCGTCCAGCGTGGCTCGGTCATCGACATCCACTACGACTCGCTCCTCGCGAAGATCATCGCCTACGGGCCGACCCGCATGGAGGCGCTGTCGAGGCTGCGGGGCGCCCTCGACCGGCTCGGGGTGCAGGGGGTCACCACCAACCGCGACTTCCTCGCGGCGACCCTCGCGCACCCGGCGTTTCTTGCCGGAGAGACCCACACCCACTTCATCGCCGACCACCTGCCGCTCGGCTCTCGGCGCGTCGAGCCGACCGCCGAAATGGTCGAGCGCGCGGTCATCGCCGCGGCCCTCAACGCCGCGCTTCGACGTCACGACGACGCCGCGTTGCTGCCGTCGGTGCGGCCCGGGTGGCGCAACAGCGCGTTCCGCGGTCAGGTCGTGCGGTATCGTCCGGTCGGCGCGGACGCGGACCGCGGCGTCGAGTACCTCGCGCGCCGCGACGGGGGCTGGCGGGTGCGGATCGACGCCGGACCCTGGCGCGAGGCGCAGTTCCGGCGCGCCGACGAGACGAACTGTGTCCTGACGCTCGATGGGCACACCACGCGCCTGGCGCTTGTGGATCACGACGCCGACGGGACGCGGATCGGAGTGCGCAGCAGCGCCGACGGCGCCACGATCGTGCTCGACGAGCGGCCCCGATTCCCCGAGGCCGAGGTCGCCACGGGGACCGGCGGGTGCGAGGCGCCGATGCCCGGCAAGGTCGTCCAGGTGCTCGTCGAGGTCGGGCAGTCCGTCGACCGCGGCACGCCGCTGGTCGTGCTCGAGGCGATGAAGATGGAGCAGACCTTGGCGGCGCCCCGCGCGGGTCGGGTCACGGCCGTGCGTTGCGCCGCCGGCGATCGGGTCGACGCGGGCGCGGTGCTGGTCGAGCTGGAGGACGCGGGCGCGTGAAATGTCACGTCCGCGTCACCGCACGCCGCTAGGGTGCGCGCGCTTTCCGCTCAACCCTTCGCCGTGTGGAGAACGCCCATGTTCCCGAGACTTTCCACCCGTTCGTTTCGCCTGACCGCGGCCCTGGTGCTGCTGGGTGCCTGCTCGGACCGCGCCACCGAGGACTCGAACTTCGTTTTCGACGGCGGCAGCGACGAGCCGATGCGGGACGGCCAGGTCCTCGGCGGCACACCGAGCCCGCCGACGAGCCCGCCGACGAGCCCGCCGACGAGCCCGCCGACCGATCCTGCGGGGGGGGGCGGTGGCGAAGGGCCGGACCCGGGCGGGAATCCGAACCCCGGTGGCAACCCGAACCCCGGCGGCGATCCGGTGCCCGGCGGTCAGCCGAGCCCGGGCGGCGGCAACACGGACCCCGGGCCCTGCGCGCAGCGGGCCGTGGACGCGAACGGCGGGTGCCCCGCCTCGGTCTACGAGATCCGGCGAGAGATCGGAACGGGGGTCGTCGTGAGTGTGCAGGCGGTGGTCACGGCCGTCCGGCGCAACGACGCTGGTGAGGCGCGGAACCTCGTCGTGCAGGTCGGCCCCGACCAACCGCAGTACTCGGGCGCCGACGACAGCGGCCTGTGGGTCTTCCTCGGGGATGGCAGCGTGCCCGCCGACCAGCTCACGGCGCTCGAGACCGGGCTGCTCGTCACGCTCACCGCAGAGACCGGTGACTTCTTCGGGCAGACTCAGCTCGCGAAGGTCTCGAACGTCGGGCTCAACGGGCAGTCCACGCTGCCCGCCGCGCTCCCGGTGGACGCCGCGGCCGTCGCGCTGGGCGGCGCGCGCGCCGACGCGCTCGAGGGTGTCCTCGTTCGCCTCGAGGACGTGGTCGTTTCGAACGCCGCGCCCGCGCCGGGCATGGGCGACCGGGAGCCCACCTACGAGGTCGAGCTCGAGGGCGGCCTCCGCCTCGACGACTTCTTCTACCGCCTCGATCCCTTGCCCGCGCAGGGTGTGCGCTTCAGCCGCGCGGACGGCATCCTGCGTCTCGGCAATGGACTGATGAAGCTCGAGCCCCGTGACGTGGGCGACCTGGAGCAGGCCGGTGGACCGCCGCCCGTGCGCCCGGTCCTCGAGGCGTTCGGGCCGCCCGACACGGCGGTGGTCGCGGGGGCGCGGGGCGTGCCCGAGAACGCCGCCGGCATGCCCTTGACGTTGACCCTGGACGGACCGGCGCCCGCGGGCGGCGCCGTCGTCAGCCTGGTGAGCGCAAATGCGGCCGCCTTGACGGTCCCCGCCACCGTGACGGTGCCCGCCGGCGATGAGACCGTGCGGGTCTCCGTCACGGCCGTGACCGTCGCCGCCGACGTCGAGGTCGCCGCGACCTACGGCGCCGTGACCTTGCGCGCGAACGTCGACGTGCTCGAGGGTGATCCCGGGCCCGGTCCCGTGGGCGGTGACCACCTGGTCATCAGCGAGGTCGACTACGACCAGGAAGGCGGCGACGCCGCGGAGTTCATCGAGGTCCACAACCCCACGAACGCGGCCGTCGCCCTCGACGGCTACACGCTGGAGCTGGTCAATGGCTCCAATGGCGAGGTCTACGACAGCTTCGACCTGGTGGATGCTGGCGCGATGCTCCCGGCGGGGGGCTTCCTCGTCGTGGGCGCGGCGCCGGTCCTCGGCCCCCTCAACCCCCCGGTGCTGGAGCTCGACCTGGCCGGCGCCATCCAGAACGGCGCGCCGGACGGTGTGCGCCTGATGGGTCCCGGCGGCCAGCGGGTCGACGGCCTCGCCTACGAGGGCGAGGTGCCCATGACGGGCGAGGGCATGCCGGTCCAGGGCGATCCGGGCGACGCCGAGGCGCAGTCCATCTCGCGCTGCCTCGACCGCGCCGACACGAACGACAACCTCGCGGACTTCGCGCTTCTGGCCCCGAGCCCGGGCGTCGGTCAGACCTGCCGCTGAGGCGCCGAGGGGCTCGCGCGCCGATCCACCTGTGTTAGTGTCGGCGGCCAGCGACGCTGGAGTCGCAGCCACGTGAGGGGGATGCGGTTGTGAAGGTCCGGGCCTTCGCGGAGAACGACGTCGCCGACGTCGCCGCGCTCCTCGCGCAGCTTCGTGGGGTGGGCCGCCCGGTCGAGCCCCTGGATGCCCCCCAGCTCCGTGAGCTGCTCGCGCGCCCGCTGCACGCGGGTGGACGCGACTTCCGGGTCGCGACGCACGAAGGCGCGTTCGTCGCGGTCGCCTTCACCACTCGATACACACTCGCCGAGCGCGCTCGACCCATCCGGGAGCTGCGGCTCTTCGTGGCGCACGACCCCTTGCGTGAGGCGGCCGCGCGAAGCCTCCTCGAGGCCGTGCTCGCCCTCGACACCGAGCCGGTGTTTCGGCGCGCGCAGGATCCGGCCGGCGAGTCGGCAACGCTCTTCGCCTCCAACGGCTTCAACGAGGTGCAGCGGATATTGGTGCTCCGCCGGCGCGGTATCCCCCAGACCGTCTCGGCGCTGCCCCCGGAGGTTCGACTCCGCGACGCCGACCTCTCGGAGGATACGCCGGCGCTCGTCTCGCTGGTCGACGTTGCCCATCGCGATGGCTTCGGCTTCGGGCCGATCGACGCCTCGGAGCTCGAGGCGCTGCTCAGACCGCCGGGCGCGCGGCTCCTCGTGGCGGAGCACCGGAAGCGCGCCATCGGCTTTGTCAGCACGTTGCCCACACGAGACGGCCGCGGCGTGCTCCATCTTCTGCAGGTGAGCCCCGAGATACGCGGCCAGGGGCTTGGGCGTGCGCTGGCGGAGTCGGCGATCCACGCCCTCGCCCAGCAGGGCTTCGGCGAGGTCGAGGTCCACGTGGACGCGGCCAACACCGTGGCCCGGACACTCTACGGCCGTCTGGGCTTCAGCACCCACCGCGAGGACCTCGTGCACGAGCGTATGCCATGACCACTGAACAGGAGGGTCCGCTCGGTCGGCCCGAGCGGGCGCCGGTCGTCTCCCGGCTCGACGTGAACGGCCTCGACTGTGAGTGCCTCACCTGGGACGGGGGCGGGGATACGACCGTCTTGCTCGTCCACGGCTACCTCGACTCGGCGTGGTCCTGGGGCTACTTCGTCGACGCGCTCACACCGCTTTGGCCCGAGGCCCACGTGGTCGCGTTCTCGTGGCGTGGTCACGGCACGTCGGCGCGTGTCGGGGCCGGCGGCTTCTACCACTTCGTCGACTACGTCCGAGACCTGGACGTGGTGGCGCGGACGGTCCGGCGCGGGCGCCTCGTGGTCGTGGGGCACTCCATGGGTGGGGGCGCGTCGCTGCTCTGGCTCGGGGCGCGACCCGGTCGAGCGGAGCGCGCGGTCTTGATCGAAGGGGGCGGGCCACGGCCCGGCGGACCCGACGACCTGGTGGAGCGGGTCGGAAAGTGGATTGAAGAGACGACCCCCTTCGACCCCGACCGGCTCGACAAGCCGATGGACGACGTGGGTCACGCGGCGCGTCGGGTCTCGAGGATGGATGCGCAGCTGAGCTCGGCACAGGCGCACTACCTGGCCGAGGTCGGCACGGAGCGCGGCGCGGACGGACGCCTTCGGTGGCGCTACGACCAGCTCAACCGCGCGCGCTCTCCGACGCCGCTCCTCCCGGGTGTGCTCGAGGCCTTTGCCCGACGTGTTTCGGTGCCGGTGCACTGGGTCGATGGCGCGGACAGTACGCTGTTGCCCCTGCGCGACGACGCGGTGATCGCCGCCATCCCCGACCTGCGGCACACGGTCTTGCCGGGAGCGGGTCATATGGTTCAACATCACCGCCCGCGAGCGCTCGCGCGCCTGGTCTCCGACTTTGCGCGAACGGATTCGCCCCCCCATCCATGACCCAGGAGGATGTTGGCCGTGGCCACGATGATCACCGATGAATGCATCAACTGCGGCGCGTGCGAACCCGAGTGCCCGAACGGTGCGATCAGCGAAGGAGACGACACGTACGTGATCGACCCGAAGCTGTGCACCGAGTGTGTCGGGTTCCACGGCGACGAAGCGTGCCAGTCGGTTTGTCCGGTCGAGTGCTGCGTACCGAACCCCGACATTCGCGAGGTCGAGGACCAGCTCCTGGCGCGGGCCGTCAGCCTGCATCCGGACACCGCCTTCCCCGCGCCCACGGGCCTCGACGGCTCGACCTCGCGCTTCCGCAACCCGAAGTGGATCAACGCGAACCGCTGAGGTCCTGCCGGGTCCCGGTCAGCCGACCGGGCGCCCCGTCGACCGGTCGATCCCGCCCAGTGACAAGTGGCCGCGACGGACCACGAGCACCTGGGCCGTAGACTCCGGCGGCACCTCGAGAGCCTCGCCGCGGGCGAAAACGGCCGCGTCGGCTGCGTCTGCCTGAATCACGTTCAGCCGGGCGTCGGCGCCGATGATCTTCAGCAGCGCGGCCGTGGGCCTGCCGCCGGGGGGCATCGCGCTCAAGACGACCCAGCCCAGGGCCGCGAGGGCCTCGGCGTCCGTCGGGTGGACGGAAAGCGCAGGGGCCATCCACACCTCGGGCTGGTCGTCCACCTGCCAAAAGCAGAACTCGTTGAAGAGTGTGCGCGGCAGTCCGTAGAGCGCGACGAGGTGCGTTGCGATGGGCGCGAACGCGACGGCGCGGATCAACGGTGGCTGCCCGGAGAGCCGGCCGACGGGGTCTCGGGGGGCGCCGTCACCACGGCCCAGAACCCGCCACCCGCGAGGAGCACCCCGACCACCGCCACACCCACGGCGGCACGACCGAGACGCGCGCCGTTCTTGGCCGCGAGCGCGAAGAAGACCGGCCCGATGAGCGGGAACAGCTGCGCCCCCGCCATGCGCGCGGCGCTCGTGTGGGCGAGCTTCCACCCGGCGGCGCCGAGGGAGAGGCCGAGGGTCAGGTAGACACAGAGCTGAATGAAGGACGAGCGCGTCATGGGTCACCAGCGGGCGAGCGCCCGTTCGGGCCTACGAATGGGCACCGATGCGGCTTCGTCCAGCTCGGGACAGAAAATCGGCAGGGTGCCGCGCGCATTTTCGATGGCGGCGTGCAGGGCGGCCGCCTCGTTCGGGTCGGCGAGCACGACGCCGACGGCCGCCGCCGAGGGGCCCACGCCGGTCCAGTCGATGGCCGCGAAACCCTCGTTGCGCAACGTGTTCACGAGCTCGGCCAGGGCCGCGGCCGGGAGAGCGTGGCCCTCGACGCCGCGCAGTCGAAACAGTCGCCCACCCGCCTGGCTGTAGGTCGCGAGCAGGGGCAGGATCGGGAGTGACTGTGCGCCGTCGGCCCCGGGGACCTCCCCCACGGCCACACCGTCGATGAGGACGACGTCGGCGAAACCCGCGGGACCACCATAGCGGGGGATGCCCGTCAGTCGAGCGCGGGCGGGGCACAGACGGTCGGCCCAGACGACCTCCCAGCGAACGGGCGCATCCGGCGAAACGGGCAGGCGAACCGGGATGCGCTCGCCGGGCGCGGCGTAGTCCCCGTCGGAGTCTGGGATGCGCAGGCCGAGCCGTGTCCAGAGGTCGCGCGCGGCGCGGAAGTCGCGCAGCGCCGTGAGCGCGATGCCGAGATTCCATTGTGCGGCCGGATCGGTGCGGGTCGCGAGCACGCTGCGGAACGCGGCGGCCGACACGTCGAACCGCGCCTGCCACTTCGCGACCACGCCGAGATTGAACTGCGCCGAGGCGTCGCCCGGATTGCGCTCGGCGGCGAACTCGACCAGCGGCGCCGCGACCTCCCAGAGCTGCCACGAGAGCAGCAAGTCACCCAGGTCCGACGAGAAGGCGGCCCCGCGCGCGAGCGCGTCGGGCGTGATATGCCGCGCGATGTCCATCGCGGCTTCGCGGTCGCCGAGCCCGTGGAGGAGTGTGCCGATCCAGTCCTCGGCCACCTCGCCGGCCATCGCGTCCGAGAGGTGCTCGGACCAGGCCGTGGCGAGGAGTCGAAGCGAGAGGGCGTAGAGCCCCTCGTCCCGCAGCTCGTCGAGCAGCGTGCGGAGGGCGTCCACGGGTTTGCCGTCGAGCCAGCCGGCGATGTCCTCGGCCAGCGGCTCGACGGCCTCACGCTCTCCGTCCGACAGGCGTCGCACCCGTTCGGCGAGCGCCTCGGGCAGCACGCTCATCCGTGGGCGAACTTGCGGTACTGGATGCGCTTGGGCATGTCGGCGTCCGCGCCGAGGCGACGGCGCTTGTCGGCGATGTAGTCCTCGAAGTTGCCCTCGTACCAGAACACCTGGGAGTCGCCCTCGAACGCGAGGATGTGCGTCGCGACACGGTCGAGGAACCACCGATCGTGGCTGATGACCAGTGCGCACCCGGCATACTCGAGGAGCGCGTCTTCCAGCGCCCGCAAGGTGTCCACGTCCAGGTCGTTCGTGGGCTCGTCGAGGAGCAAAACGTTGCCGCCGGACTTCAGCAGCTTCGCGAGGTGCACACGATTGCGCTCACCGCCCGAGAGCTCGCCGACCTTCTTCGAGTGGTCCTGCCCGCGGAACCCGAACGCGCTCACGTAGGCGCGCGAGTTGAGCTTGATGTTGCCCATCTCGATGACCTCGGCGCCGCCCGAGATCTCTTGCCAGATCGTCTTGTCGCCCTTCAGGTCGTCGCGGCCCTGGTCCACGTAGGCGAACTGCACGGTCTCGCCGACCCGCAGCGTGCCGTGGTCGGGCTGCTCCTGACCCGTGATCATGCGGAAGAGCGTCGTCTTGCCGGCGCCGTTCGCGCCGATGATGCCGACGATGCCGCCGGCGGGCACCGCGAAGCTCAGGTGGTCGATCAGCAGCCGGTCGCCGTAGCCCTTCGACACATCGTTCAGCTCGACGACCAGGTTGCCGAGGCGCTGCGCCGCCGGGATCCGGATCTCGAGGCGACGGTCGGTCTGGTCACGCTGGCGATCGACCAGCTCCTGGAACGACTTGATGCGGGCCTTGCTCTTGGCTTGCCGACCCTTGGGGCTCGCGCGGACCCAGTCGAGCTCGTCGCGGAGCGCGCGCTGCCGGGCCGACTCCTGCTTCTCGTCCACGGCCATCTTCGTGGACTTCTGGTCGAGCCAGTCGGAGTAGTTCGCCTTCCACGGCACACCCTTGCCGCTCTCGAGCTCCAGAATCCACGACGTCACGTTGTCCAGGAAGTACCGGTCGTGGGTCACGATCAGCACCGCGCCGTGGTACTCGCGCAGGTGTTTCTCGAGCCAGTGCACGGTCTCGGCGTCGAGATGGTTGGTGGGCTCGTCCAGCAGGAGCAGGTCCGGCTTCTCGAGCAGCAAGCGGCAAAGCGCCACGCGGCGCTTTTCACCGCCCGAGAGCAGGTTGATGTCGGCGTCCCCGGGCGGGCAGCGCAGGGCGTCCATGGCGACGTCCAGGTGGGCATCCAGGTTCCAGCCGTCGACCGCGTCGATCCGGTCCTGAAGGCGGCCCTGCTCCTCGAGGAGCTTGTTCATCTCGTCGTCGTCGGTGACCTCGCCGAGCTTGTTGCTGATGAGGTCGAACCGCTCGAGGAGCGAGGTGATGCGCGTCAAGCCCGCCTTGACGTTGTCGAGCACACTCTTGGTCGTGTCGAGCTGGGGCTCCTGCGGCAGGTAGCCGACGGTGTAGCCCTTCGCCAGCCAAGCCTCGCCCGTGAAGTCCTGGTCGAGGCCGGCCATGATCTTCAACAGGGTCGACTTGCCGGCCCCGTTGCCGCCGACGACGCCGATTTTCGCGTCGGGGTAGAACGACAGGAAGATGCCCTTCAGGACCTCCTTGCCGCCGGGGTACGACTTGCGCAGATCGCGCATGTGGTAGATGAACTGCTCGGCCATCGCGTAGGGCTCCCGCTGCGTTCGTGAAATGAAGCGGCGCGAGAATAGGCGGGCCCGCCATGGGGTGCAACGGCGCCCATGCGTCTGAAGTGGCGCCGGTTCAGCGCGGCGAGATAGATTCGGCCCATGCGATACCGGTTCCTCTCGTACCTCCTCGCGCTCTTCTCGACGGTGAGCCTCGGGGCCTGTGACGAAGCCGCCGGCACCGGCGAAGAGGGCGGCGCCTGCCGCGTCGGCCGGAGCGCGTGCAACGGTGACCTCGTCTGTCACGAGGGCGCGTGTGTCAGCCCCAGCGACGCCCCGGCGGATCCGCTCACGGAAGAGGATTTCGTCGTCGACTTCGCGCTCGCCCGCCGCTCGCTCAAGGCCGACGGCCTGGACGAGCAGATCGTCGAGGTTCGCATCGAGGCCGCGGCGAACGGCGCGAAGTACAACGGCGAGATGCTCCTGCGGACCGAGCCGCTCCAGGCCGCCCGGCTCGAGCCCAACCGACTCGACTTCAAGGACGGCTTCTCGGCGTTCCGGATGCGGTCCTGCAACGTGGGCGGGCAGCGGTGCCCCGCCTCGTTCCGCATCGTGCTCGCGCGGCTCGAGTTCCCGACGGAGTCGCTGTCGGCGAGCCCCGCCATCGACTATGTCGGCCTGCCCTCGGCCGACGAAGATGCGGGCGCGGGTGCGGGCGGCGAGGGGGGGGCGAGCGCCTCGGGCGGCTCGACCGTACCGACGCCGGACTGTGGACCCATCGGCTGCTGGTCGGGTCGATACACCGTCTCCGCGCCTGTCCCCGCCCTCGGGGGCATGCCGGCGCGGACGGTCTCGGTCGCGGGCACCTTCGCCGACCTCCAGCCGACACGAAGCTCCGGGGCGAGCGCCGCTGGGGAAGGGGTGACCTTCTCGGCGTCCGGTGTGCGGAGCGAGGGCACGGGCGTCCTGAAGTCCTTCCTCGCGACCTTCCAGGAGGAGTCACCCGTTCGGTTCGTCCTCGTGGGCACCTCGATGACCGTCGCGCTCTCCGCCGAGGCGGGCGCGCCGACCGTGGAGCTGACATGCCGGCTCGAGACCCCCAACGGTCCACCGCCTCCTGGGGGCGTCGTACAAGGCTCGGTGAACTTGTCGGCGGGGGGCGCATCGGTCGTCGACGGGGCCGCGACGACGCGATGCATCATCGACGTGCCCGCGCGTAACCTGCTGCAGAGCCCGGACGGGATGCCGGTCGAAGGGACGCTCCCCGTCACCGCGGAGCTGACCCTCAGCGCAACGAACTAGCAGGACGCTGAAAAAGTCCGTCCATGGACTTTTTCAGCCCCGCTCCGCC
>JBMOFP010000104.1:0-22587 GCA_049318805.1 Bradymonadia bacterium
CGCGGACTCGGGCACCACGCCCTTGTCGGCGCTCGCCCGCACCCGCTTGCGGTAGCTCAGGCCGATCAGCACCACCACGACGGAGATGAACAGGGCCATCACCACATGGTTCAGCTCGTGGACCTCTTCACCGACGAGCCAGGTCTTGCCCATGGCGTGCGCGATGGAGTGCTTGAGGTCTTTGACGCCCGGAATGAGGTCGAACCAGATGTCGTGTTCACCCATGGGTGTTCTCCACAGTCGGTGCGGGGCCGAAGACGTTCCCGATGACGATCGAAAGGACGACGGCCATCAACCCCCCGACGAAGCCAACGACGTCGAGCGGCAGGAAGGTCATGGCGAGGTAAACGAGGCCGAAAAACGCGAGCATCTTCAACGCGAGCAGCCCGGCGGCGCCCATGCCGCCCCGCTCGCTCTGGTCGACCATGCGGGCGACGAGTCGTCGCGAGACCCAGAAGTTGCCGAGCGTGAGCGCGGTGCCGACCGCGATCCCCAGCGGCACGGCGGCCGGCTGCGTGAAGGCCGTGGCCAGGACACCCACGGCCCCGAGGGCCAGGGCGCACAGCGCGACGAACTTCAGCATGGGATCGGGAGGGGTGTTCATGGCTCTTCGGGGTCGTCTTGCTGGCGCTGGAGCTGACGCACGGTTCGCTGAAGGCTTCGGACCGCGCCGGTGATGCCGAGCGCGAGGCCGATGAAGAAGCCCCAGGGCGCTGTGCCCCATCGGTCGTCCGCCCAACTGCCGCCGAGCACACCCGCGACCAGAAAGACCGCGAGTTCGATGCCCAAGCCGGAGTAGCGGGCGGCCTGATAGGCGCGCCGGGTCTTCTTTTCCAGGTGCCGATTCAACGTCGCAGCGCCACCTCCACGGCCTTGAGGGTGTGGTCGACCTCGGCGGGCCCGTGGGCCCCCGAGACAAAACAGGCTTCGTAGCCGCTCGCGGGGAAGTAGATGCCGGCCTCGAGCATCGCGCGGTGAAACCGCCCGAAGCGGGCCATGTCGCAGCGCTTGGCGTCCTCGAAGTTCGTGACGGTGTGCTCGCCGAAGAAGACCGTGAACATCGAGCCGACCCGAGGCACGGTCACGGGCACACCCGCCTCCTGAGCGAGGGCCTCGATGCCCACGCAGAGCGCCTCGGTCGTGGCCTCGACGCCTTCGAAGAAGCCGGGCTCGTCGAGCAGTCGGAGAGTCGCGATGCCCGCCGCGGTGGCGAGCGGATTCCCGCTCAGCGTGCCGGCCTGGTACACCGGCCCGAGCGGCGCGACGTGGCGCATGAGCTCGGCACGGCCGCCGTAGACGCCGAGGGGCAGGCCCCCGCCCGCGACCTTGGCGAGACAGGTGAGGTCCGGCGTCATCCCGTAGTACTGCTGCGCGCCGCCGCGCGACACCCGGAAGCCCGTCATGACCTCGTCGAAGATGAGCAACGCGCCCTGCGAACGCACCGCGTCCAGCGCTTGACGGAATGCGGCCGTGGGCAGCGCCACGCCCATGTTGCCGGTGACGGGCTCGACGATGACCGCGGCGATCCGCTGCCCTTCGCGGGCCATGAGGGCGTTCAGGGCGTCGGCGTCGTTGAAGGGCAGGGTCAGCGTGTGTTTCGCCACGTCGGCCGGGACCCCGGCGCTGTCGGGGATGCCGAAGGTCGCGAGGCCGCTGCCCGCCTTCACGAGGAAGGGGTCGGCGTGCCCGTGGTAGCAGCCCTCGAACTTGATGAACGTGTCGCGCCCCGTGGCGCCGCGCGCGAGGCGCAAGGCCGCCATACACGCCTCGGTGCCGCTGGAGACCAGCCGCATCATCTCGAGCGAAGGGAAGAAACGCCGCAGCGCCTCGGCGATCTCGACCTCGGCCCCTGTAGGGGCGCCGAAGCTCATGCCGCGACCCGCCGCCGAGCACACGGCCGCAACGACCTCGGGGTGGGCGTGCCCGAGGAGCGCCGGGCCCCAGCTCAGGACGTAGTCGACGTATCGATTGCCGTCGACGTCGTGGAGCCACGCCCCTTGCGCCCGCGCGATGAACGGGGGGTCCCCGCCGACCGACCGGAACGCGCGCACCGGGCTGTTCACACCGGCGGGCAGGAGCTGCTCCGCGCGGGCGAGCAGCGCTCGACTCTTCGTCAACGTGAGCGACATACCGGGTCTCCGGAAGGCGGGCGCTTTCTAGCAGGGCGCCCCCGGATGCGCAAGGCCGGAAGTGCGCTGACCGAGCCGCTGGATCCGCCCTCCGGGGCGTGCCCGCGGTCGACCCCTCAGGCCTCGGTTTCGGCGCCCTCGGAGCCCTCGCCGCCGTCGTCCGCGTCGCCCTCGAGGTCCTCACCGCCGCTCTCGCCGGCGGCGTCGTCCTCGACGTAGCGCGCGATGGAAACGACCTTCTCGCCCTCGTCCAGCGCGATCATGCGGACGCCGAGGGTGTTGCGGCTGATCAACCGCACGTCCCCCGCGCGGGCCCGAAGGATGATCCCACCGTCGGTGACCAGCAGGTACTGGTCCGCTTCGGCCTCGACGAGGATGATGCCGACGACGGCGCCGTTGCGCCCGCCGGCCTTGATGTCGATCGTGCCTTTGCCGCCGCGGCCCTGGGTGCGGTACTCCTCGAGCGTCGTGCGCTTGCCGTAGCCGGCCCCCGTCACCGTGAGCAGACACGCGGTCTTCTCGTCGATCAGCGTCGGGTCGAAGGTGATGCAGCCAATGACCTCGTCGTCCGTCTCGAGGTCGATGCCCCGCACGCCGGTCGTGTCTCGACCGAGGGGGCGGACATCCTCCTCCTCGAATCGAATCGACATGCCCTTCTGAGTCGCCAGGAGCACGTTGCTCTTGCCGGTCGTCAGGCTCACGGCGATGAGGCGGTCGTTCTCGCGCAGGTTGATCGCGATGATCCCGCTCGCCCGGATGTTCGAGTAGGCCATCACGTCCGTCTTCTTCACCTGGCCCATGGCCGTGGCGAAGAAGAGGTACTCGCCCTCTTTGAACTCCATGACCGAGAAGACGCTCGCGAGCTTCTCGCCGGACTCCAGCGGCAGCAGGTTGACCACGGGCTTGCCGCGGCCCGTGCGGCTCCCGGCGGGGATCTCGTAGACCTTGGTGCTGAACACCCGGCCCGCCGACGTGAAGAAGAGGACGTGGTCGTGGGTGCGTGCCGTGAAGAGGTGCTCGACCCAGTCGGCGTCCTTCGTGGCCATGCCGCTCTTGCCGCGCCCACCGCGGCGCTGGGTGCGGTACTCCGCCACCGGCACGCGCTTCACGTAGCCCTCGTGCGTGATGGTCACGACCATGTCCTCGACGGGGATGAGGTCCTCGAGGTCCAGGTCGGCCGTGCTCGGCACGATCCGGGTCTTGCGGCCATCCTGGAACTGCGACTGCACGTCGCGCAGCTCCTTCTCGATGAGGTCGAGCAGGACGGACTCGTTCTCCAGGATGTCGCGCAGCCGACGAATCTCGGCCATGACCTCGGCCAGCTCGGCGAGGATCTTGTCGCGCTCCAGGCCCGTGAGGCGCTGGAGGCGCATCTCGAGGATCGCCTTGGCTTGCCGCTCACTGAGCCCGAACTCGCTCATCAGGCCCGCGCGGGCCATGTCGGCGTCGGCGCTCGCGCGGATGAGCGCGATGACGGCGTCGATGTTGTCGAGCGCGATCTTGAGCCCCTCGAGGATGTGCGCGCGGGCCTCGGCTTCACGCAGCTCGAAGCGTGTGCGCCGGATGACCACGTCGCGCCGGTGGTCCACGAAGTGGCGCAGCGCGTCCTTCAGCGTGAGGGTGCGCGGCTCGCCTTGCACGATGGCGAGCATGTTGATGCCGAAGCTCTGCTGGAGCTGCGTGAGCTTGAAGAGCTGGTTCAGCACGATGTCGGCCTGGGCGTCGCGCCGAAGCTCGATCACCATCCGCATGCCGTGCCGATCGCTCTCGTCGCGCAGGTCGCTGATGCCCTCGATCTTCTTGTCGCGCACCAGGTCGGCGATCTTCTCGAGCAGCCGCGCCTTGTTCACCTGGTAGGGCAGCTCGTGCACCACGATCCGCTCGCGGTCGTTGCCCATGGGCTCGACCTCGGTGACGGCGCGGATGTGGATGATGCCCCGGCCCGTCTCGTAGGCGTCCCGGATGCCGCCGGCGCCGAAGATGGTGCCGCCCGTCGGAAAGTCGGGTCCGCGGATGGGACCGGCCTCGGTGTCGAAGAGCTCGGCGATCGTGATGTCCGGGCGGCGCATGACCGCGACGCACCCCTCGATGATCTCGGAGAGGTTGTGCGGCGGGATGTTCGTCGCCATGCCGACGGCGATGCCGGTGCTGCCGTTCACCAGCAGGTTCGGCACCCGGGTGGGCATGACCAGCGGCTCGTGCAGCGAGTCGTCGTAGTTCGGCCCGAAGTCGACGGTCTCTTTTTCCAGGTCGGCGAGCACCTCGTGGGTGAGCTTCGCCATCCGGACCTCGGTGTACCGCATGGCCGCCGGCGGATCGCCGTCCACGCTGCCGAAGTTGCCCTGGCCGTCCACCAGGACGTAGCGCATGGCGAAGTCCTGGGCCATGCGCACGATGGTGTCGTAGACCGCCTGGTCGCCGTGCGGGTGGTACTTGCCGATGCAGTCGCCGACGATGCGGGCGCTCTTCTTGTACGGCCCGTTCCAGTTGTTCTTCAGGTCGTACATCGTGAAGAGCGCACGCCGATGCACGGGCTTCAGCCCGTCGCGCACATCGGGCAGCGCTCGGCCGACGATGACCGACATCGCATAGTCGAGATACGACGTCCGCATCTCGAGCTCGATCGAGTGAGGGGGCGTCGGAGGCAACGTCACAGGCGCTTTGCGGGCTTCATCCATGGAGCGCGCGTTCTATCGGTGGGGGGGGCCGAAGTCAACGCGGGCGTGCTCAGCGGGGGTATTCGCGCCCCTCGGCCTCTCGGCGCTTACGCCAGACGTCGATGCCGACGCAGAACGCCTCGACGACGCGGGGGTCGAACTGCGTGCCCCCACACCGTTTGATCTCGTCCACGGCGACCTGGTGCCGCAAGGCGCTGCGGTAGGCCCGATGGCTCGTCATGGCGTCGTACGTGTCCGCGATGGACATGATGCGCGCCATCATCGGGATCTCCTCGCCCTTCATCCCGCGCGGGTACCCGGTCCCGTCCCACTTCTCGTGGTGCATGCCGATGCCCGGCAAGAGCTTGCGGAAAGCCGGGATGTTCCTGAGGAGGTCCTCGCCGAAGCCGGGGTGCGCCTTGAAGCGCTGGAACTCCTCCTGGGTCAGGCCCGCGGGCTTGTTGAGTTCCTCGGCCCGGATGGTCAGCTTGCCGATGTCGTGCAGGCGCCCCGATTGGTAGATCAGGTCGCACTCCTCGTCGGGCAGGCCGAGCACCCGCGCGGTCGCTTCGGCGAACTCCGCGACCCGCTCGCTGTGTCCCCGCGTGTAGCGGTCCTTCTCCTCGAGGGCGGCGATGAAGACCTCGACGCTCGTGCGGAAGTTCCGCTCGAGGCTCTCGAAGAGCTGCGCGTTGTGCACCGCCGCGGCCGCCCGGTCGGCCAGGATCGTGAGGAGCTTGCGCTGTCCCTCGACGAACGGGGTGGTGCCCTCGCGCGCAGCGAGGAGGATGCCGAGCCGACGCCCACGACTCGTGAGCGGCAACGCCAACAGCGAACGCACGGACTCGGTGTGGGGCGACGGACGCAAGTACCGGAACACCCGACCGCCCGTGGCGAGCACCGGCTGCTTGAGCTCGATCGCGTCCTCGGTGAGGTCGGCGTCCGTGAGCGCGGGCCCCCCGCAGTGGGCGGGCTCGTAACGCACGCCGTCCTCGTCGGGCAGCAGCACGACGGTCACCCGGTCGGACTGGGTCTGGTCGCGCACGACCTCGGCGATGAGCCGGAGGGTCGGGTCGATCTCGACGGCGTCCCCGAGCCGAGACGCGAGCTTGTACAGCGACAGCGACGCCTTGAGCGCGATGTTCTCCTGGGTGAGCCGCTGCTGCTCCAGCGCCCGCTGCACCGTATGGACGACCTCTTCGACCTTGAACGGCTTGAGCACGTAGTCGAAGGCGCCGATCTTCATCGCGTGGAGGGCGGTCTCCACGGTGCCGTACCCCGTCATCAAGACCACCACGAGCTCGGGATGCTGTACCCGGACAGCCTGCAGCAGCTCGAGTCCGCCCATCTCCGGCATCTTCAGGTCGCTGATGACGAGGTTGTAGGGCCTCTCGGCGAGGGCCTCCAGGGCCGCTCGACCATTCGGTGCGTCGTGCACCACGAAGCCTTCCATCCGCAGGAAATCACAGAGAATTTCACGGATCGTGGGTTCATCGTCGACGACGAGAACCCTCGCTGGACCTGGACCCGAAGGGCCGAGGTCTTCCGATGCGTCGGGGTTTGTTTCGCTGGACATCACAGCATTGGATTGCCGCCGAACGGCTTGGTCGCGCAACGAAAACCCGCACGACGACTTGCTTCGGTTCACCACACGACGTTGAATCGGCCAGAGAATTCGGTCGGACGGGAGGAGGCGGCATGGCCGCACGCCTGGGGTTCGAGACACTTCGGCCGCGCATCGTCGTCGCGCTCGCAGGGGCGTCGTTGTTGCTCATCGCGCCGATGCCGGGGGTCGTGCTGGACCTTCTTCTCGTCGCCCAGGCCCTCGCCGCGGGCCTCGCCGTGCACCGCGCCCTGGACGAGCGCGCGGACCCGGCCGTCCTGCCACGCCTGCTGCTGGCCGGCGCTCTCGGCCGTGTCCTGGTGGCGGTCGCGCTGGTGCGCGCGGCGTCCGGGCACGGCGGGATGGGGCTCGTCGTCGGCTCTCTCGGCGTCGTATTGCAATCCGGCGGCCTGCTCGGCGGGCTGGGCGCGGTCCTGGCCCTGGCCCTGCTCCACGTGATGGTCGTCGCGCGCGGCGCCGAGCGCCTGGGTCAGGTGAGCGCCCGCTTCGCCTTGGACGCGCTGCCGGGGCGCCAGCTCGCCCTCGAGGGCGACGTGCGTCAGCGGCTCGGGGACCCCGCGCAAGCGGCTCACAGGCGTGCAGCCGCGCTGCGCGATGCCCAGACGGTGGGCGCGGTGGACGGGGTGACCCGGATGCTGCGGGCCGAGGCCGTCGCCCTCACGGGGCTGCTCGCGCTGCTCTTCGTGGCCGCCTCGGTCGGCGGGGTCTGGGAGCGCGGGCTCGAGCTCGCCACGGCCGCGCGTCTGGCCCTGGGGACGGCCCTCGGGGCGGCGGTGTGCCTGCAGGGACCGGCGTTGCTGGCGGCCGCTTCGGCAGCCTGGCTCGCGTTGCGACTCTCGACCGCCGCACCGCGCGGGGACCGCGTGAACGCCCCGCCCTTGCGGCTCGAGGTCGCGCCCGGGACCGAGGCGGCGGCGCAACGCCGACTCGCCGAAGCGCTCGACCCCCTGGGCGTGCGCGGCGACCGGGTCGAGGTGGTGGCGGACCCCACCGTGGCGGCGGGCGCGGCCCGTCTCGTGCGCGGACGCGCGTTGCTCCACGCGGGCGCCCTCGAGCCCGCTTTTCTGGCCGCGATGCGGCGCCTTGCCGCGCCGCTCCTGGTCACCACGCAGGACGTCGCGGAGGCGCTGGACACGCTCGAGGGCCGCGCGCCGGTTCTCGTCCGTGCGGTGGTGCCGAGCCGGGTCGACCTGCTCGGGCTGACCCGCGTCACTCGGGCACTCCTGGCCGAGGGTCTCCCCGTCGACGACCTCGAGCGTGTGCTCGACGCCCTCTCCTACCTGCCCGTGGACACAAACGACCTCGAGCGGGCGCGGGCCGCACGGCGGGCCTTCGCCGACCACCTGACGGCGAGAGTGCACGGGGCACGCGGTGCCCAGGCGGCGTGCGCGGGCCTGGAGCTCGAATCGGCGCTGCGCCGCGGTGCCCTTTCCCCCGAGGGACGCGCCGAGCTCCTCGACCAGCTGAGCGCGCTGCGCAACGAGACGCCCGACCTGTGCGTGGTCTGCGCGCCCGACGTCCGCGCCGCCCTCGCCGCGTTGACCGCCGACCCTTTGCCGACCCTCGAGGTCGTCGGCCTGGACGAGCTGCTGCCCGGCACGCGCCTCACCCCGGTCGCGGTGCTTTGATGAACCGGCCTCACCAGGGCAGCGGGGTGCCCTGGGTGGCGTGCCAGAAGCCGCCCGTGTTCGAGAGTGTGAGCGCGTCGATGTGCTGAAGCAGCCCGCGGGCCGAGACCTCGGGCTCGATCTCGCCGTTCCCCCCGGTCATGCCGGTGCGCACGTACCCCGGATGGAAGAGGCCCACCGCGATGCCGCGACCTTTGAGGTCGAGCGTCAGGGACCGGGCCGCCATGTTCACGGCGGCCTTGGACATCCGGTAGCCGTAGAAGGCGCCCGAGGTGTTGTCGGCGATGGAGCCCATCCGGCTCGTCACGATCGCGATCCGCGCGCCGGCGTGGAGCTGGGCGCTCAAGGCCTGCGTCAGGAGCAGCGGGGCGAGCGCGTTGATCTCGAACTGGGCGCGCACGGCCTCGGCGTCCACGGCGCCCAGGCCGTCGGGAATGAGCAGCCCGGCGTTGTGGAGCAAAACGTCCAGCCGCTCCCCCTCGAGGCGCCGCGCCAGCGCTTCCAGGTCCGCGGCCGCGGTCAGCTCGACGCCGTCGAGGTAGGTGACGTTCTCTTGGGCCTTCGCTTCGGCGCGAGCGCCACGCGATACGGCAAAGACACGCTCGCCCCGCGCGGCGAGCTGCTGAACGAGCGCCGCGCCGATGCCACGATTCGCGCCTGTGACGAGCCAGGTTTTCATGGGGGCAGCGCCTTTCTGAGGTCGTCGAGGGTCGGGAGAGGCGTCGAAGCCAGGCCCGTGAGTAGGGTGTCGAGGTCGTTCGCGTGCACGACGATCGGCCGGTGGGGCGCACGCACGAAGCCGTCCGCCGCAGCCCGGTTCAGGTAACGGACGAGGTCGAGGAAGAAGTCCTCCACGTCCAGCAGGCCCACCGCCTTCGTGTGGTACTCGAGCTGGGTCCAGGTCGCGGCCTCGAAGACCTCGTCCAGGGTCCCGTAGCCGCCGGGGAGCGCGATGAAGGCGTCCGCCAGCTCGGCCATCCGCAGCTTGCGTGTGTGCATGTCCGGCACGACATGGAGCGCCGTGAGCCCGGTGTGGGCGACCTCCAGATTCCAGAGCTTCTCGGGGAGGACGCCGTGGACCTCGCCACCGGCCGCCAGGGCCGCGTCGGCGACGAGGCCCATGAGTCCCGCACGGCCGCCGCCGTAGACGATCCGCAGCCCGCGCTCCGCGAGGCCGCGACCGGTCTCGCGCGCGGCCGCCGCATAGGCCGGGCGCCCGCCGAGGCTCGAGCCGCAGAAGACGGCGACGCTGCGCAATGGTCGAGGCTGCGGGCTCATGGGCGCGATGGTGGGGGGGCCGGGGCACCGACGCAAGCCTCGAGGCACGTGCGCGAATCCTTGCACCCACACCACGAGTCGTTAGACCGTGCGGGCGGCTTTCGCCCCCCTCACCCCCCGCATCAAGGAGCGTTCCAAGACCATGTCCACCCAAACGCAGGTGCACGACCACTTCAAGGTGTTTACGACGACGACCGGCGGCGCCGCGGGCATTTCGCTGCTCTCGGCCGAGGTGACGGCCTGGGTCGCCGCCGAGGGCGTCGCCGCGAAGAGCATCGGGGTCGAGTACCTCGAAGCGGCGGGCGTCCTGGTGTTGACGGTGGGCTATCGGCGCGACGAGCCGGGGTACCCCGTCGGACTCCATGCGGTCTCTCTCGGCCGCCTCGAGACGCTGGACGCCGCCTCACTGCTCTCCCTCGAGGCCCGTATGGCCGCGTCGGCGGCGGGCGTGAAGCAGATCCTCTGTCATGAGCTCTTCGTGACCGCCGACCGCGAGTTCTTCATGGTGTTCATGGCCCAGGGCTGATGCACGTCGAGCGCCTGGAGTCGATGAACGCCGTCCCCGCGGCCGAATGGGACGCGGTGGTCGGACCGGGTTGCGCGTTCTTCGAGCACGCGTTCCTCCAGTGTATGGAGGACGCCGGCTGCGTGGGCCCCGAGACGGGCTGGCTGCCGGCCTACCGGGTGGTCCGTCCGGCGCCGGGCGCCGCCCCCATCGGCGCCGTCGTGGCGTGGATCAAGCATCACAGCCACGGGGAGTTCATCTTCGACTGGGCGTGGGCCGACGCCGCGCGCCGCGCCGGCCTTCGGTACTACCCGAAGTTGCTCGTCGCCGCCCCCTTCTCGCCCGTGGGCGGGGCCCGGTTCCTGACACACGGGGCCGCGGCGCCGGACCAGGTGCGTGCGCGCCTGCTCGCAGACCTGCGCGCCCAGGTCGACGAGGCGTCGTTGTCCGGACTGCACGTGAACTTCGTCACGGCCGACGAGGCCGAGGTCTTGGAAGCCGCCGGTCTGGCGGTTCGCCACACGGTGCAGTTCCAGTGGACCAACGACGACTACGGCGACTTCGACGCCTTCCTGGCACGCTTCGACAGCAAGCGGCGCAATCAAATCCGGCGAGAGCGGCGTCGTGTCCGCGAGGCGGGCGTGCGGGTGCGTGTCGTGGAGGGCGACGCCCTCGGCCCGGAGCACGCGGCGGTCGCCTGGGACCTGTATGTCAGCACCGTCGACAAGTTCTCGTGGGGGCGGCGTTACCTGAATCGGCGCTTCTTCGAGCTGCTCGTGGAGCGATTCGCGCACCGCCTCTTCCTCGTGCTGGCCGAGCGTGACGGCGAGGTGGTCGGCGGCACGGTCAACGTGCGCAAAGGGGATACACTCTATGGTCGCTACTGGGGCGGTCGCGACGACATCCCCGACCTGCACTTCGAGGTGTGCAGCTACGCGGCCATCGAGGCGTGCATCGAGCGGGGCATCCGCACCTTCGAGGCCGGCGCCGGCGGCGGCGAGCACAAGTGGGGGCGGGGCTTCCTGCCCACGGTGATCCGGTCGGCCCACGCGCTGAGCCACCCGGGTCTCGACCGCGCCGTCCGCGCGTTTCTCACGGAAGAGCGGGCCGGTGTGGCGGCTGAGCTCGAGGCCGTGGATGGCCGGGTCCTGATTCGCTGAATCGCGCGTCCCGGCCGAGGGTCTCGCCCCGCCGCATGGACGCGCGCCCGGTCATGATGTCGAGCACCTTGAGCACGCGCAGGAAGACGCTCTCCTGCACGTACGGGACGCCATGGGACGCGCAGAGTCGCCGGACCTCCGGGGCCGCGGCCTGGTACACCCTCGGCGCGAGGTTGGGCCAGAGGTGATGCTCGATCTGGTAGTTCAAGAAACCGTGCAGAAAGTCGTTTACCGCGCCGCCGGTGCGGAAGTTCACGGTGCCCGTGATCTGGCGCACGTAGAACTCCGCGCGGTCGGTGCCGGGACGGTCGAATCGGTACAGGTCGTCCCCGGCGTGATTCGGCACGACGATGACGAAGGTGTGCAGATTCGTCAGCAGCTCGGCCGCGAGCGAGCTCACGAGCACCCACAGCGCCGCGGTCGTGCCGAGCGGCAAAAACAGCGAGGGCAGCGCAACGAAACGCAGCAGGACGTAAGGCAGGACGACCCTGCGCCAGAACGCCGCGCCATCGGCATGGAAAGGGCTCCACGCGCGCAGCAGGTCGACGTTCGCCTGACTCTCGGTCCGGTCGAAGCTTCGACCCGCGGCCCGCCGACGCGTCTCGCGCAGGTGCAGCGTGAAGAGGTTGGGCGCGTAGTACGTGAACTTCCACGTGAGGGCGAAGAAGCCCACGACGAGGAGTTTGAACCACCGCGGGGCGGGGTGCACCCGCATGCGCTCGAGCTGGGCCTCGACGAGGTCGGGGTCCGCCGCCTCGCCCGTGTAGCTGTGATGGAGCTGGTTGTGCTCGTGGTCCCAACACACGGGATCGAGCCAGTCCAACCAGTCCACCCAACGTCGGTGCCCCGACGCGAAGCCTCGACTCGTCTCGCGCTCAGGGACACCGGGCGTCCGGTCGAGCGCCCGGTGGCGTGTGTGGTGCGCGACGATGGTCCATCGCGCGGTCATGCCCAGCGAGATGAGAACGGCGGCCAGCGGGTTCGGGAACCAGGCCGTGGCGTAGCCGAGCACGCTGCACACGCGGCCCCAGAAGGCCTGGCGCCGCAAATGGGCGCGCGCCTCGTGCCCGTGGGCGACCTCCAGCCGTTGCCGGAGGGCGTCCAGCTCGGCCGCGAAGGCGCCGTAGTCGAGGTCGACGGGCACCGCCCCCGGGGCGCGCGCGTCGTGAGTCTCCGGGGCCGGCGCCATCACGAACCTGAAGGCACGGCGTCGGTCAGACCAGGTCTTTGATGAACTCGCGCTCTTCGAGCAGCTCGTTCACGCTCGCCTGCACGCGGCCCTGCGCGGTCGCGTCCAGCTCGAGGCCCTGCACCACGTGGTACTGGCCGTTCGAGTCCACGGTGCACGGGAACGACGAGATGAGGCCCTCGGGCACACCGTAGCTGCCGTCGCTGACGACGGCCATGGAGACCCAGCGCCCCTGCGTGCCGTGCCACCAGTCCTTCATGTGGTCGATGGCCGCCCAGGCGGCGCTCGCCGCCGAGGACTTGCCGCGCGCCTCGATGATCGCCTTGCCCCGCTGCTGAACGGTCTTGAGGAACGCGCCGTTGAGCCACTCGTGGTCGGTGATGACGTCCGTGAGCTTGCGCCCGTTGATCGTCGCGTGGGTGAAGTCCGGGTACATCGTGGGCGAGTGGTTGCCCCACACCGCCAGGTTGCCGATCGCGCCCACGCCGACGCCCGCCTTCGCGGAGAGCTGCGCGACGGCGCGGTTCTGGTCGAGTCGGGTCATCGCCGTGAAGTTGCCGCGCGGGATGCGCTTCGCCTTCTGGCTCGCGATGTACGCGTTGGTGTTGCAGGGATTGCCGACGACGAGCACTCGCGCGTCGGCGGAGGCGACCTCGTCGATCGCCGTGCCCTGGCCGATGAAAATCCGGCCGTTGTCCTTCAGCAGGTCGCTGCGCTCCATGCCGGGGCCGCGGGGCTTGCTGCCGACCAGAAAGACGGCGTCGGCATCGGCGAAACCCGTGCGCTCGTCGTCCGTCGAGACGACGTCCTGAAGGAGCGGGTACGCGCAGTCGCGCAGCTCCATCTCGACCCCCTTGAGGCCCTGGAGGGCCACGGGGAGCTCGAGGAGCTGGAGAATCACGGGCGTGTCCTTCCCAAAGACGTCGCCGTTGGCGATGGGGAAGATGAGGCTGTAGCCAATCTGGCCGGCTGCGCCGGTCACGGCCACGCGTACGGGCTTCTTCGTGGACATGGAGTCTCCCTGTGGGGCTAGAGGCGCGCGCAGTTTAGCCATTGGCGGGCGCGAGTCCAGCGCCACCGGGCCGTGTGCGCAGCAGGAACCGCGTCGTCAGGGCGACCGCGGTCAGCGCGAGCCCGGCCGTGAGGCCCCACCAGAGCCCCCGGGGTCCGAGGCCCGCGGGCTCGGAAAGCAGCCAGAGCAGCGGCAGTGTGATGCCGAGGTGCACGACGACGTTGATCCACATGGCCGCGCGCGTGTCCCCGGCGCCGCGGAGCACGCCTGCGCCAACGGCTTGTAGGCCATCGAAGATCTGGAACGCCGCGGCGATGACGAGCAGCGCCGCGCCGGCTTCGACGACCTCCGGGGGGTCCGCGAGGAGCCGGGCGAGCGGGTAGCGCGCGAGGATGAGCACGAGCCCCGAGCACGACATGATGACCAGCCCGAGCCCCAGAGAGACCAGGCCCGAGCGTCGTGCCCCCGGGAGGTCCCGACGACCGATGGCATGACCGACACGCACCGACGCGGCCTGGCTCACCCCCAGGCAGATCGTGAAGGTGAAGGCCGCGATCTGGAGCGCCACGTTGTGCCCGGCCGCCCAGGCGGCCCCGTGGCGACCCATGAGGAACTGCACGAGCGCGAAGACGCCGACCTCGGCGAGGAACTGGAGACCTACGGGCAGGCCGAGCCGGAGCAACGCGAGGATGCCCTCGAGGCGCGGCGCCCCCGTGCCTTCGGGCACTGGCACGCGCCGCAAGGCCACGATGAGCACGAGCGCCTGCACCGTCGCGCCCACGGAGCCCGCGAGGCCGGCGCCGAAGGTCGACAGGCCCTCGCCGAAGCCGATCGGCGGTAAGCCGATGCGCTCGAGCCCCGGATCACCGAGCACAAAGAGCCACGCGGCCGGCAGGTTCACCACATTGCCGATGATCATCGCGATCATCGACGGACGGCCCAGGCCGAGCGCCTGAAGGTAGCTGCGCAAGGTGATGAAGAGCAGGAACGGGAACATCGACGGCGCCCGGGCGAGCACGTACTGGCCGGCCTCATGAGCGACGGCGGCGTCGACCCCCATGACGGGCAGCAGGGCGCCGACCGCGAAGGGCAGGAGCGTGAACGGCACGGAGAGCAGCGCCGCGAGCACGACCCCCTCGCGCAGGTGTCGGCGCGCGTCTGCCGGGCGACCGGCGCCCACGGCCTGCGCGGCGAGCGGATCGAGGCCCAACAGCGTGCCGAGCGCGAGGATGCAGGACACGAAGAACAGCGAGTTCCCGATGCCCGCGCCGCCGATGTGGGTCGCGCCGAGCCGGCCCACGACGGCCGTGTCGACGAGCCCCATGAGCTGCGAGCCCGCCGACGCACCGACGAGAGGCAGGGCGAGCGTAAACGTCTCGCGCAGCTCCGCGCGCAATCCTGTCTTCGGGGTCGACATCGGCTCGAGATCTCAGGGCGGGCAGTTCGGCGCACGGAGTTCCAGGACACGGGACGCCTGAATCGGGAGCGCGTCGAGGTCCAACGGCGCTCCGCAGTGCGCGAGCTTCACGGTCCCGCCGTTACCGACGGCGCTCTGTACACCGCCGCCGCCTCGCGCGTCGACCTCGCCCTCGAGCTCGAGGGCCGGCGCGACGAGCAAGACACCGCCGCCGGCACCAGCGCCGCCCTGTCCGCCGCGCGGCGGCATGCGCAGCGACGGCGCCGGGTCCTCGCACTCCGGACCGATGGTCGAGACACTCTCCGACGTGCTCGGCCGGTCGGGATCGCTGCTGCGACCGTCGCCCCCGCCGCCGACGGATGAACCGCTCGTCGTGACCTCGGCCGCGCGGCCGTAGGTGTCCAGACGCGCTCGCGGCCCGAGGACGAGCTTCTCGGTCGCCCGCAGCACGACGCGTCCGCCGCCCGCGCCCCCCGCGCCGCCGCCGAGCCCGCCCCGCTGGCCGCAGCAAATCGAGCGGCCGAGCCCGCCCGCCCCGCCGCCGCCCCCGCCGCCGCCCCCGCGCAGCACGTCGAGGTCCGACGACGCGTCGGCGTTGGCGCGTGGGCCCGCATAGCCCCCGCGCTCGCCTTCGTCCCCACCTCGCCCCGCGTCACCGGTCCACGCCGACGCGCCGTCGCCGCCGACGCCCCCGAACTCGCCGCCGCCGCGTCCTCCGGCACCGCCGTCACCCGCGGCCGCGCGATTCATCACACACTGCGCGCCCTCGCCGTCGAGTCCCGCCTCGGCCTCATCCGGAGCGGCCCCGCCGCGTCCCCCCGAGGCGGCGCGCGCAGCGGCCACGCATCGCCCCGCGCACACCTCGGCCCCGGCGCCTCCACCCCCGCCACCGCCGCCCGGCCAGCCCCGCCCGCTCGCGTCGATCCGCCCGACGACCTCGAGGTGTCGCGCGGTGACCTCGAAGGTCCCGCCTGCCTCGCCGGTGGTTCCGCAGACCTCGGCGTCACCGATGCGCACCACCTCGCCGAGGAACGCGTAGACGCCGCAGACCGCCCCCTCGAGCACGCGTGTCTCGCAGCCCGTCGCGGGGTCGTCGTCAGCATCGATGTAGCCCGGCGCACACGCGAAGGCGCACTCGCCGCGCTCGCAGGTGGCCTCGCTGTTCAGCGAGCTGCAGACCGCCCCGCACGCCGCGCAGTGCTCCAGCGAGGCCCCGACGTTGAAGAGCGCTTGGTCCTCTTCGTCCTCGCACGGGGAACGGCGCCCGTCACAGGCGCTCTGGCTCTTGATGGCCGGGGGCTCGAGCACGGCCTGGGCGCGTCCCGGAAGGCCGCCGTCCAGTCGGGCCGAGAAGCCGACGCCGTCCTCGACCTCGACCGTCCACAGGAGCGCGTGGAGGCCCGTCTCGAGACGCAGCGCCCCCGTCGCGGCCCCGTCCCCGCGCACGAACTCCACGCCGTCCACGAACAGGGTGGAGCGCCCCGACGTGATGCTGCTGAACTCGTAGGTCGCGACGTTCGAGACGACCAGCCGCGCGCGCGCCGTCAAGGTGAAAGGCGCGTCCGCGTCGACGGCGCCGGGCAGGTCGGCCAGGCCTTCGAAAGCCAGCGCCGACCGGACCGAAGCGAATCGGCGGCCTCGGGACTCGACCTCGACCAACGCGCCGTCGACCAGGTCCGTGACCTCGCAGCCGTCGGGGAGCGGCGTCGCGGTCTGAGGCGGGGGCTGGGACCCGGCATCCGGAGCGAGCGCGGCGTCCGGCGCGTCGATCGACACACTCCGGCACGTGCCCGAAACACACACGCGGCCCTCCCCGCAGGCTCCGTCGCGGCGGCACCGCTCCACGTCGACGAGGAGCGTGCAACCCGCGCCGAGCAAGGCGACGAGCGCGCCGAGGCCCCCCCGCACGACGCCGCTCATTTGCCCGTGAGACCCAGGACCGGCCGGGCGGTCAACGGCGCGTAGAAGGAGGCGCCACGCACGTTCTCGTCCACCTCGAGCGGGTGGGCCAGCGGGGGCACCGCGCGCTGGGCGCAGTCCATGCGCGGGCAGAGTCGACACGTCACCCCCACCGGCACGATCGCCTGTCGGTTCGACAGGTCGATGCCGTCGGCGTAGACGAGCTCCGCCGCGTGCTCCAGGGCGCAGCCGAGCCCCACCGCGTGGACGGTGTGAATCGCGTGGTACCCCGCGCTCCCCTTCTCGACCGAGCGCGCGATGCAGAAGTATCGCTCACCCTCGGGCATCTCGGAGACCTGGACCCGGATGCGACCGGGTGTGAGAAAAGCGGCATGGACGTTCCAGCGCGGACAGGCGCCGCTGAAGCGCGCGAAGCGGATGCCCGACGCGCTGAACCGTTTGCTGATGTTGCCACCGATGTCGACCCGCAGAAAGTGGAACGGGATGCCGCGTTCACCCGGCCGTTGAAGGGTCGTCAGGCGGTGCGCGACCTGCTCGAAGCTCGAGCGGAACCGATGCCCGAGCAACTCGACGTCGTAGCGCAGCGCTCGGGCGGCCGTCAGGAACGGTGTGTAGGGCATCATCAAGGCGCCGCCGAAGTAGTTCGCCATGGCCACTCGACTGAGCGCCCGGGACTCGTCTGTGGTGAGCTGGTGAGACCCGGCGATGCGTTCGAGCGCCTCCCGCTCCACGAGCAACCCGACCTGGAGCGCGAGCTGGAAAGCGCGGCTTCGGGGCGCCAGCAGCTCCGACAGCAGAACGCGGCGTCGCTCCGGGTCATAGCGCCTGAGCGCCCCCCGCATCACCTCCACGGTCTCGACCTGCACGTCGATCCCGTGGGCCCGTGTGAGCCAGCGACCCAGCGGTCCGAAGACGTCGTCCTCGGTGATGCGCGCCTCCGCCCGAATGCGCTCCGCGGCGTCCTCGAGCTCAGGGAAGTGGTTGCCGTGTCGGGAGATGAGCTCGGTCACCTCCTCGGACGGCAACCGCGAGGCCGGCACCGCGGCGAGCTCACCGCCTTCGAGCTCCAGGGACACACGCGCCGCCAGGGAGTCCAGGCTCTCGCGGCTCTGCTGGAGCGCCTGGTACAGCGACAGTACGGCGCGGGCCACCGCGGGCTGCGACTGCGCGACCTCCCGCACGTCCGGCCCGGTCAGCTCGTGGCCATCGAAGAGCGCGTCCGAGAAGACCTCCAGCAGGTCCGACGCGAGGCGCTCGTCGTGGTCGGCGGCGAAGGTCCGCAGGTCGAGTTCGAAGACCTGGGCCAGCTTGATCAGCAGCGCGGCCGTGAGCGGGCGCCGATTGTGCTCGATGAGGTTGAGGTAGCTGGGTGAGATCGCGAGTCGTTGGGCCAACTCGACCTGACTGAGCTTGCCGCGTCGGCGGAGCGCCCTGACCTTGGTCCCCAGTCCGTGACTCTCGTCCACGTGCGCCCCCCGAAGCTCGATCGATTTACACGAGTTTACACCACGACATCGTTCCTTTGACCCGCATTGACACGCTGAACATGCTGAATGGCCAACGCGCCTTGCACCTGAGGCGTTCGGTTGTAAAGCTTTAACAGAACGGAGCGCGACATGTTGACCTCGCCTGAAGGGGTTGAAATCGAAGACGGGGACGCCTCGGTCCTCACCGCGGACGCCCTCGGGTTCGTGGCGGACCTCGTGCGGCGTTTCGCCGGGCGGGTCGATGCCCTGCTCGAGGCACGACGCGGCGTTCAGGCCCTCTACGACGCGGGCGCGCTGCCCGACTTCGCACCCGAGACACGCGCGGTCCGCGAGGGCGAATGGACGGTCGCGGCGCCGCCTCCGGACTTGCAAGACCGCCGGGTCGAGATCACCGGGCCGACCGACCGCAAGATGATCATCAACGCGTTGAACTCCGGCGCGAACGTCTTCATGGCCGACTGCGAGGACGCCACGTCGCCCACCTGGCGCAACGTGGTCGAGGGCCAGCTCAACCTGCGGGCGGCCGTGCGGCGCACGTTGACGTTCGACGCGGCGGAGACCGGCCGCACCTATCGACTCGCCGAGAAGACCGCGACGCTCTTCATGCGTCCCCGCGGCTTGCACCTGCCCGAAGCCCACCTGAAGGTCGACGGGCGCAGCGCCCCGGGCGCGCTGGTCGACTTCGGGCTGTATGCCTTCCACAACGCCCAGGCGCTCGTGGCGCAGGGCACGCGGCCCTACTTCTACCTGCCGAAGCTCGAGCACGCGAACGAGGCGCAGCTCTGGGCCGACGTCTTCGCCCACACCGAGCGCACCCTGGGGCTCGAGCACGGCACGATCCGCGCGACGGTCCTCATCGAGACGCTCCCCGCGGCGTTCCAGATGAACGAGATCCTCTGGGCGCTCCGGGACCACAGCGTCGGCCTCAACTGCGGCCGCTGGGACTACATCTTCAGCTACATCAAGACCCTACGGGCGCATGGTGATCGGGTGCTCCCCGACCGCGCTCAGGTCGGCATGACCCAGCCCAACATGCGGGCGTACACCCAGCTCGTGGTGCAGACCTGCCACCGACGCGGGACCTTCGCCATGGGCGGCATGGCGGCCCAGATCCCCATCAAGGGGGACGAGGCGCGCAACGCGACGGCGATGGAGCGCGTGCGCGCCGACAAACTCCGTGAGGTCACCGACGGCCACGACGGCACCTGGGTCGCCCATCCCGCGCTCGTGCCCATCGCGCGGGCCGAGTTCGACGCGCACCTGACGACGCCGAACCAGATCCACCGCCAGCGCGACGATGTGCACACCACCGCGGCGGCGCTGCTCGAGACCCCCGCGGGGACCCGCACCGAAGCGGGTCTGCGACAGAACGTGCGCGTCGGGGTGCAGTACCTCGAGGCGTGGCTGCGCGGACAGGGCTGTGTGCCGCTCTACGACCTCATGGAGGACGCGGCCACCGCCGAGATCTCGCGCGCCCAGGTGTGGCAGTGGCAGCACCACGGCGCCGCGCTCGACGACGGCCGCGTCGTCACGCCCGACCTCGTTCGCGGCGTCGTGGCCGACGAGGTGGAGGCCCTCCGCGCTCGTTTCACGTCGACCGACACGCTTGAGCGCGCCCGCGCGCTCTTCGAAGACCTCGCCCTCGCGCCGACGCTGCGCGACTTCCTCACCCTCGCTGCCTATCCGCAGCTGTCGGCGGACTGACCGCCCGAAAGGACCTGCCCCCATGAGCACGCTCACCCAGAACGCCTCTCTGCTCGCGGACCGCTTCGAAGGCATCCAGCGACCCTACTCCCAGGCGGATGTGCTGCGTCTCCGTGGGAGCGTGAAGGTCGAGCACACGCTCGCGACCCTGGGGGCGAACCGTCTGTGGGGGCTCATGAAGTCGGAGCCCTACGTGGCGGCCCTCGGCTGTCTGAACGGCAGCCAGGCGGTGCAGTCGGTTCGGGCCGGGCTGCACGCGCTCTACCTGAGCGGCTGGCAGGTCGCGGCCGACGCGAATCTTTCGGGCAACACCTACCCCGACCAGAGCCTCTACCCGGCGAACAGTGTGCCCGCGCTGGTCAAGCGATTGAACAACGCGCTCCAGCGGGCCGACCAGATCGAGTGCGCCGAGGGCAAGCCGGGCCGCTACTGGATGGCGCCCATCATGGCCGACGCCGAGGCCGGCTTCGGCGGTCCACTCAACGCCTACGAGCTGATGAAGGCGATGATCGAGGCCGGAGCCGCGGGGGTGCACTTCGAGGACCAGCTCGCGAGCGAGAAGAAGTGCGGCCACATGGGCGGCAAGGTCCTGCTGCCCACCAGCCAGTTCATCCGCACGCTCGTGGCGGCGCGCCTCGCGGCCGACGTGCTCGACGTGCCGACGGTGCTCGTCGCGCGGACCGACGCCGACAGCGCCAAGCTCATCACCTCGGACGTCGATCCGCGCGACCTGCCGTACATCGACTCCGCGCGCGGCCGAACGGCCGAGGGCTTCTTCCACCTGAAGGGCGGCCTCGACTGCGCCATCGCGCGGGCCCTGGCCTACGCCCCCTTCGCGGACGTGCTCTGGTGTGAGACCTCGCATCCCGACCTCGACGAGGCGCGGCGTTTCGCCGAGGGCGTGCACCGCGACTTCCCCGGGAAGAAGCTGGCCTACAACTGCTCGCCGAGCTTCAACTGGAAGAAGCACCTGGACGACGCCACGATCGCGCGTTTCCAGAGGGAGCTCGCGGCCATGGGCTACAAGTTCCAGTTCGTCACGCTCGCGGGGTTCCACAGCGTGAACCACGGCATGTTCGAGCTCGCGCGCGACTACAAGGAGCGCGGCATGGCGGCCTACTCCGAGCTGCAGCAGGCGGAGTTCGCGTCGGAGAAGCACGGCTACACCGCGACCCGCCACCAGCGCGAGGTCGGGACCGGCTACTTCGACGAGATCGCGCAGGTCATCTCGGGCGGCGCCGCGTCGACGCTCGCCCTCGAGGGGAGCACCGAGGCCGCGCAGTTCTGACCGCGCGGGTTCGTCAGCGCACCTCGAAGCGGATGCGGTCGATGAACCAGCCGGGCGGCGAGAGGGCCTGTGACTCGTCGGGGTCGCGGGTCTCGGCGCTCACGCCGGTCGCGTAGGCGAACCGGAACGCGAACGGCCCGGCTCCGGCGAGCCGGCCGAGGGGCATCCGGACCTCCTCCCAGCCGTCACTCTCGAGCACGAAGCCCGGCAGCCCATCGACGTAGAAGTTGTTCGCGTCCACACAGGAGTAGCCGAAGCCGATGCTCGGGTTGATCGCGATCGTGCCGGGGTAGACCTCGGGCGCGAGCACCTCGAAGAACTCGCCGATCGTGCCCGCTTCGACGGTGCCGCCGTCGTACCACTCGCTGAAGCCGTCCGTGCCGGCCCAGAACGCGTACCAGTGGTCGAAGACCATCTCGATGCGCTGGCCGGCGCACGCGTCCAGGTCGATCGCGGGCGAGCGCAGCTCGGCGCGTTGGCACTGCACCAGGTTCTCGTCGAGACCGGTCGCCCAACACCGACCGCCGTCGACACACGCGCCCGGGCCCACCGTGGCTCGACCGTGCTCCCACGGGTCCAGGGGCCAGTTCGCCTCCACGTCGTCCATGATTCGATGACCAAAGCCCTGGGGCCCGGCCTCGAAGTCGAAGCGCGCCGCGTCCAGGGCGCGCTGGCAGGCCTCGGGCACGACCGGTCCCGGAGGCACGGCCGCGTCGGGCCGCGGGGGCGGGACCGCGGCGTCGGGCTCGGGCTCGGGGGGCTCGGCATCGATCGGTCTCGGGGGTCGCTCGGCGTCCAGGTCCTCGGGCGGTGCCCCTGCGTCTTCCGCCTCGGGCGGCGCGGCGTCGTCCACCGGGGCCGCGTCGGCCGGCGACCCCCCGGCCGGGTCGGCGTCCACTGCGCCGGTCCCCCCAGCGCCCTCGACGTCGGGCGTCTGCGCGTCTTCGGGCGAGGTGTAGGTGCCCATGTCGCGCAGCGGTCGATAGGCCCGCGCGGCGTCCGCCCCGCCCCCCTGGGGGGCCTCGTCTCCGCAGCCGACCGCCAGCGCAGGCAGCAGCACAAAGGCCCAACGTGCCTCGAGTCCGATCATGGGCCGGCTTCACACACGAAAGGTCGAGCCCCTTCGCACGGTCGATCATCCCACTCCGAGGTCCGGTTCTCCGCGGTCATGATCAGCGCACAGTCCTCGCCGTTGCGGCCACCATCGTTGGGCTCTCCCTGGTCCCAGTGCGCGTATACGGGCGCGTTGCCGTCCGTCCAGACCCACTGACCCTCGGCCGCCTGGTCGGAGAGGCCGATCCACGTATCGCCGAGGCCACGGGCACGCATCTCCCCGTAGATGAAGCCGTCTTCGCCCGCGTCGTCGACGGAGACGAGGGTGTAGCCGACCGACTCACAGAAATCCTGGGCGCCGGCCCACGGCCTGCCCTCACGGCACAACAGGTAGGCGCGTCCGTTGCGGGCGAGCAGGTCGCAGGGGCAGCCTGCGAGCTCGTCGATCTGGGCATCGCCGTCGTCGTCTTGCCCGTTGCAGGTTTCGGGTGCCGGCGCGGCGGTGGGCGGCGCGGTCGGCGGGCCGCTGGGGGCTT
>JBMOFP010000105.1:0-22335 GCA_049318805.1 Bradymonadia bacterium
TTCGGAGTGGAGATGCAGGTCCCAGTAGCGCGCGAGGGTGACGTTGCCGTCTCGCCAGGTGAGCGTGTGGGCGGGCTGGAGCTTACGCACGGCCGCGAAGAGCGAGCGCGGCCCCGGGACGTAGTTGAGGGCCAGGTAGTCCTCGTGCGCCTGCACGTCGAGGGCGTCGTCTACGCGCCCAGACGCAAGCAAAGCCTTGATCTCACTGGCAAAAATCAGGGTGCCGTCGGGTAGGTGCGCGTAGTAGAGCGGCTTCTTGCCGAAGCGGTCGCGGGCGAGGGTGAGCGTGCGCTCGTCGGCGTTCCACAGGGCGAAGGCGAACATGCCGTCGAGTGTGTCGAGCGCGCGCGCACCCTGGTCTCGCCAGAGGTGCAGAATCACCTCGGTGTCGGTCCGCGTGCGAAAGACGTGGCGGCCGCTCCCTTCGAGTGTCTCCCGCAGCCGCGCGAAGTCGTAGATCTCGCCGTTGAACGCGACGGTGAGGCGCCCCGAGTCGTCGTGCATCGGCTGCAGGCCCACGTCCCGCGTGTCGATGATCGCGAGGCGCCGGTGCCCAAGGCCGACGGCGACGGCTTCGTCCTCGTGCGTCCAGAGCCCATGCCCGTCCGGTCCGCGGTGGGCGAGGGTGTCCCGCATCCGCTCCAGCGTGGCGCGCTCGAAGGGACGCGTCGGCGCGACGTAGCCTGTGAAGCCGCACATGGTTCAGCGACTCCGCGCGACCACGTCGAGCAGCAAGCGCTCGTACTGGTCCACGATGGCCTCACGGCCGTGGTGGGCGACCACGTGGCGGCGCCCGTTCTCACCGAGCGCGCGGGCGCGGGCACGGTCGGCATGCAGCGAGGCGATGGCCCCCGCGAGCGCGTCTGGGTCCTCCGGCGTCACGACCAGGCCGCAGTCGGCGGTCTGGAGCAACTGGTCGGTGTCGCTCCCCGGGTCGACCGCGGCGATGACGGGTCGCGCGCTCGCCATGATGCCGAAGATCTTGCTCGGCACGCTGGTGCCGGCCATGCCGTGTCTCAGGGGCGCGAGGCTGACGTCGGCCGTGGCGAGGAGGCTCGAGAGTCGCTCCCGCGGCTGGGTCGGCAGCAGGGTGACGTCGGCACGGCCCCCGAGGCGCTCCTCGAGGAGGCCCCGGGCCTGACCATCCCCGACGAGCATCAGGTGCAGGTCGTCCCGCCCGGTCGGTCCGGTGAGGCGCTCCCAGGCGTCCGCGACGGTGTCGAGGCTCTGGCTGTAGCCCATGCGACCACTGAACTGGACGACGAACTTGCCGCCGAGCTGGAGCTCGGTGCGATAGCGTGTCTCGGCGCTCGGCTCGGGCACGATGAGCTCGGTGTCGGTGTAGTTCGGGATGACCGCGATCTTCTCGTCCGGCACACCGAACGCGCGCAGGTACTCCCGAAACCCCTCGCTGATGACGGAGAGGCGGTCGGCCTTCTCGTAGACGAAGCGCTCGAGGTGTCGGAACCCCTCGATGATGCGTGGGTTCTGGAGCACACCGAGGCGAATCGCGGCCTCGGGGAAGAGGTCCTGCAGGTTGTAGACGAACGGGATGCCGCGGGTCACCGAGAGCGCGTGGTCGATGAGCCCGAGTGTCAGCGGCGGCGAGGGGGTGAAGACGACGTCGATGCGCTCGCGGACCGAGAGCGCGGCGGCGGCCGCGAGCCCCGTCGCGGTGAAGGACGCGTAGTTCGCCATCTTCGCGACCGTGCCGTGCTCGCCCGCGTAGATGTAGGTCCGCAGAATCTCGACGCCGTTGTGGCGGTCGCGCTGGAAGAGCTTGCCGCGGTACGGGCCTTCGATGCGGCCGGACTCGTGGTGAGGGAAAGCGCAGACGACGGAGACGCGGTGCCCCCGCCGGACGAGCCCTTCGCACATGCCGACCATGAGCGGCGCGTTGCCCAGTTGGTCGGGCCAATAGTTGAGGGCGAGGAGGAGGACGTGCATGGCGGGCTCTGGGGGGTCAGTCGGCGAGGGCGGACGGAGGCGTCGGAGCGCCGGACGTCGGCGCGCCGCGAGGTGAGTCGAAGTCCGGGAAGTCGGCGCGTGCGCGCGCCACGGTGGACGCGGCGAGGGTGTCGTCACCCGCACGGCGCGCGGCCTCGACCGCACCCCGCGCGAACGCGGGCTTGGGCAGGTGGTCGTAGGCCTGAGCGAACGCCGTGACGGCGTGCCGAGGGTCGCCGAGTTCCAGCTCGACGCGACCGCGCAGGGCCAGGGCCTGTGCCGCGGCGGGCGCGTCCAGCGCAACGAGCGGCCACGCGGCGTCGAGGTGGGCACGGGCGGCGACCAGATCGCCCAGGCGGCGGTCCAGGTCCACGGCCGCGAGCAAGAACTCCCGGTCGCGTGCACCGAGCGGGAACGCCCCGACCACCACGGCTCGGGCGGCTTCTCGATCGCCCTCGACGAGGGCGGAGCGGGCCTCGAGGATGGCTGCGCGCAGCGTGTGCCCGGACTGCTCGAGGGCGTCGATCTCGTCGGTGACACAGGAGAGCTCGCGGGCCTCGACGCAGAGGAGACCGAGCGCGTAGCGCAGATCGGCGTCGTCGGGCCATCGTTCGACCGCGCGCACGAGGGTCTCGCGGGCAAGCTTCGGTCGAGGTCCCTCGGTGAGGAGTGTGGTCAAGGCGCGCCGGAACTCCGGCGCCTCGGGCATCGCGCGCACCAGCAGGTCGGGGTCGCTGAGTCGCTGCACGACCTCACGGACGAGCGTGTTGCGACGCCACGGCATCAGCGCAAGCGCGCGGGCATACTCTTGGGCGGCTTGCGGTGCCGTAGGGCCGGCGCCCAGCATACGCGCCGCGAGCAAGTGCGACTCGCCGTTGCGCGGCGCGAGTCGAATCGCGCGGTTGAGCCACCGCAGGACCCGAGGCACGGGCGGGGGGTCGAGCTGGGCGAGTCGCGACGCGACGCGCAGTGGAATCCACGGGTCGGCGGGGTGGTGGGACACCGCTTCACGACCGGCGCTCTCGAGGGCTTCGAGCGACGCCGGACGATGCGCGATGTCGGCCAGGGCGTCGTCCGGGAGGTGCGCGAGCGCGCGCGGGGCGGCCAACGCCACGTAGGCCCCGACGACCGCCGCCGCAGCCAACGCGAGAGGCCCGCTGAGCCTACGGTGGAGCGGAGATGCGGGCGGGGCACGCCGTGAGCGAGAGCGCGCGAGCAGCACCCCGAGGGCCGCCGCGACGGGCAACGAAAGGCCGGCGGACTCGAAGCCGAAGTCGACGCACTGCTGGAGGCCGACGCCGCCGAGCCCGGCGAGGAGCGCCCACTGTCGGGGCCGGCCGCGCTGGAGCCCCGCGCGCAAGGCCACACCCCACGCCGCAAGGCCGCCGAGGAGCGCGATGGCGCCCACGATGAAGCCCAGCTCGGTCGTGAGCTGAAGGACGATGTTCTCGGGGTTGCCGAGGGTCTGGGAGACCTTGACCCCCTGGAAGGACGGGTGGGCCACCCGAAACGTGCCGCGCCCGCTGCCGGTCCAGGGGTACGCTTCGGCGTGGGCCCATGCGCCCGGCCACGCCGCGAACTTGGTGTCGGTCTCGGGGGCCGACCAGGCCGTCGCGCCCCAGTCGGGCAGGAGCACCACGCTGAGGCAGAGCCCGGCGACCACGATGGCGAGCCCCGCGGCGCCCACGCGGCGCGCGCGTGCACGCGCACCGTCGGGGCGTCCATCGGGCTGCGGGAGCAGCGTGAACGCGCAGAAGAGCGCGAGGGCGACGACCAACGCGACCTGCCCGCCGCGCGAGGCCGAAGCGAAGACCCCGACCCCGCAGACCGCCGCGGAGACGCCGGCGATGCGCTGACGCCGGACGGAGCCGGTCTCCACGGCGAGGCCGAGCCCGACCAGGGCGCCGAGAACCAGGAGCCCCGCGAGCGTGTTGTTGTTCACGAAGGTCGAGAAGTAGCCGCTCAGCCGCAGGGAGCCCGCCGGTCCCCAGGTGCCCAGGATGTGCTCGGCCCCGAGCGCCCAGTGGACGAAGCCCACGACGGCCGTCGCGGTGGCGCCGAAGAGGAGCGCGCGTTCGACGAGGCTTCGCTGACCGCTCGAGACGTTCGCCGCCGCCCAGGCCACCGCCACGAAGGCGCACTGGTGCACACTCGCGATGGTCCCCAGGGCGGGATCGACCGACATCGGGTGCCAGGTCTCGGCGGTCGCCAGGCCCAGGTCCACCAGACTGTAGGCGCGCAGCTCGGCGGCCTCGGGGGAGAGGAGGCCGAGGAGGCCCGGCGGCAACGGCACGAGCTGTAGCAGTGTGAAGCCGGCCACCAGCGCCGGGGCCCAAAGCGGCCAAGGGAAACGCATCCGCACGCCCAGATGCGCCCAGCCCGTGAGCGCCAGCACCAGCACCGAGAAGGCGGCGAGTTGGACCTGGTGGTCCCACCGCGCCCCCCCGAGCCAGAGCGGCGCAATCGCGACGAGCGCACACAACGCGAACGTCGCCGCGCGCGCGGGGCGGTCGGGGGCGGCGTCGGCGTCCAGGGTCGCGGAGGAAGGGCGAGTCACGGTTCGGGGCGGGTCATATCGCGGGGTCGGGGGTAGGGCCAAGCTCGATGGTGAACCGCGCGCCCCCGAGGGGAGAGCGGTCGACCCGAATTCGACCCCCGTGGTCGAGCACCACCTTCTTTACAATCGCCAATCCGAGCCCGGCGCCGGTCGATTTTGTCGTGACGTACGGATCGAAGACCCGGTCACGCAGCTCGTCGGGCACACCGGGACCGTCGTCGTCGACGTGCAGGCGCGCGCGCAGCGGGCCCGCGCTCTCGAGCACGACCTCCACGTGGCAGGCACGGTCGTCGCCCGCCGGCCGCGCCTCGACGGCGTTTCGAATCAGATTCCCCAGCGCCTGTCGCAGCAGGGTCCGGTCGACCGGCAGCACCACCGGCGTCGCGGGCACGTGGGCCGCCAGGTTCAGCACGTCCGGGTGGGCCGCCACGACCTCGCCGACCAGCGCGTTGAGGTCGCACGGCTCGAGGGCGACCGTCGGCATCCGGGCGAACCGATTGAAGTCGTCGACGAGACGACGGAGCGCGCGGACCTCCTCTTCGACGATGGCGCGGGTCTGGTCCAGGGCCTTGCCGAGCGCGGGCGGCACGTCGTTCCGGGCGGCCGCCATGGCTTGAGATTGCTGGACCGAAAGCAGGATGGGGGTCAGCGGGTTCTTGATCTCGTGGGCAAGTCGGCGCGCGATGTCCTGGGAGGCTTGGAGCTGGGCCATGTACTCGAGGCGCAGTCGGCTCTCGTCGAGCTCCCGTGTCATGGCCTCGAAGGCGCGCATCAGGTCCGCGACCTCGTCATTGCCGGCGGTCGGCAGGCGTTCGACCGCGCGGCCGGCGCTGAAGCCCGCCATGGCCTCGCGCAACGCGTGGAGTCGGCGTGTCAGGCGGCGACCGACCGCGACGGCGACAAGCGAAGCGACGAGCACCGTCCCGCCGAGGGCCGCGAGGAACGACCACGCGTAGGCGCCGGCCCGGCGCTCGCGGTCGACGCGCAAAGTGTGGAAGGGCGTCAGGACCTCGTCCGCAAGGCGTCGATGCGCCTCGAGACGCGCGGCCTCGATGCCCCATACGTACTCGAGGCGCGCGTCCCCCGGCAGCGGCGCCTCGATGCGCTCCGTGGTCCAGCCCTCGACCGGGCCCTCGGGCGCGGAGACCGGACCCGCGAGCTTACGGAACACACGCACCGCGAGCACGCCGGGCTGCCCCCCCACGGCCGTGAGGTGCAGGCGCACCGCGTGTGCGTCGCCGGCCGCCAGGGGCACGAGGAGGCGCGCGTCGTGGGCCAGGCCCTCCGCGATGAGCGTGTGTCGCAGCCGCTCGGCCCGGAACACGGCCTGCTGGGTCCGCAGGGCGTCCTCGAGCGCCTCGTCGATCCGCGGATCGAGGCCCACGTCGAGGCTCTCACGGAAGAGCGGCTGCGAAAGCAGCAGGGCGGCGACCCAGGGGAGGCCCGCGACCAGGACGAGCAACGCGAGCAATCGGCGCTCGATGCGTCCCATGGGCAGGTCTCCTCGTTTCGGCGGTCAGGGCGAGGGGGGCGACTGGGCGCCCCAGAGCGGCAGTCGGTCGCCCCGAAACGGATGCCCTGAGGCTTTGCGAATCCGGTCGGCGCGCCCCGCCGCCAGGTCCTCGGAGAGCGCGATGAAGGGGCTCAGGAGACGACGGCCCAGCGATGCGTCCGGCGCGCTCGGCGGCGCCGTCAGCCAGGCGCGGAGTCGCGCACGGAGCTCCTCGGAGGTCGGATTGACGTCGAGACGCGCGTCCAACCGGTAGACGGTCTCATCGAGCGGGATGCCGCTGGCGATGGGGGCGGCATCGAACCGCATCCAGGTGTCCAGGAACGCGTCGACGCTGACCCACTCGCCGTCGAACTGCCCGGACTCCGTGCGGACTGAGCCGAGCAGTCGGTCGCGGAAGGCGTCCCAACGTACGCTCGCGACCCGCACGATGCGTCCGCGCACGACCTCGGTCCCGTGCTCTCTCAGCGCGAGCCCCAGCTTCAGTTCGGCTCTCGGCCCGGAGCCCAGCCTGCGTCGGACGTCGGCCTCGCACAAGGGTCGCAGGTCGACCGTCGCGCGCAATGTGTCGCCCTCGCGCTCGACCCAGAACGAGGCCGATGCGGCCTGTGCGGAGGCGCTTTGGGCGTCGGCGGCCTGCGGGGCCGAGACCACGACCGCCCATCCCGTCGACCCGTGAAGCCAGAGCCGGAGCGCGCGCGCTGTGAGCCCGCGTCGCGCGCCGCGACTCGAGTTCACCTGGGCGCCTGTTCCGTCAAGCCGGCGGCGCTCTCGACCAGCGCGTAGAGCGTGAGCACGCCGTAGCCGGTGCCGCCGGCCTTGATGTGACCGTCGTCCTTCTCGGCGAGCGCCGGCCCCGCGATGTCGAGGTGCGCCCACGCGTGGTCCCCGACGAAGTGCTGCAGGAAGAGCGCGGCCGTGATGGCCCCGCCCCAGGCGCCGCCGAGGTTCTTCACGTCGGCGCGTGCGCCGCGGATCGAGTCCGCGAGCTTCTTGTCGAGGGGAAGCCGCCACAACAGCTCGCCGGCAGCCCCCGCGGCGCTCGTCAGGCGTGCGCCGAGGTCCTCGTGCGAGGTGAAGAGGCCCGCGTAGTTGGGGCCCAGGCCGACCATGCACGCGCCGGTGAGGGTGGCGAGGTCGACGATGCACGCCGGGTCGAGCTGGGTCGCGTAGTGCAAAACGTCGGCCAGGACGAGGCGCCCCTCGGCGTCGGTGTTCAGCACCTCGACGGTCTTGCCGTTCGCCATCTTCAGGATGTCGCTCGGACGGTAGGCCGAACCGCTCGGCATGTTCTCGGTCGCGCCCACGAGGCCGTGCACAGGCACGTCGGGCCGCAGCTCGCCGACGGCCTTCATCAGGCCGAGGACGGCCGCGCCGCCCGCCATGTCGATGTACATGTCTTCCATGGACTTCGCCGGCTTGAGGCTGAGACCACCGGAGTCGAACGTGAGGCCCTTGCCGACGAAGACCAGCGGCTTCTTCTTCGCGCCGGCGCCGTCAGGCGTGTACGCGACGTGAATCAGGCGCGGCGGCTGCTCGGAGCCCGCGGAGACGGCGAGCAGGCCGCCCATGCCCCGACGCTGCATCTCCTCGCGGTCGAGGATCGTCACGACGAAGCCGTGCGCCTTGCCGAGCTCCAGCGCGAGCTCGGCCAACCGCGAGGGCGTGCACACATTGGGCGGCTCGTTCACGAGCTTGCGCGAGAGCAGCACGCCCTGGGCCAGCGCTTCACCGCGTGCAATGCCGTGGGTGAGCGCGGCAGTGTCCGCGGCGAGCAGGGACACGGCGTCGATCTCGGGCGCGGGCGCCTCGGGATCACGGCTCTTGAACTCGTTGAACCGGTAGGCGCCGAGATGGGCGCCCGCCGCGAGCTCGGCCGCGACCGTTGCCGTGTCGCCGGCCGGCAAGGCGAGGGCCAGCGTGCGGTGCCGCGTGGAGTACGCATCGGCGCACGCGAGCGCCGCGAAGTCGCGCAGCGTCGAGGGGCTGGGTTCGGTGTCGCCGAGGCCGATGATCAGCACCCGCGCGAACGGCAGCCGACCGTGCGTATCGAGGCCGAGGACCTGCCGCGCCTTGCCCTTGAAGAGCTGGCGCTCGGCCGCGCTCGACAGCGCCTTGTCGAGGGCGGCGTCGATGGACGCCTCCACGGCCGAAGGGGCGGCGCCCGCGCGGCGTCCGAGCACGAGGATGCCCCCCTGGAACTCGTTCGGCGACTGAGAAGAGGCGCTCAACTGCATATGGAAGGCTCCTTGACCCGAATCGAAGGGCGAGAGATTAACACCGATACTTCGCATGCTCAACGCCGCCGAGGTCCGCACGCTCGCCGACACACTCGCTCCGAGCGTGGTCGGCGGCGTGATTCAGCAGGTCCGTCAGCACGACGCGGAGACGGTCGCGTTCGAGGTGCGCGCGGCGGGCGAGACGATTCACTTGATGCTCTCGGCCCGCCCGGGGCGCGCGCGGCTGGGGGCCTCGGCGCGTGTTCCCGAGGCGCGCGACGCGCCGCGGACCCTCGTGCAGTGGCTTCGCGCTCAGGCGCGCGGCGCGCGAGTGACCCACCTCGAGGCGCTCGGCGGCGACCGTGCGGTGCGTGTCGTTTTCGACTCCGGCTCGGTGGTCGGGCTGCTCTTCGGACATCGCCCCACTCTCGTGGCCCTGGACGCGGAGGCGCGTGTCGTCTGCGTCGTCGGGGGCGACGTTCCGGGGGCGGTGCCCGGGCAGGCCTTTGTCTGGCCCACCTGGCGTTCGTCGGTCGCCGACGAGCCCGTTCGATTCGGTGACCCGTACGCGCTCGAAGCCGAGGTCGCGCGGCTCGACGCCGAGGAGAACTGGAGCCGGACGACCCGGGCGCTGCGTGCGGGCCTCTCGCGCGCCACCGAGCGCCTGCGCACTCTGCGCCGCCATCTGGACGCCGACGGTCTCAAACACGGGGACTTCGAACGGTGGCGCACCCTCGGCGAGGCGCTCAAGGCCGTCGCGTCGCGCCTGCCGCGGGGCACGACCAGCGTCCGGGTCGTGGACTACGCCTCCCCCGACCTCGAGGAGATCGAGGTCACGCTCGACCCGGTTCTCGATGGTCCCGGCAACGTGGAGCGCTACTTCCGTCGCTACCGCAAAGGACGCGAGGCGGAGACGCGGCTCGCGGAGCGGAGGGTCGAGGTCGAGGCCCGGCTCGTGACGCTCGAGGCCCTCGCCGCCGACGTCGAGGCGGGCCTCGCGGAGATTGATCGGACAGCGGAGCCGGCGCGGATCGAGGGGGCGCTCGCAGCGCTCAGAGCAAGGCAGGACAATGTCCTTCGGCGTATGGGTCTGCCGCCGACGCCGACGTCGAAGGCCCCCTCCGTGGCCCGGCCCGCAGCGCCGCCGCGACTGCCGTATCGGGTCTTCACGAGTCGGACGGGTGAGACCATCTGGGTCGGGCGCGGCGGGGTCGACAACCACGCCCTGACGTTCCGTCATGCGCGCGGCAACGACTTCTGGTTGCACGCCCGCGACTCGCCCGGCGCGCATGTGGTGGTGCCGCAGCCCACCCGCGGTCGGGCACCCGCGCGCGAGACACTCCTCGACGCCGCGGCGCTCGCGCTGCATCACAGCGACCTCCGGGGAGAGCCGGTCGGTGAGGTCACGTGTGTCCTCCGCAAACACGTCCGCGCGATTCGAGGGGCGGCCCCTGGGCGGGTCTCTCTCACGGACGCGGCGGCCGTGACGGTGCACGACGCCGTCGAGCGCGTGACACGCCTCTACGGGGACCGGGACGGCGAGGCCGCGTGAGCCTCTTGCGGGACTATGTGGAGTCTCTGTTCACGCAGAGCGCGCCGGGCGCCCGCAGCCTCGGGTACGTGCGTGAGTCCTTCGCGTTGCGCGCGAGAGAGCGCCGCCAGGCGCACGCCTGGGCCGCCCATCGGACGGAGACCGCTCGGTTCCTCGAGGCGCTGCCGGTCGACGGCGACGCCCTAGCGCTCCTCGGCTCGGGTCCGCTGCTGGACGTGCCGCTGGAGACCCTGGCCGCCCATTGGCCTCGACTCGTGCTCATCGACCTGGTGCATCCCCGCGCCGCGCGGGCTCGGGCGAGCGCGCTGACGAACGTGGAGGTCCGCATGCTGGACGTCACCGGGTGCGTCGCGGCCCTGGACGCCGGTGCGGCGCGACCGAATCCGAGGCCCCCGGTCCTCGAGCTGCCGACCTCGGCGACCGTCGTCTCTCTGAACTTGCTCTCCCAACTCCCGATTTTGCCTTTGGCGCGGCTGGCGCAACTGCGTTCTCCGGCGCAGGAGGCCGAGGCCTTCGCCCAGACGCTCGTGCGCACGCACGCCGAGTGGCTGAGGGCGATGCCGGTCCATCGGAGCGCGCTCGTGACGGACGTGCGGCGCCGATGGACGGTGACGCCTCGGCGCGGCGGCGCCCCCGTCCACGAGGTCGAGGACACGCTGCACGGCTACACGATGCCCTCGGCGGACCGCGCCTGGACCTGGGCCGTGGCCCCTCGGGGCGAGCTGGATGCCGAGACCGAGCTCACCCTCGACGTGGAGGCCTGGTTCGACCTGCGCACACCAGGATGACGCGCGCCGGACGTCGTGCCAGACTCGCGCCCCCATGACCGCGCTGCCCGGCCTCATCCTGCTCGCTCCCCGCCGCTTCGAGGATGATCGGGGCTACTTTCGCGAGCTCTGGAACCTCGAGCGGGCGGCCGAGCAGGGCCTCCCCGAGACGTTCGTCCAGACGAATCACTCGCGGTCCGAGCGCGATGTCCTGCGCGGCCTTCACTTCCAGCGGACGCACCCTCAGGGCAAGTGCGTCACGGTCGTACGCGGCGACGTCCTGGACGTGGTCGTCGATCTGCGCCCGGGCTCACCGACCTTTGGGCAGTCGGCGGGTTTCACGCTGGGCGACTCGACGGGCCACGGCTTGTACGTGCCGCCGGGTTTCGCTCACGGTTTTTTGGTGCTCAGCGACGTCGCGGACGTGGTGTACCAAACGACCGCCCCGTACAGGCCGCAGGACGAAGGCGCCCTGCGGTGGGACGATCCTTCGGCGTTGCGGTGGTGGCCCGCCCACGTGCGCCCCAGGCTCTCCGCGAAGGACGCCGCGGCGCCTTCTCTGTCCGACCTGGGGCCCCTGGACCTGCCACGAGGGGAGTCGCTCCGATGACTGTCCGTAAGCCCCCGCTGCGTTTGCAGACGACGACGCTGTGGGACTATCCGTCTCAGCACTACGGGGACGGTCTGCAGGGGGATCCGAGCTACGTCGGCGCGACGCCCAGCTATGTGGTCTGGAACCTGCTCACACGCTACACGCGAGAGAACGACCTCGTCGTCGATCCGTTCTGCGGCTCCGACACGACCCTGGACGTTTGCCGTGACCTCGGTCGCACCGGCCGCGGCTTCGACGTCGCGCCGTATCGCCCGGACATCGAAGTCGCGGACGCCCGCGCGCTCCCGCTCCCAGACGCGAGCGTCGACTTCGTCTTCATGGATCCGCCGTACGCCGACAACGTCGACTACAGCGATGACCCGCGGTGCATCGGCAAGCTCTCGGCGGATGACCCGGCGTACTTCGAGGCGCTCGGAAAGGCCTATCGGGAGGCGGCGCGGGTGCTCCGGCCGCGCCGCTACATGGCCGTCTATCTGTGTGATTTCTACAGTCGTTCCAAGGGGTTCGTCCCCATCGGCGCGCGAACCTTCGAACTGCTGTGTCGCGACCTCGTGCCCATCGAGCATGTCTGCGTCGTACGGCACAACAAGGCGCTCAAGCAGGCGCACTGGCACCGCGCGGCGGCCGAGGAGAACTTCTTCCTCCGCGGCTTCAACCACCTCTTTGTCATGAAGTCGCGGGACGCCAGCCCGCGGGTCAACCGGCGCTGAGCGACTCGACGACACGTCGCGCGGTGGCGCGGGCCGCCTCGAGATCGAGCTTTGCGCCGCGCGGGCTGCCCCCGACGGTCTCGCGCCCCCCCCAGCCGACGCCGAGCTGAGGCCAGACGCGCAGCAGGCCGCCCTCGCCCAGGAGGCGTTCGGCGGTCTCGATGTCCGGGCAGCCGACCGTGACCCGCGCCAGCCGAGACGCGTGACTCACGACGATGGGCGCGATGCGGTACCAGACGTCGAAGCCCCACACCACGCTCTGCACGAGCAGCACCCGCGCGTCGCTCTGGGAGAGCACCTCGCCTCGGAGGACCGGGTGCTTGCCCACGTCCTCGGCCAGCGTCACGCTGAGCGGTCGGCCATGACGGTCCCAGAGGCCCTGGGCCCCTTGCAGCGCCTTACGACGCCGAGAGAGGTCCGACGCGCGGACATGCTGACGCTCGGCGTCCGTGAGGCCCACCGTGAGGACACGGTGCATGTGGCCGAGCGCACGACGAAAGCCGCCCTCGTTGGGGGGCGCGTCCGGCTGCTGGTTGAACCACGCGAGCTCCAGACCGTAGGCGTCCTCGAGTTCGAGCAGGTCCATGCCGATGGGATCGACGTCCTGTCGGGCGACAGTCTCGTAGAACGCGGTCGGCACGGCCTCCCTGGGCACGAGCCCGGCCAGCGCCGTGATCGCGAGCACGGCGTCGGCGTCGGGTGTGCCCGTGACCACGAATCGCGGGTCCTTGCGACGCGCGCCCCAGTGGTCGCGGCAGGCGCGAATCGCGACCCCCTCGCGGTGACTCTCCGTCCCGTGATGGTCGAGGGCGAGGGGACCGAGCACCGAACCGTATTGGCCGAACGCGCACTCGATGGGTTCATAGCCCATGTCCCGCAGCCGAACCGCGTCGTCGTAGTCGTTCGTGAAGGCGATGACGATGTCCTGCAAGGGGCCTCGACAATTCAAGACTCGACCCGGCTCCGGTCTCGGAAATCCGAAGTTGGCGCCGTCCGAGTCAACTGGGCCGCCACGGTTCTTCGTTGGCCCACACCTTGCTACCATGACGTGCGATGTCCATCGTGTCCACCATGGTTCGGGTGCTCTGCCTTGCGTTCGCGATGACGTGGGCCATGCCGTCCGCGCGCGCCGCCGAGGACACCGACGCACGCCTCGCGGGCTTGCGGGTCGCCATGGAGCAGGCGGAGTCGGGGCTGCGCGCCCTCCAGGTCTCTCGGGATGCGCTGGCCGCGCGCGCCGACACCCTCGCCCAGGAGGTGGCGGCGCTCAAGGCCGCCGGAGAGCGGACGGCTCTGCCGGGCGGTCGTCTGGACACCCTGCTCAAGGCCTCACAGGGCATCGCGGAGACGCTGTCCAACCTCGACCGGGACGTCGGCGTCCAGACGGAACGACTGCGGGCCGCGCGGGACGCACGTCTGGCCGGTCTCGAGGCCGAGATGTCGGCGGTTCGGGCGCGCCTGGCGAATGGGGGCAGCGCCGACGCGCGGCGGGAAGCCTTCGACCGCCTGAAGCGTCTGATGCAGGCGCGAGACGCGGTCCGAGCGACGGCGACGCCGGCCCGTGGGTCGGGCATGCGGGTCGCGCTCCCCGCGGTCGACACCGCGCAGAGCTCGCCCACGGAGCTCCGCGAGCTCGCCGACGAGGCGCGAGACCACGCCGAGCGCGTCGGTCGTGAACTCGACCTCCTGGGGGAGCGGCTCGAGACGCTGAAGGCCCGACGCCGTGTCCTGCGAGGCGCGAGTGAGTTCGTACGGGACGAGAGTCTCTTCGGTGAGGACGAGCGGAGCCGCCGGACCGTTCGTGTCGCCGCGAACAGCCTGTCGCCGGCCGACGTTCGACGCACGGACACAGGAGGCACGACGAGCTCGAGCACCGACAGTCCCCGCGCGCCCTCGGAGCAGGGGGGGGATCGAAACGGGGTATCGAACCCGAGCCCAACGAACGGCGAGGGCGAGCCGGAGGCGGCCGCCCCCCCCGCCGCCGCCGGGGACGACGCGGATTTTGCGAGCGGCTCGGGGGATCCTGCCGCGCCCGAGGCGGAAAGCGGTGCGGGCAGCGGAGTCGACGCTGTGGACGACCCACCGGCCCCGGCGCTGCCGGACCTCGCGGTGCCCGTCGGGGCGACCGAGGTCTCGGGGGGCGCGACGGACGCCGTCGTCTTCGAGACCGCAGTGGAGCCCGGTCTTCTCGGGGGGGATCCCGACACCCTGGGGGCCGCGGACCTCGCTGAACACATCCGTCGACTCGAGAGAAAACGTCGCGCGTTGCTCGAAGCGCGGCGTCTGCTCGAGGTGCGCGGCGCCACGTTGGAACGGGGCGCGGAGCGTTGAAGACGCGGAGGGCGACGCTCGCGTCGATGATCGTCGGGATCGTCGCCGCAAGCCCGGCCCGCGCCGATGACGCACGCCTCGAGGCGGGACCGGCGTGGGACACGAACGTCGCGCGCATCCAGGGTGACGAGACCCGCGAAGACGGCCTGCTCCGGCTCGTCGGTGAGCTCAGCGGTCGACGTTCGCCAGCGGCGGGCACGAGCCTCTCGACGCATGCGCACGTCGGCGGGAAGTTGTACTCGGTGGAGCGGGGCGAGGACGCCTTCGTCGGCCGCGTCGACGCCGCGGGGCGAGTCGTCGCCTTGGCGCCCCTGACGCTGCGTTGGGATGCGCAAGTCCGCATGCGTCAGACGCGAGCGCCGGAGATCCCCGCCGACTACACGCGGGCCGGCACGGGCCCTGCCGTAGAGGCCCAGCTCGCGGGCACGCGGCTCGAGGTCCGAGGGCTCGTCGACCGATTCCTGTTCGAACCGGATGCAGAGCTCGACGCGACGGGAGTAACGGCGGCCGCGACCGTGAGCCACGCCCTGGGAGCCTGGACGGTCGGCCTCCAGGGACAATGGACGCGTCGACAGTACGACGGCCCTCGCCGGGTCCGCGTCGGAGGCGACAGCGGCGTGCCGGTCGTGGAGACCGACGCGGGCACGCGGCGACGGGACCTGGGCTGGCGCGCCGCGCTGGTGGGACGCTACGGCGGCCTCGCGATCATCGACGCCGAAGCCACGGTCGAGCGCAATGACTCGAACGGCCATGGCTCCAGCTGGGACCGCCTCGGAGCGGAGGTCCGAGGCACGCTCGGCCTCAGCGCGCGCTGGACCGCGTCGGCGTCGGCGCAGTACACCCGCGTCGTCTTCGACGACCCGCAGTACGTGAGTCGCGAGCAGTTCCTCGAAGACGAGGGCCGCTCGTCGGTCTCAGCACGGGTCGAGCGCGCCCTCGGAGAATCGCTCTCCCTGGTCGGTCACGGCGGCTGGTGGTTCAGCCCCGAGGGCGGCGACCAGGCCTTCAGCCGCGCCCTCGCCGGCGTTTCGGTTGCCTGGCGCTCCGAGGAGTGACGATCGCCGGGGGCCGCCGCCGAAGCGCGCGCAAGTTCGAGGCGTGGCGCACGGTCACGAGCGTGGCCGTGCACAACGCGAACGCTTGAATCGCGAGGGGCCGGTCGTCGAAGAAGGCCAGCAGCACGAAGAGCGCGACGGCGGCCAGGCTGCCCAGGGCGACGACGCGGGAAACGATGACGACGGCCGCCCAGACTACCGCCGACAGCGCGGCAATGGGCCACGCCAGGCCCAACATCGCGCCGAACGCGGTGGCGACACCTTTGCCCCCGTTGAACCGGAGGAACGGCGAGTAGCAGTGCCCCAGCACAGAGAGAAAGCCGAACGCGGCGGCCCAGCGGACCGTGTCCTCCGGGTCCGGGCAGAAGCTCGGCGCGAGAACGAGCACGGGCACGAGCCCCTTGACCAGGTCGACGACGAGAGTGACGGCACCGAACTTTCGTCCGAGGGTTCGCGTGACGTTCGTCGCGCCGATGTTGCCGCTGCCCCCCGTGCGCGGGTCTCGACCGACGAGGCGACCCAGCAGCACGCCGGTGGGCACCGCACCGAGGAAAAACGACGCGAGACACAGCGAGAGAAAGAGGACGCTCATGTGGACCGCTGCCTGGGCATCAACGAAGCCGCCCCCATGAGTCCCAGAACCACCCAGAAGATCATCAGGTCGCCCCCTTTGGTCAGGAGCGCGGTCGCCATGTAGAGCGACACGCCCTGAAACGCAGTCACGATACGGCCGGCCTCGAGGAGACCCGCGTCGGTCGAACCGCGCGTGTCTCGCTGCCAATGCCACAGCCGGCGCGCCGGTGGCACGGCGAAAGCCAGGAGGAGGGCGAGGGCAGGGACGCCGGAAGAGGCCGCCACCGAGACGTAGAAGTTGTGCGCGGAGCGGCCCGCCTGTTGGGTCACCTCGACCGCTTTGTCCAGCTCCTGGAACTGCCCGAAACCGACACCGAGGAAGGGGTGCGCGTCGATGGCGGAGAAGCCGTTCAGGAGTGTGGTCCAGCGGTTGTCGACGCTGTTGTCGTGCATCTCGAGCCGCCCGGCGATCTGCGTCTGGGCGTTCTGGAGCACGTAGGGGAGCCCCCAGGTCACGAAGAGGCCCGTGACGAGGAGCAGCGCGACCGCCTGACGACTTCGGCGCAACCACCACAGCAGCGCGACCCCGAGCGCGAGGTAGGTGCCCCGCGAGATCGTGAGGACGATCGCCAACGCGATGAGGGCAAGCCCGAACATGATCACCGTGCGGACCCATCGACTGTTGGGGAGCCCGATGAGACCCAGCCCGATCAAGAAGGGGATCGCGAGGGCGTGCCCCAGGCTGTTCGGCTGGTCGAAGAGGCCGCCGAGTCGACCGACCCCTTCGTAGAGTCCGAGGCCGACGACGGCGTGGACCAGCCCACACACGAAAAGCAGCCAGCAAGCGGTGCGAAGCTTCGCCGGTGAATCACAGAGGTCGACGAGCACGAGATAGACGAAGACGGCCTCGAGGAACCGGACGAAGGCGTTGTACGCCGAGCCCGGGTTGACACCGTTGACCAGGCTGACGAAGGAGAGGACGAGAAACGCGATGAGCGCCCAGAGTTCGGGCACCACGCGCGGTCGTCGGCGGTTCGACAGTCTGTGAAACGTCCACAGCGGGATGAGCGCCAGGGCCACGAGGTCGGCCATGGACACGAGGCCGAAGCCGGCGTTCACCGAGAAGTTGGAGAACCAGGTGCCGACCAGCATCGGTGGCACGAGCCACCAGGGACGGCCGACGAGGCTGATGCCGAGCACCAGGGCGACGACTGCGACGGCCGCAAACAGAGCGCTCTCCGAGATGGCGTACCCCACGATGGGGGCCGCGACCATGCACAGACCGGCCGCCAGCCATGCGCGGGCGTCGACTGAACCGAGAGAATCGAAGCTGCTGTTTGCCAGAGGGGCCTCCGAGGGTCGGCACGATAGCAGACCCCGCAGGCGGCCCGAAGCACTCAGCGGAGCGCGTCTCGCGCCGCGTAACGCACGCGGACGTCGCGATCCGTCGCCGCCGTCATGAGCAGAGGCACACTCACGCCGCCGCCGATGCGCGCGATGGCGTCGACGATGCTCTCCCGAAGGCCCGGGTCGTCGTCGGTCGTGAGCGCCTTGGCGCCGTAGAGTGAGGTGAGGGCCGGAACGGCGCGCGCGTCGCGCATCTGCCCCAGCGCGAGCACCGTGAGGCGCCGCAGCTCGCGGTGGGGGCTCTCGAGCTGGGCGATCAGGGTCGGCACGGCGTCCGTCCACCGCGCGCGCCCCAGCGCCGTCACGGCGGACTGCTGGACCTCGACCGCGATGTCCTTGTCGAGGGACTCCATGACCGCGGGTCCCCAGACGGCGGGCTCCGCGCAGGCCGAGAGCGTCTCGACGGCGAGGCGGCGAACGATGAGGTCCGGGCTGCTGCGGAGCAGCGCGGAGGCCCCGTCGATGGCCACCGCGTCACGGTGATGCGCGAGCAGGCGCAGCATGTCGGCCTGTGCGCCCGGCGTCCCTCGGGGGAGCTGTGCGGCGACCTCCGCGGTGAGCGCACGACCCGAGCGCTCGAGGACCTTCACGGCCGCCTGTCGCACGTCCGCTTGCTCCTGGAGGAGCGCCCCGAGGAGCGCTCGACGCCCCGGCTCGCCGCGCTCGGCGAGGCCCTGCACGACCATCTGACGCACCTCACGGTGTCGGGACGCCAACAGGGGCACGAGCGCGTCCGTTTCGGCGTCGGGGCCCAGGAGACCGCGGGCGGCCGCACCCGCCGTGCCGCCGTCGGGTCCGAGCACGGCGAGCTTGCGCAAGTAAGCGTGCGCGGTCTGCCCGTAGTTCGCGAGCGCACGGGCGGCCGTCTGGCGGACGCTCATGCTCGAGTCTTCGGTCATCAAGGAGAGTGTCTCGAGGTCCTCCGGCGCCGCGAAACGCCCGAGCGCGAACGCCACGGCCTGGCGGTCGGCGAGGTAGCGGCTGTCCCACAGCGAAGCGATGGCCGGTCGAATGGACGCATCCCCGAGCAGCGCAAGGCCGTGGATGGCCGCCGCGCGGAGCTCGGCGTCGCCCCCGTTCGAGAGCTGGGCGGCCAGCAGTTCGCGCGCCTCGGGGTGGTCGACGGAGCCCAGCGCGCGGAGCCCGGCGGCGCGCTCCGACTTCACGGGGGAGGCGAGGAGGGGCGTCACCGCGTCGACGGCCGCCTTCCCGAATCGACCGAGGTTCTGTTCCGCCACCTGGCGTCGCTCGGGCTGTCCGCCGAGCAGCTCGGCGACCACGAGCTCGAGCGCGCGCTCGTCCCCCATGACCGCCAGGGCCTGGAAAGCGCGGTCCTTCTGGACGCCCTGGGCACGGTCGTACCAGGTGCGAATCGCGTCGAAGTGCTCGGCGCTGCCCAGCGCGCCGAGGGCGCCGAGGGCCGCATGGGCGAGCTCGGTGTCCCGCGAGTCCGCGAAGCGCGCGAGGGCGGCACGCGCCCGGGGATCACCGATGTCCCCCAGGACGGCCAACGCGCGGGCCACCTGCGACGCGTTCTCGGACTCGAGCGAGGCGAGCACGGCGTCGACGGCGGGGGGACCGATGTGTACGAGCATCGTGTGTCCACGGCTCGCGCGGAGGTCGTCGGCCAGCAGCGCGATGCCCTGGTCGATGCGACCGGAGAGGCCCTCGATCGAGGCCCGCGGGTCGGTCGGACCCGACATGCGCAGCTCGGAGATGCAGACGCCGCCGTTCGTGGAGTTGCCGTGGACACCCTCCACGACGATCCGAAGGTTGCGACCGAAGATGGGCGGCGAGACCGAGATCGACTGGCCCCAGCGTTCGTCTTCGAGCGGGAACGTGCGCGCCTCACCACCCGCTTCGATGCGCAGCGCGGCCGGGCGACCGCAGCCCGAGAAGCTGTCGGCGGCGCGGGCGTCGCCCGGAACGAAGTCGATCCGGTCGACGTACTCGACCTGACGGAAGGCGAAGTTGATCCACGCGCCTCGGGCGTCCCGCGGGTCGCTCCCCCACGGCGACCAGTCGCGGCCGTCGGCGACCTGCTGTGCGCGGTACAGGCGACGACCGGCCTGCGTTGCCGTGCTCGTGGAGGACACGTCGATGCGGGCGATGCGCTCCGCGGTCAACGCGCGGACGCCGGCGGTCGCCTCGGGCGCCGTGGGCGTCTCCGCGGCGGCGGCGGCCGGCATCAGGAGGGCGAGGAGGGCTGCGGCGCGGTGAGAGCGATTCGAGTGCATGGCCGATTCTCCGTTGGGTTCCAAATCCCAAATCGGCTCTTCATCTTCCTCGCTTGGGGGGTGGGTCAGAGGCGCGGTGTGACCTGCGTACGTGCGGGCAACCCAGCGAGGATCCGCGCGCCGAACGCCGCGTCCTCCGACAGGGTCAGCGAAACGGTGGTGCCGCTGCGCAGCGTGGCCAGCTCGACCCGCACCGCTGGATCACTTCGACGCGCGGCGTGCGCGCGCTTCACGGCGTCCTCGAACGCCGTCGCGTCCTCGGCCGAGTCCCAGACCGTGACGGCCGTGACGACGGAGAGCGCCTTGCCGGCGACGGTGTGGACCTCGAGGGCGGTGTAGTCGCCGTCCCAACCGGCGGCCGCCGCTTCCGCGACGCCCGGCGGCAGGCGCTGCAGCAGCATCAGCCGATAGTGGAACTCTCCCGCGCACCCCTCCCAGGTGCGCCGAACGCCCTTCGGGAGCTGCACCGTGACCACGGACGGCGCGTCCGGCTGGCTCGTGTACTTTTCGGGGTGGAGAATCTGCTCCGTGCTGGCCGGCGGGTTGGCGTAGAGCTTCCGGAAGTCCGCGGACTTCCAGCCCTGGTTTCGGAGCGAAGCCAGGAAGGTGAGCCCGAACTGGTACGGAAAGACGAGGGACTGCTTGAGGTAGTCGGGCGCGCTCGCCATCACGGGGAACTCGTTGCTCATCATCGAGACCGGGAGGGCGGCCGCGGTGAAGGTCAACGTGAACGGATCGACCTCGAGCGTTGCTTGCCCCGTCATCTTCGCCTGGGTGTACGCGAGCATGACGTAGGTCGCGTCGCCCTCCAGAAGCGCCGCGTGGGCCAGGACCTGGTCCTGACTGTACGTCTTCGAGTCGATGAGCTTGCCGCCCCCCCACTCCTGGTCCTGGATGGCATGGAAGATCTCGTGGGCCATCACGGGCTCTTGCAGAGCCGGCTCGATCCAGTCCGCGATGTGGAGCTCCTGGCGTGTGTGGTCGTAGAAGCCGGCGACCTGCTCCGTGAGGAGCCGCGTCACGAGGTCGCCGTAGTCGGTCCCGGGCGGCACGAGCCCCATCAGGCGGAGCAGCTCGCCCTCCGCGGCGACCTTCTCGGGCCCGTACTCGTCCCGCAGACGCTCCTGGATGAACTTCGTGACCTCCGGCCGGGCCTTGACCCCGGAACGCAGCGGCTTGGACAGCTTCTGACCTCGCAGCGTCTCGACGCGGGCGAGGACGTCCTTCGCCATCTTCTGGAGCGGCGAGGCCGCGGGGGCGGCCGCACCCGCCGAGAGGTCGAGCAGGGCGGCGATGAGCAATCCGGAGAACGTCATGGGGTGGGCGTCCTTTCGCGGGGCACGCTACCCCGCCGCCGAGACACCATGCAACCGCGCTTGCCCGTGCGCGGGACCGCATGGTACGCGGCGCTCATGTTCGCACCGACCCTGGCGCTCGGCCCTTCGATCGATGCCTTGATTGACCTTGCGCTCGCCGAGGACGTCGGGCTCGGAGACCTGACCACCGAGGCGCTCGTCGCCCCGACTCAGCGCGGCACGGCGGTGCTCGAAGCCCGCGAGGCGCTCGTCTTCTGCGGCCGTCCGGTGGTCGAGCGCCTCCTCACGCGTTGGCCCGGCGAGCCGCCGCGGGGGTCGTGGGCCATCGAGGACGGGGCGCGGGCCGTGCCGGGTGAGGCGGTGCTGCGTCTGGAGGGCAACCTGCGCGCGCTTCTATTGCTCGAGCGCACGCTCCTCAACTTCGTCCAGCGCCTCTCCGGCATCGCCACGCAGGCTGCGCGTTACGTCCAGGCGGTCGAGGGCACACACGCCCGGATCGTCGACACTCGAAAGACAATCCCGGGTTGGCGCGCGCTCGACAAGTACGCCGTCCGGGTCGGCGGCGCCCACAACCACCGCGCCGCGCTCGACGGGGGCATTCTGGTCAAGGACAACCACCTCGCGTGTGTCGGCTCCGTGGCCGAGGCCGTGCGACGTGCCCGGTGGGCGGTCCCGCACCTGCTCAAGGTCGAGGTCGAGGTCGAGGGCTTCGAGCAGCTCGACGCCGCGCTGGCCGCTGGGGCCGACGTGGTCATGCTCGACAACTTCACACCCGAGCAGGTCGCCGAGGCAGTGAAGAAGGTCGCGGGTCGTGTGCCGCTCGAGGCCAGTGGGGGCATCACGCTGGACAACGTGGCGCACTACGCGCGCGCAGGCGTCGACTACATCTCCGTCGGCGCGTTGACCCACTCCGTGCGCGCTGCGGACCTCGCGCTCGAGGTCGTTCGAGACTGATCGAGCGCGAGAGGGGGATGCGGCCAGACCCAGGGCTCGCGCCACGCCGCGCGGCGTCCGAATTGGGCGCCATGAGCACTTCAGTCCAACACCGCGCCGACGTCCTCGCCCTCCTCGCCGCTGGTGAGCCCCTCGACGGGCTCGACCTCACGGGCGCCGATCTGACCTGCCTCGACCTGCACGGGGCCTCTCTCCGCGGCGCGCGGCTGGTCGACGCCGACCTGCGCGGCACCGACCTCTCCGGCGCAAGCCTGTGCGGCGCCGACCTGTCCGGGGCGAACGGCCGGATGCTCCGGCTCCGCGCGGCGCGTGTGGTCGGCGCGTGCTTCGACGATGCGGACCTCTACCTCGCGAACCTCGAGGGCATCGACGCCCGAGGCTCGACCTTTCGGCGCGCGGTGCTGCGCGAAACGGTCTTCACGGATGCGCAGCTCTGGGGCGCGATGTTCGATGAAGCCGACCTCCAGCTCGCGATGCTCGACGGGGCGGACCTGCGCGGCGCGTCTTTCCGCTACGCGACCCTCGTCGAATGTCAGATGGCCGAGGCCGAGTTGAAGTTGGCCGACCTCACCTTCGCGGATCTGGAC
>JBMOFP010000106.1:0-21547 GCA_049318805.1 Bradymonadia bacterium
CACTTCGGCGGAGCGGGGCTGAAAAAGTCCATGGACGGACTTTTTCAGCGTCCTGGTCGCCGGCATCGACACGCCGGCGCGCTCAGGGCGCGTCACATCAGGTCGGCGAGACCGTTCATCTGCCGGCTGACGCCCTCGACCAACTGCTTGAGGCGCTCGGGGCCCACCGTCAAGAACAGCGCGCTCGGGTGGGCTTCCAGGGCGATGGTACCGAACGCGTCGTGCTCTCCACCGAAGCCCGCTCGGCACACGATGGCGTCGGCCAGCGCGACGGCCGCGACCACACGCATGTGGCTGAACGACTTCTGCGGCTGATGGTGGAAGAGCGCGACCTCACTCAGGGATTCATCGAACCGCCAACGTTGCAGGAGCGCGGAGCCGAACTGGCCGTGGACGGCGTCCATCGTGCGCTCGACGTCCTCGCCCGAGAATCGCTGCGGGTTCTCGCTCTCGAGCTCGTCGAAGATCTGGAGCAAGATGGCTCGGCCGACGTCGTGCAGGAGCCCGTGCAGGAAGTACGCGGCGGGGTTCGCGTCCTCGAGGTCTCGGGCGAGCTCTTCGGCGACCATCGCCGTCGCCAGCGCGTGGTGCCAAACGTCGCGGAGCTGCCCTTCGCGGCGTTTGCAACGAAAGCTGAAGAGGCGTTTGTTCGAGAACGCGAGGAGCTGCCGACTGAGTTCGCGTGCGCCCAGCCGAACAACGGCCTCCTGCAGCGTCCGCGGTGCGCGCCCGCCGACCGCGTAGAACGACGTCGACGCGACCTGCATGACCCGCGTGGTCAGCGCCGGATCGCGGCGAATGACCTCGACGACCTGCAAGACGTCATGCTCCGGGTTCGAGAGGAGCCTGTTCAGCTGGTTCGCGGACTCCGGGAGGCACGGCAGACGCAGCTCCGAGTTTCGGAAGCGCTCGACGACCCATTGCACCGCCGAGCGCCCGCCCCGGACCTCGTCGGACGCGAGTTCCGCCAACGCGGAGACGAGCACCTCTTCGGACTCGCTCTCGAGCGCCGGGGCGTCGCCCGGGACCGCGGCTGCGAGGGCGCGGTTGACCCCTTCCCGCATCCCCTGAACGTAGAGTCCCGACAGCAGCTTCCGCATCCCCTCACGCGAGGTCGGATCGAGGGCCTGCATCATCCGTGAGGCGACGCCGCTCTCGTCGGCGGCGACGAGCAGCGCATCGACCGCCTCTCCGTTGGGGGCGACGAGGGGCACACCGCGATACTGGAGGCGACTCACGCCGACTTCATCGTCATGGACGGGCACGGAGTCGAGCGGGGTCGAGCGGGGCCTGAGTCCGTCGGGACACGTGGGTCCCAAGGCCCAGTGGCCTCGGACCTTTGCGCCGCAGGCCAATGCGGCCCGTGGGGTGTCACCGCGGACCCAGGTCAGGCCGGCCTCGACAGGCGCAATCTCAAGCATGGAGCCATTTGGAGGATTTGGAGGCTATTGGCATGCCCCATGCAGTGCTCCTTCTTCGAGACGCACGGTGCGTCTCCACGAAACGGCAAACCACCCGCGAGGGTGGGACGCAAAGCCAGAGGTCCCCCGCGGACGGCTCAGCTACCGAATGGAGTAGATCATGAAGAACCAGCGTCGTTTTCCCGCCCTCCTCGCCCTCGTGACCCTCGGCATGGCGTTGTGCGCCAGCACCGCCTCGGCCGACGAAGTCCTCGTCGGGATCAGCCCGGAGGCGGGGGACGCCACCTACGCCTGGGTCCCGCAGCACGTGCCTTCCGACGAGGTGATTCTGGTCATGGTGGACCGCTCGGGCCCCATCGCCGAGGGCGTCGTCCTCCTGACCGGTGGTCGCTCGATGCGCATCGGGGGCGTCGAGAGCCGGCCGTTCGCCGTCACGATGGCGTACGAGCCCGCCGCCGAGCTCGTCGCGGTCCGCTGAACGGAGCGGCGCCCGGGCCGATTGGGCTTTCGCCTCGTCCCGCGCTTGGGGTAAACGGCCCGCTTCCACGCGCGCAGGCGCGGAACTCAGCGAAGAGGCGCCCCCTTGGCCAGGTCGAAGTCGTCGCAGGCTGCTCCCCCCTCCCCACCGTCCGTTCCGCCCGCAGACCCACGGCGACTCCAGCCCGAGGTGCTGCGCTGGCGCTGCGATCCGCAGCTCGTCGGACAACATCGGGACCAGCCTCACGAGGACAGCCACCTGATCGGTCAGGCGCGCGCCATCGACGCCTTGCGGCTCGGCCTCGCCCTCGAGAGCCCGGGCGCGAACGTCTTCGTGTGCGGGCCGTCGGGCACGGGGAAGATGTCCACGGTCCGGGCCATGCTCCGGCAGCGTCCCCAGAGGACGCGGCCGCTCTTCGACTACGGGTACGTGCACAACTTCGCGGACCCCGATAGACCGCGGCTCCTGCGTATGCCGGCCGGCACGGCGCGGCATTTGCGGAAAGAGTTCGAGGCGATCGTCGTCGACCTGCCGGAGACCATCACGCGTGTGCTCGACGCCGACCACGTCGAGCGTCGGCGCGACAAGATCGGTGAAGCCTTCAAGGACCTCGAACGACGGGCCCTCGGGGAGTTCGACCAGGCCTGCCGCGATGCCGGATTCCAGCTCGCGCAGGTGCAGGTCGGCGAGGCCTCGCACCTCGAGATCTACGTGGTCCACCGAAAGAAGCCGATGGACCTCGACGAGCTGCGCGAGCTCGTCGCGACCGGCAAGGCCCGTGTGCCGGACTTCGAGGCACTCGAGGGACGCCACGAGGGGCTGCGCACGGCGCTCCGGGCCACCCTCGCCCAGCTCCGCCGAGAGGCGCGGCGGATGCAGCAAGAGGTGAACGAGCTCGAGGTCGGGGCGGTGCGCGAGTCCCTCGCGGACGTTTTCCACGACTTCGAGGTCCAGTTCCCGCACGACGGCGTCAAGCCCTGGCTCGAGGAGGTGACCAACGCGCTCCTCGACCACCTCGACCTCTTCGGCGACGACGAGGACGGACCGGCCGAGGGTTCCGCCCGTCGCGAACAGCAGGACCAACTCGGCGAGCTCATCCGGCGGCTCCGCATCAACATCGTGCTCGACAACGACGGTGTGAAAGACGCCCCGGTCGTCTTCGAGAACTTCCCGACGTTCACGAACCTGCTCGGCACGGTCGAGCGCCCTTCCGAAGACAGCCGAGGGAACGTCGACTACACGCACATCAAGGCCGGCTCGCTGCTCCGCGCGGACGGCGGCTTCCTGATTCTCAACGCGACGGACGCCGTCTCCGAAGCCGGCGTTTGGCGGGCGTTGACCCGTGTCTTGAAGACCCGCGAGCTCGAAATCCAGTCGCCGGAGCAGTTCATGACGCCCGGTGGAACGATCGCGCTCAAGCCGGAGTCCATCGGTGTGGACGTGAAGGTCATCGCCGTCGGGGATGACGACCTGTACCGGCTGCTCTACACGGGCACGGACGAGTTCCGTCGGGTCTTCAAGATCAAGGCCGACTTCGACGACGAGATGCCCCGGGACGACCGGCACATCGGACTCTACTGCCATCACGCCTGGCGTGTGATCGAAGAGGAGAAGCTGCCGCAGATCCAGGACGCGGCGCTCGCCGCCCTGGTCGAGTTCGGCGTGCGTCTCGCGGACCGCCGGGACCGTCTCTCGGCGCGCTTCAGCGATGTGACGGACGTGCTGCGAGAGGCCGGACACTACGCCCGCTGGGCGAGCCGCACGAGCATCGAGGTGCAGGACGTCGAGCGCACCCTGCGGGAGCGGGAGCGCCGGCACGCGCTCGCCGAAGAGCGTCTCCACGGCTTGATTCACTGCGGCCTGGTGGACGTCGCGACGGAGGGGCGTGCGATCGGCGCGATCAACGCGCTCACCGTGCTCGATCTCGCCGACCACGTCTTCGGCCAACCCTGTCGCATCACGGCGTCGGTCGCGCCCGGACACGACGGGCTCATCAGCATCGAACGCGAGGTCGAGCTCAGCGGGCGGCTGCACGACAAAGGCACGCTGATCCTGACGGCCTACCTCCGCGCGCACTACCTGCCTGCGCAGCCCCTCTCTCTCTCGGCGACGCTCACTTTCGAGCAGTTGCACGACGAGCTCGACGGCGACAGCGCGTCCGCGGCGGAGGCGCTGGCGCTCTTGAGCGCTCTGGCCGAGGTCCCGATCCCGCAGGGCATCGCGATCACCGGCGCCATCGACCAACGGGGCCGGATCAACGCGATCGGCGGCGTGAACGAAAAGATCGAGGGCTTCTTCCGGCTCTGCCAGCAGCGCGGCCTCAGCGGGCACCAGGGCGTGATGATCCCCGCGGAGAACCAGCTCAACCTGCAGCTGGACGCCGGTGTGGTCGAAGCCGTGGCCGCCGGGCGCTTTCACATCTGGGCCGTGCGCCACCTCGACGAGGCGATCGACCTGCTCACCGGGGACGCCGCGGGGGCGGTGGACGCCCGCGCCCGGTTCCCGCTCGGCAGCTTCAATCAGCTCGTGCGCCAGCGACTCGTCGAGCTCGCGCGCCTCGGCGGGCAAGCTCGACCGGTCCGTCCGGCGCGACGTGCGCTTGCCCGCCGGCGTGACCTCGATGGGGCCGACGGGGCCTGAGAGCCCCGTCCCCGTCCGGGCCTGTTAACTTCCTGACGACCTTTCGGCACATTTTTTGCTGGCGCAGCGTGCGTCATCCGCAGAGGGGAAATTCATGCGCGCATCGTCCTGTTCGCTCGTCGGAAGTTCGCTGGCCATCCTGCTCCTGCCGCTCGGGGCGATGGCCGCCGACGAGGTCGCCAGCACCGGGACAAGCACTGCGACCTCAGACGCGAACATCGGTCAGGCGACCGAGGAGAAGTGGCCGCTCAGTGGCAGTGTCTCGTTGGGCTACCGCTTCAACCAGGCGAACTTCGCGAACACCGAATCGTCGCGCACGGACCTCGGCAGTCAGTCGGGGAGCCTGAACGTCGGTCTCGGCTACCAGATCAACGACCTGCTCTCGGCCGACTTCGGCGGTGGCGTGTCGCGCACGCTCTCGAAATCTTACTCGGGCGCCGGCTCCTCGCAGACCGTGAACAATGCGACGGAGATGTCGGACCTGTCTTTCGGCTTGTCCATCGGCGAGATCTACAAGATCCCCGTTGCCGACATCACCTTCAGCGGGGGCGTGGGCGCGAGCGTGCCGACGAGCAAGGGCAGTCAAGCCTCGGGTGCGATCACGAGCCTCTCGGCGAGCTTGAGCGCGTCCTGGAGCGGCGGTGGTTTCAGCCTCTCGCTCGGCGGTGGCTGGGACTACAGCATCTGGGAGAACCCGACCGTTCAGATCGACTGCGAGAAGGCGCCCGAGAACTGCGAGCACTCGGGCATCGACACGGGCGATCCGCTGCCGTCCCATTCGATCAGCGGCTCGTTCTCCGCGAGCTACAAGATCATCGACGACCTGAGCGCGAGCGCGAGCTACGGCATCAGCACTTCCTGGCTCACGACCACGGGCAAGGACGACGAGTTCACGAGCCGGTTCGCCCAGACCGGCGAGCAGTCCGGCTTGGGGAGCCACAACGCCGGCTTCGGTCTGTCGTACCGCCTCTTCGAGAAGACCAGCTTGAGCGCGCGGATGAGCACGGCGGCAGGCCTCTACAACGCGCGGGGCAACGAGTACACCTTGCCCCTGTACGACTTCGAGTCGCGCACCGGCTCTCGCACCGGTTACAGTGTCGGTCTGAGCCAGTCGTTCTGACGCTGATTCTGGGTCCTCTCGCGCCGCGGGAGAGCCCGGGTGGCCGCGTCGAGGGTCGACCGACCGACATTCCAGGGGGCGTGTGCTCCAGTCCCTCGCCGTGCGATTTTCGCTGCTCGCCGGGCTGCTCGTGGGCGCCTCCGTCGGGCTGGTCGCGGTCGTAAGCTATCGCCGCACGACCGACGCTGCCCGCGCCGAGGCCGAGAGCGGGGCGCGGGCGCTGGTCGAGTCGCTCGCCGTCAGCCACGCGGCCCACGTCCTGGGCGGCGCCGCGACGGACCGCGCTGAGCTCTCGAGGGTCGCGCAGCGTTTGGCGACGTCGTCGTTCGAGGTCGACGCCGTGGTCTTCGTGGACGCGACAGGCGCGGTGTTGGCCGAAGCCGGCCCAGGCTCGAGGCCCTCGGACCTGAGTGGCGACCCGCGACCGCGCAGCCGTCACGAAGCCCCCGTGGTTTTCGGAGGGCGCGAGGTGGGCTGGGTTCGGGTCTCGAGGTTGGACCGATTCGCGGCCGAGATCGAACCCGCGTTGCGTCGCGACCACATGCTCTTCGGCCTGTTGGCCTGTCTGGGGAGCGCCCTGTTGGTCTGGTTGCTCGCGCGCGAGTACCTGCGACCGATTCCGGAGCTCACCCGTGCTTTGGACCGGCTGCGCGACGGGGATTTTGCGGTGCGCGTGGAATCTCACGGAGAGCACGAGCTCGCCCGACTCGCGGGGGCCTTCAACGAGATGTCCCAGCGACTCGCGTTGTTCGGTCAGTACACGAACCCCGACATCATCCGCGCGATCCAGCGCGACCCGGACCTGGCGGGGCCGCGCGGCACACTGCGTCACGTGACCGTGGTCTTCTGTGACATGCGTGGGTTCACGCGGATGTCCTCGCAGCGAGAGCCCGGCGAGGTGCTGCGCCAGGTGAACCTCTACTTCCACCTGCTGGAGCGTGTCGTGCTCGAGCACGGTGGCCACGTCGACAAGTTCATGGGAGACGCCATGATGGCTGTCTTCGGGCTCTTCGACATGCCCCTCCACGACCTCCAGTCGAGGCTGGCCCGCAACGAACCGGTGCCTTACTCGCGTCAGGCGGTGCGCGCGATGGTCCGCGCTCGGGACGCAGTGCGGTTGCTCAACCGATTCCTGCGGGAGACCTCGCCCGCGGACTTGCCGTCCGGGCTCACGCCTCAGGTCTTCGGGTGTGGCATTGCCAGCGGCTACGTGACGGCCGGCAACATCGGGGGCGAACGCAAGAAGGACTACACGGTCATCGGCAGCGTCGTGAACCTCGCTGCGCGTTTAGAGAGTCGCAGTGGGCAGGGCGAGGTGCTGATCGACCACCACACACGTCGGAATCTGGGCGAGTTCGCGCGGTGCGAAGCCCGACCCGCGGTCGAGCTGAAGGGCTTCGACCAGCCCATCGCGCTGTCCGAGGTCGTTGCCCTCGACGAGGACGACTTTCGAAGCTGGGCCCCGGCGCTCTTCGACGAGGTCTTTGTCGAACGCGCGCTCCTGCAGGAGGACCCGCTCTTCGACACGGCGCTGGTCCGTCGACACACGGAAGCCCTGCGGCGACTCATTGCGGCGTTCGATCCGGAGCCGACACGCCCAGGCTGACGAACCGCGCGTACAGCCGCAGGCCCTCGGTCGCTCGCCCGTGGCCCGGCGCAAGCTCGAGGACACGCAGCCATTGGCGACGCGCCTCTTCGAGGTCCTCGCGGGCGTAGGCCGCCTCCGCGGCCTGCAGCGCCGCGTCCACGCGGCCAAGGTCGGGGGCCGCAACCACGGCGGGGGGCGCCGACACACTCGGCTCGGGCGCGGCGGGGCGCAACGAAGGGGGCCGCTCGTTCGGGACACGGGGCGGCCTCGTGCGGCGCGGAACCGCAGTCCTGGGCGGGGGGCGCGCGTCGACACGGGCGAGCACTTCCACCGGCGGAGCGAGGGCGGCCTCTCGAGCTCGGGCGATGCGCACCCGCAGTCTCAGCGTCGGGTCGACCTCCGCCCCGAGGCGAAGGGCCACGCGTTCCGCCTCGTCCAGCGCGGCCACCGCTTCCGGTACACGCGACTCCGTGAGCGCTTGTAGGGCGAGCGCCTGCGCTTCCAGGAAGAGGCTTCGGTCCTCGCGTTCCACCTCGGCCAGGCGGACATCCGCCGCCGGCAGACACGCCGCGTCGACCACGTCCACCATCGCTTCCAGCTCGAGCCGAAGCTGCTTCGCTTCCGACCAGGCGCCCGCCTCGATGCGTTCATCCAGCTCGGCGCACACCAACGCAGCGATGCTCTCGAGCTCCAGACTCAGCCGAGCCTCGGTGGCGCGAGACTCGGCGCAGGCGACATCGGCCCGCGCACAGGTGAGGCTCCGCAGCGAACGCAGTGTCTCCACGGGCGAAGTCGCGGCGCCCTCGATGGCGACCCGGGGGTCTTTGGTGACCGCGGGCTGCGGGCCTCCGCACGCGACCGCGAGGAGCCCGAGGCCGTTCCAAAGCCACACCGCTCGTCGTCTGCGCACGCCGTCCTCCTGCGGAGGGTTACGGCATGTCGAGCGGGCACGTTCAGGCGTGAGTCAGAGAGACGACCGCGCAGGCTGCTGAAAACACAGCCTGGCCCGGCCAGGACGGCCCGGCCGAATCACCGAGGCTTTGAAAAAGCCGAATGATTCCGGGAGCGAGGCCGCCGAAGCGAGCGGTCCGCTGGGCCCCGCGACGCCGGTCGACGGGATTCAGCGGTTCGTGCGGCGGACGGAAACCTTCGGTCGACCCTCTCAGGCGGACTTCTTCGCCGGCACGAGCTGCGGGGCCTCGTGGTGAAGCACGACCCCCTCGTGGATGACACACTCGCGGACGTCCGTCATGTCTGGCAGCTCGTACATGATGTCGAGCATGATCTCTTCGGTGATCGCGCGCAGGCCGCGAGCTCCGCTCTTGCGGGTCACCGCTTCACGGACGATCGCGCGCATGGCCTCGGGCGTGAACCGCAGGCTGACCTTCTCGAGCTCGAAGAGTTTCTTGTACTGCTTGACGAGCGAGTTCTTCGGCTTCCAGAGGATCTCGTACAGGGCGTCTTCGCTGAGAGACTCGAACGGCACCGTCACGGGAAGGCGTCCCATGAACTCCGGGATCAAGCCGAACTTGATGAAGTCTTCCGAGGTCACATGGGGGATCAAGCGGTTGTAGTCCGCGTCACTGTGCCGAGGCTGGACCTCAGCGCCGAACCCGATGGACTTTCCCGCCTGTCGCCGCTGGATGATCTTCTCAATCCCGACGAACGCGCCGCACAGGATGAAGAGGATGTTGGTCGTGTCGACCTGGATGATCTCTTTTTGCGGCCGGGTGCGCGCCCCATCCGGATAGATCGTGACCTTGCTGCTCTCGATCATCTTCAGGAGCGCCTGCTGCACACCCTCACCGCCCACGTCGCGGGTGCTCGAGGGCCCGTCGCCTTTGCGTGCGATCTTGTCGATCTCATCGATGACGACGATGCCGCGGCCGGCGCGCTCAACGTCGCGATCAGCGGCGATCCACAGAGACTTGATGATGCTCTCGACGTCCTCGCCGACGTAGCCCGCCTCAGTGAGGCAGGTGGCGTCCGCGACGACGAACGGCACGTCCAGCAGACGCGCGAGGGCCTGCGCGATGGCGGTTTTCCCCGAGCCGGTCGGGCCGACCATGAGGATGTTGCCCTTGAAGAGCTGGATGTCGTCTTCGACGGGGCTGTCGATGCGCTTGTAGTGGTTGTAGACCGCGACGGCGATGCCCTTCTTCGCGATCTCCTGACCCACGATGTGCTCGTCGAGGTACGCCTTGATGTCCCGCGGCTTGAGGTCACGACGACCGGTGGTCTCGTGCATCTCGCCGCGACCATCCTGCGCGAGGATCTCGTTGCACAGGGTGACGCACTCGTCGCAGATGTGAACCTGCGGACCCGTGATCAGCTTTCGGACCTCGATGGCCTCCTTGCCGCAGAAGGAGCATCGAAGGTGAAAGGTTCTGTTGGTCATTCCCGTGTCCGTACGTTGACTCGACGGGACCGTACCACCCGCCATTTCAGAGTGTCAATGCGAGGTCCCGGTTTGGGAGCCCGCCACCCTCATCGGCGTTCGCGGTCGAAACTGGAGCGCGAGGCGGCGGGTGGGGCGAAAGTCACCCCACCCGACCGAACCTCAGCGGTTCTTGCGACCGAGCTTGTCGCCGAACACGTCGCCGAACGACGCCGTGCTCTTGCCCTGACGCTCGAGGTACGAACGGGTATCGGCGTCATCGCCATCCCCGACGTTCTTGAGCGACAGGCCGATTTTCCGCTCTTCGCGGTCCATCGTGATGATCTCGGCGAGCACGTCCTGGCCCTCGGTGACGACGTCACGCGGGCTCGCGACATGCGAAGAGGCCATCTCGCTCACGTGAATCAGGCCCTCGACCCCCGGCTCCAGCTCCATGAAGGCGCCGAAGTCGTGAATCTTGGTGATCTTGCCCTTCACCACGCGACCGATCGTGTACTTCTTCGGGATCTCCTCTTCCCAGAGATCCGGCGTGAGCTGCTTGATGCCGAGGCTGAAGCGCTCGTTCTCGACGTCGATGTTGAGCACGACCGCCTCGACTTCGTCGCCCTTCTTGAAGGCCTCGGAGGGGTGCTTGACCTTCTGCGTCCACGACAGATCGCTGATGTGGACGAGACCGTCGATGCCCTCTTCGATGCCAATGAAGATGCCGAAGTCGGTGATGTTGCGGATCTTGCCGAGGATGCGCGTCCCCACGGGGTAACGCTCGTGGAGCAGGGTCCACGGGTTCGGCTCGATCTGCTTCATGCCGAGGCTGATGCGCTTGTTCTTCGAGTCGATGTCCAGGACGATCGCGTCGACCACGTCGCCGATGGCCACCATCTTCGAGGGGTGCTTGACGCGCTTCGTCCAGCTCATCTCGGAGATGTGAATGAGACCTTCGATGCCTTCCTCGAGCTCGATGAAGGCGCCGTAGTCGGTCAGGCTCACCACCTTGCCGCTGACACGGTCACCGACCTTGTACTTCGTCTCGGCGTGGACCCACGGATCCTCGCTGATCTGCTTGAGGCCGAGGGAGACGCGCTCCGTGTCGGGGTTGTACTTCAGCACCCGCACGTCGATCTCGTCGCCGACCTGAACCATCTCGGACGGGTGGTTGACCCGGCCCCAGCTCATGTCGGTGATGTGGAGGAGGCCGTCGATACCACCGAGGTCGACGAAGGCGCCGTACTCGGTGATGTTCTTCACGGTGCCGCGCAGGACGCGACCCTCTTCGAGGCGCTCGAGCGTCTTGGCCTTGAGCTCAGCCCGCTCGCGCTCGAGCAGGACGCGCCGGGACAGCACGATGTTGCCCCGTCGTTTGTTGAACTTGATGACCTTGAACTCGAAATCGAGACCGATGAACTTCTCGAGGTTGCGGATCGGACGAATGTCGACCTGGCTGCCCGGCAAGAATGCCTTGACGCCGATGTCGACCGAGAGGCCGCCCTTGACCCGAGCCACGATCCGCCCACGCACGAGCTCATCCCGCTCGCACGCTTCGCTGATCTGGTCCCAGATGCGCAGCTTCTCCGCCTTCTCCTTGCTGAGCTCGACGAGGTCATCCTCGTTTTCGGCCTGGTCGACGTAGACGTCGACCACGTCACCCGCCTGGACCGTGACCTCACCTTCGGCATCCCGGAATTCCCCGATGGGAATCTGGCCCTCGGACTTGTAGCCGATGTCGACGACTACGAAGTCCTTGGTCACCGAAACGACACGACCTTTGACGATCTCGCCAACCTTGAAATTGCGGCTGACATCGCTCCGCTCGAACAACTGGGCGAACGAGTCCTCACCACCGGCGACATGCGTCTCAGGACGGTCCTCGGGCACCTCGGTTCGATTGCGGAGCTCCTCGATGGAAATGCTCCGATACTCCATAAACGAAAACTACCCCCTCTGGGCTTGAAGTGCACTCCCCCGTACGGGAGAGGCCGCAGATGCCAATGCCTGTCTGCGGAAATGGTGCGGCAGAGTAAGGCGGGGTACTGGGCTTGTAAAGCGGATTCGCGAAGAATTTCAGCGGCTGCCCTGCCTGAAGAGCATGACCTTCACCGTCTCGAGGATGATCTGCACATCGTAGAACAGGCTCATGTTCTTGATGTACGCAAGATCATACTGAAGCTTCTCGACGTGGTCCTCGGCGTTCTCGGCGTAGCGAAACTTCACCTGAGCGAGGCCCGTTACACCCGGTGGCACGAACAATCGCTGCCGAAAGAAGGGCACTTCGCGTTGGAGCTTGATGACAAAGAAGGGTCGCTCGGGGCGTGGCCCCACCAGGCTCATGTCCCCCTTCAACACGCTGAAGAGCTGCGGCAGCTCGTCCAGTCGTGTCGTGCGGATGAAGTTCCCGAAACGTGTGATGCGCGGGTCACTCGACGCGGCCCATTGTGGTCCGGCGGCCTCCGCATCGGTGCGCATCGAGCGGAACTTGTAGAGGGTGAAGATGCGTCCGAACTCCCCCACCCGCTCCTGGGCGTAGATGACCGGTCCCGGGCTCGTGAGCTTCACGAGGAGCGCAGTGATCAACATCGGGATGCCCGCAACGAGCAGACCGAATCCTGAGGCCGCCACATCGAGCAACCTTTTGGACAATCGGCGGACGTCGTTGCGACGAAAGCCGTCCCCGAAGATCATCCACGATGGGTTCAGACCCTTGACGTAGATTTTCTCGGTAAACGCCTCGTAGAGGTCGACCCCCTCGACGATGTCGACGCCGCTGAACTTCAGGTCGAGTAACTCCGTCACCGGCAGCCGCCCGCGTCGGTCGGCCATGGCGACGACGACGAGCGTGGCCTGGGTACGGCGCACCGCCTCGCTGACCTCGTCGTAGTGGCCGATGCGCTCATCGCTCGGCGACGGGTCCCCTTCGCCGCGAGCGTCGAGGAAACCCAGGTAGATGAAGCCCAGGTGGGCGCGGCTTCGGGTCATCGTGACGAGGTCCCGCGCCAGCTCACCGTCGCCCAGGATCAGCACCCGATGGAGCGGGCGCTCGCGCAGGCGTCGCCCCAGGTAGAGGCGCCACGCGCTGAACGCGACCAGGTCGACCAGCAACGCCAGAAGAGCCACGCCGCGTCCCACCGTGAGCTCCGGCACGAGCCAGTACAGGAACGCGAGCAAGAGATTCGCGACGACCAGCGCCGCCAGGAGGCGGAGCAGCATGGTCTGGCGGACGACGACGCTGCGAAAGTCGTAGAGCCCGTTGTAGAAGAGCGAGAGCTGGATGACGAGCGCCGTCAGCAACGCCTTCGCGAGGAGCGCGGGGTCGTCGATGAGGGCCGAGGGGCCGAGGCGCGCCACGGTGCCGACGATGAAGCCCGCGGAGAGCAGCAGCGTCTCGAAGAGAATGACCGCACGTCGATTGCCTGGATTCACGCCGCGTTGCCCCGCGCGAATCCGTCGACGAGGGCCTCGGGTCGCCCATTGACGATGACGCCGACGACGCGGAGGCCATCGAGTGCAGCGAGGGCGCGCTCGTAGGCTCCGGTGCCCAGGTCGAGCGGGCAAACGACGAGGACCGCCGCGTCCGCCAGCCCGCGCATTCGCTCTGCGGCCCCGGCCGAGTCCAGAGACGGGCCGTCCAACAGGACGACGTCCGCCGCGGTCGCCGCCGCGTCGAGGACGCGTGTCGGGGCGTCTCCGCGTGCGTCGGCCCTTTCGGTGGGGTCGACGGCCGCCGTGCAGAGGACGGCAAGGTGGTCGCCCACGAGCCAGAGGTCGAGCGGCGCCCGCGCGTCGGCGTCCCAGACAGGGGGCTGCGGCAAGCCCAAGCGTCGCGCGAAGTCCGCCTGGGGGGCGACTTCGACGAGCGTCACGCGTTGGGTCTCGGACATCGCGGCGCCCAGGTTCAGACAGGTGAGCGTCGCTCCGGATCCGGCCCGCGCGCCGACGACCCACAGGCGCGCCGCCCCGCGTCGCTCGCGCTGAACGGCACCCGCGAGCGCGCGGTACGCTTCCGCGCCGGCCCCCTCCGGCTGAAGGAGCACGTGAAGCCTCGGATCGAGCTGCCCGGGCTCCATGCGCGGCCGAACGTGGCGCACACGGATCTCACGACGGACCTCGGCGGCCGCAAAGTCAGGCTCAGCCTCACCCTGGACCCGCGGGAGCACGATCGGGGGCATGCCGTCGACCTGGGCCGCGTCGCGCGTCCAGTCCGGCGCCTTCGGGCGGCGTTGCGCCCGGGGACGGACGAAGAGGTACGTACCGCCCTTACGCAGGTCCGCGAACTGGTCTTCCGCCATCGTCAGCCCCTGGGTCCGTCGCGGGTGGGTGCCTCGGGGTCACCGACGGGCCCCGCCAGTCGCACCTGATAACGAGTGATGCTGGTCAACACGGGCAAGTCGGTGACCCGAGACATCTCGTACTCGTTGTAAACGGTGGGATCGAGGTAGATGCGAAAGAGCGCGACGCCCAGAGCGATGAGCACCGCGAGGAGGCCCGCCGCGGCGAGCATGACGGCGCGCCCGGGCGAGCTGGGCTTCTCGGGGAGGTTGGCCGGGTCCTGAATCTTGAACGAGTCGCCTTTGTTCGCGGAGATGAGGCTGTCTTCGCTCTCGGCCTGGGCGAGGCGCTTGACCTCGGTGTCCAGCGCGTCCTCGACGCGCTTGCGTTCACGCTCCAGGTTGTCGAGCTGCGCCTTGATGCGGGGCAGGTCGCGCATGTCCGTTTGGGTCTTTTCGATCTGGCGCAGCAGTTGAGCACGCTCGGCCTGGAGCTTCGCGAGCTCGGTCTGGGGCGGCGGTCCTTCGCTGCGGGGCGCGCGCGGGGCTTCGGGCGCGGCCTGGCTCGGCGGTGGCGGGGGTGGAAGGGCCTGCGCCGCGCGGGCCTTGAGGCGCTCGAGCGTGGCCTCGGCCTGCGTGGCGGCGCGGCGGGCGGCCACGACGTCCGGATGGTCGTTCGTATAGGTCACGAGGAGAGTCTCGAGCTTGCTCTGAGCCTGCTCGAGCACGCTCTGCGCGGCGACGACCGCCGGATCCTTCGCGATGAGGCGGTCTGCGGTCGGCGGTTTCGGCGCGGTGCCCGGGCGGCCACCGCCCCGGCCTCCGCGCTGCTTCTCGGCGGACCGGATCGCCGAATCGAGCGCCTTGAGCTGCTCCCGCGCCGCGGTGACGGGGTTCACGTTGGACCGCTCGAAGACGAGGATGTGCCCGTAGTCCTCGTTGAACTGCTGAATCTTCGCGTCCCAGTCCTTGAGCTCACGCTTGAGGTCTTCGGTCCGACGCCGGAGGAAGTCGACCTTCCCTCGGCTGCGCTTGATGTCGTCCGTGACGCTCTCGTCGATGAGCTTGTGCGAGAGGCGCTCGGTCACGACCTGCGACGTCTGGGGCACGGGGTGCACGAAGCTCACCCGGAACAGGTCGCGGCCCTGGACCTCGACCTCGATCCGCTTGCGCGCGTACTCCACGACCTCGTCCATGGGGCGGGAGCTCCGCAGCTCCGGGTAGAGGTTGAGGTCGGTGATCAGCTCGACGAGCGTGGTGCGGCTGTTGATCGTGGGTCGGAGCGTACGCAGGCGTTGGTCGAGGTTGACCACCATGGCGTTGGCGTTCGGGCTCGACATCTGACCCTGCTGGATCAGGATGAGCGCGGACGACTTGTACATCTTCGGCATGCGCATCACGGCGACCGCAGCGAGGGCCATCGTGGCGACGAAGACGGCGACGAGGGTCCAACGAAGCCGCAGGACCTTGCGTCCGAGCTCCAGGTAGTCGCGAACGGATGTCGGTCGGTAGAACGCCACGCTCTCTCTTTCAGCTCGCCGACTGTCCGCGTCAGCGCGGCCCCTGGGCCTGCTCGTCTTCAGGGGCGTCCGTCGTCACCGTGACCCCCACGGTCGCGCGATGGGCATCTTCGCTCGACCGCTCGGCCGCGTCGGACCTCCGCTGCTCATATCCATAGGCAACGGCAATCGCGAGCCATTGCGTGAGGTCGTAGGTTGCGGTCGTTCCGGCGGTCACGGCCCAACCATTCAACACCTCACGGGCCCGGCGGTCCAACTCGTCCAGGGAAAGTTGCCCATCCGTTGCACCGGCGAGCTGAGCCAGGTCGTTCTCGGAACGCACGACGAGGGCGAGCACGTCGAAGCGGGAGACGCCGGCGGACGCGGCCGCCCGCAGGCGCGGAGTCAAGCCGGCCTCGACGCCGAGCTGTGCGCTGGTCAACGCGTAGATCGCGCCGATCTCGCTGGCGCTCGCACCCCGCTGGACGTCGAATCGAGCGAGCCAACGGTCCCGCGACCACCCGACCGCGCCCTGGGCGACGAGCGCCGCGGCGAGCGCGTCGGGGTCGCTCCAGGGGAACGCGACCCCCACCCCGCCGCCGAGCTCGCCGAACCAGGCGGGGGTCAGCGCGCGCCGATACACGATGCGGGCGTCACCGGTCTGCAGGGTCGCCTCGCCCCTCGGCTCGATGGTCACCTCGGTGCTGGCCTCTCCGGGGCTGGCGGACTGCGCCTGCGCGACCGTCGAGGTCTCCGCATCCTCGAAGAGGGCGTCGAAGAAGGTCGTCTCCGCGGAGACCTCGAAACGCACGGCGTTGAAGGGGTCCGGGGTCCAGTCCGTCGACCATTGGGGGCCAATGCCGAAGGTGTCGAAGAGGCGCAAGCCGGCCGAGCGGACGAAGGCGCGGTCCGGGTACTTCTGCAGCGTCGCGTTGGCCAACAGCGCGTGGGTGAATCGGGGCGACGGGGCATAGGTGAGCCCCGCGGTGCTCTCGTTGCGCACAAAACGCGCCTGGACGAGCGCTCGACTCGTATCGCGCCCGGCGTCCGGGGAGGTGCCGAGGGCCCCGTCCAGGCCGGTGGCGCCTCCGGGGAGCGGCGACGCGCCGGGCGCGAGGACCCCCTGAGGCGCCCCTGCGCCCGTCGCGGACGCGGGGGTGCGCGGATCGGCCACGCCCCCGCCCCCACCCGGGGTCTCCGAGGCGATCCCGCCGAAACCGAGCGAGGACGCTTGCTGCTGTTGACGCAGCACGCCCCAGTAGAACGTGTTGGAGGCCGAGGTCCGCCAGCGCGGGCCCAGGATGTACTCCAGACGAGCGCCGACGCTCTGGGTCAACGCGTCGGGCCCCGCCGGTGTGTCGGGGCTGACGCTGAAGCCGGCGCCGTAAGCCGCCGCGGCGTCCAGGCGCTCGCCGTCGAAGCGCAGGCCGCCTTCGGCGAGCACCCCGAGGCTCGGTCCCGACTTGACCTCGACCTCGCTGACCAGAGCGCCGTCGGATTCACGCCGCGTGACCCCGCGCCGTCGTGTGCGTTCCCAGCCCCCGAGCACGGCGCCGCTGGCGAAGGGCACGAGCCCCGCGGGCGGAGCGGCGTCCTGAGCCACGGCGAAGCCCGACGGCCAAGAGACGAGCACGAGCGCGAGCTGCCAGCGCACCCGCCTACGGGACAAAAACGACGTCACCGGACTCCAGGTAGATGTTCTGCTCGAGCCGAGTGCCATCGACCACGGCCGGGTAGTCGAACGGGATGCGCCGTTGCCCATCCGCGAACCGACGGATGACGACGATGCGTTCGGGCGACGCGAAGTTCGTCACGTCTCCCGCCATCGCGAGCGCCTGCAAGACGGTCACGAGCGCCTTCGAGGTATAGCGGTTCGGCGCGCGCACGTTCCCGGAGACGAAGAAGTCGTAGCTGTTGAGCTCCACGAGGCTGACCGTGACGATGGGCTGCTTGATGTAGGCCTCGAGCCGCCGAACGATCTCCGCCTTGACCTGAGCGGGGGTCAGGCCCACGACCTTGATGTCGTCGATGATGGGCAACGTGAGGTTGCCGTCCGGCCGAACCACCGCCTGGGTCGCCGAGAAGGACGCGTTGTCCTTGACCTCGACGGAGACCTTGTCCGCGACGCCGAGCCGGTACTCGGGCTCGCCCAGCGCGGGCCCCTGGTAAAGGCTCGCCGTCGAGGGTCCGCCGCACGCCCCGAGGAGCGCCACCCAGAACGACACGAGCCCCACGAACATCCACCGAATCACACGCGACTTCACCGTTCGATTCTCCCTGTCCACCGTACGCGGGCGCCCCGATTCTTGCGGGGACGGCCACTGGAAGCTAGTTTCGAGCCGTGGCGACCTCTGAACTCGTCATTGAGCGGTACGAACTGAAGTACCGCATCCCGCCGGACCTCGCGCCGCGCATCCGCGACGCGGTGAGGCCTTTCGTGCGTCCGGACTCCGCCAGCGCCCATGGGCCGTACACCATCTCGAGCTTGTATTTCGACACCACAGACCGGCTCTTGTACCAGCAGACCCTCGACCAGGCGCCGAGGCGCTTCAAGCTGCGCGTTCGGCGTTACCGCACGGGGCCGTATTTCATCGAGTGCAAGCAGCGCATACGTGACGTGATCGTGAAGACGCGCGTCGCGATCTCCCCAGAGGCCTGGCCACACGTTCTGCGCGCGCCGGACGGCGAACGCTGGGTCACCTCGCCCAGGGACCTGCAGAACCTGGGGGTCTTCACGCAGCGGTTGCGCCGAACGGGCGCCGCGCCGCTCGTGGTCGTTCGGTATGAGCGGGAGGCGTTCGTGAGCCTCGTGGACGACTATGGCCGCGTGACCTTCGACCATCGCCTGTGCGCGCTCCCCGCGGTCGGCTGGGAGTTGCCCATCGACGGCGTCGGTTGGCTGCCCGTCGACTCACCTGATCGCTTCGGCCTGCCGATGTCGGGGGTCGTGCTGGAACTCAAGTGCACCGCGACCGTACCGTTGTGGATGAGCGATCTCGTGCGCGAGTTCGGCCTCGTGCGCACGGGCTTCAGCAAGTACTGCGCGTCCGTAGAGCGCATCGACGAAGCGGCCGGTGCTCGCGACCGTTGGATGAACCGTGAGGCGGCTCCCTGGCTGAGTCGGGAGCGCCCGTGAACGAGCTCGCCGCCATCTTCGGGCCGAGCGCGGGCGAGAGCACTTGGGAGAGCGCGATCCTCGTGCTGCTGTCGGCTTTCGTGCTCGGCAAGGTCGTCGCGTTCACCTACGAGCAGACCTTCGAGGGCATGTCGTACTCGCGGGGCTTCGTTCAATCGATGGTCCTGAGCGCGATGGTGGCGGCGACCCTCATGCTCGCGATCGGTGACAATCTCGCGCGCGGCCTCGGCATCATGGGCACGATGGCGCTGGTGCGCTACCGAACGAACATTCGTGATCCGCGCGACATGACGTTCATGTTCGCCGCCCTCGCCGTCGGGCTCGCGGTGGGCGTGCGGAGCTTTCCGGCCGCCGTCCTCGGTACTGCGGCGTTCTGCGGCGCCGCCGTCGCGCTCCAGTGGAGCTCGTTCGGCCGACGCCGGCGTTTCGACGGCATGTTGCGCTTCTGGCTGCCGCGGGCCGGCGTGGGCGGGGACGAGGTCCGCGCCGTTCTCGACGCCCACTGCAGCACCTTCGTGCTCGTGGCGCTGCGCGACCTGGCCCAGGGTGAAACGCTCGAGTACGCCTACCAGGTCAAGCTGAAGGGGCAGAACGAGCACGAGCGCCTCGTGAACGCGCTCGAGCGCCTCCCGGGCATACAGGGCTTGAGTCTTCTCATCGAAGATGCCCACACGGAGCTATGAACCGCCTCGCCCGCCCCAACCTCACGACCTGGATATGGGTCGCGGCGGCCCTGGCCGCAGGCGTGCTCTATTGGCGCTCGGCCCCGGACCACGCGGCGATCCCGGGTGTCGTCGAGATCCCCCGACACGCCATGGGCTCGACCACGGCGGGACGCTTGCTCCAGGTGCTCGTGCGACCTGGACAAAAGGTCTCGGTGGGCGAGGTCGTCGCCACACTCGACGCCGAGCCGCTGAACGCCGAGATCGGGGTCGCCCGAGCGGAGCTCGCCGAGGCGCTGGCGGAGGCCGACGCGCTCGCGGCGACGCTCCAGCTCGAGAACCGCGAGCGCCGCCGCGCGATCAGCTCGGATTTGGCGAAGGCCCGCGCCGCCTTGGCCGCGGCCAAGGGTGAGCAGGCGGCGGCCCGGGCCGAGGCGCGGGTCATCGGGGAGCAGCTCGGACGCCTGGACGCCGCCGCGCGGTCGCGCATCTCGGAAGCGGGCGCCGTGAGTGACCTGCAGGTGCGCGTCGAGCGACTGGACCAAACGAAACAGCATCAGCCCGAGGTCGTGCGCGCGTGGACGAACGTCACGGCGGACGCGACGAGCGCCCTGGCGGCGATTCGCGATGAGGAGACGGCGACGCGCCTCGCGCCGCTGCGTGCCCGGGTCGAGACGCGGACGACTCGGCTCACGGGGCTCCTGGAGATGAAGGACCGGTTGGTCCTGCGGGCACCGGTCGAGGGCGTGGTTTCGCGTGTCTTGAAGCAGCAAGGCGACACGGTCACGGCGTCCGAGCCCATCGTCGTGGTCGTCGCCGCGCACCGTGCGATGGCGACGGCCTACGCCCCCGAAGAGGTCGCCCGGCGCTTCGAGCTCGGGCGCGCGGTCGAGGTCGTGGGTCGGGATCGCTCGCTCTTCGTTCGTGGTCACATCGAGGCTGTCGGCCCTGAAATCATGGAGCTGCCCCGCGCGCTGTGGGTCAGTCCGGACCGGCCGAAGTACGGGCGCCCCGTCTTCGTCAATCTGGCCGAGGATGCGCCCGTGCTCGCATCCGAGGTCGTCAGCGTCTCCTTGAGCGGGCCAGTCTCGGGGGCGCTCGCGGCGACCCCCTCCGCGGGTGCGCTCCTGACGCTCGAGGTCCCCGCGGCGCTCTCCGCCCGGACACGTTTCGAGCCCAGCGGGGCGGTGTGGATCGACGAGTGGAAGCGCTACCTGGTCGTGAGTGACGACACGGGTCGCGGACCGACGGATGCGGCGCCGTGGGTCTTCACCCTCGACGGCCAGGGTGTGGTCGACGCGGAGCCCGTGGTGGTCCAGGGCCTGGAGGCGGTGTCGGACCTCGAGGCAGTCGCACGCGCCGCGGACGGCACCGTATGGCTCCTGAGCTCTCAGAGCCTCAGTCGGAAGGGCCAGCGACCGGAGAAGCGGCAGGGGCTGATCCGAGGTCGGATCGAGGTCGAGCCGCGGCGACTCGTCGTGACCGGTCGGGTCGCGCTCTTCGACCGGGTGAGCGCTGCGCTGGGACCGGAGGCGCGGTCCGCACTGGGATGGAACGACACGCTGGATCTGGAAGGCCTCGCGTTCCTGGACGGCACGCTCTTGCTGGGCGCGAAGTCCCCGGCCGACGAGGTGGGGCGCGCGCGGATCCTACGGCTGAGCGCACCCGACGCCTTCGTCGAGGGCGCGGCCCCCGATCTGGAGGTCTACGCGGAGCTGTCGCTGCCGACCTGCGGCACGGGGGCGCCCGGGGGGATCTCGGAGCTCGCCGTGGAGGGCACGACCTTGTGGATACTCTCCACGTTGCCTACGGGGCCGGACTGCGGCGCGGTGTGGCGGACGGACGCCCGCGCGCCCGGCAAGCCCACCCTCGTGCGGCGCTTCGAGGGCCTCAAGGCCGAGGGCTTTGCCGTGGGCCCGGAGGGTCGCGGCCACCTCTTCTTCGACATGGACGAGCGCGCGCCTCGGTGGACCAGCGTCGAGCTCAAGGCCCCGTGAGACGCGCGCGGCGCATCTCGTTGGGGCTGGTGTTGCTGCTTGGGGCGTGCGGCGGGGCGAATCCTGGCCCGCGCCCACGCGTTCTGGGCGCTCCCCGGGTCCAGGCGGCGGCTCCCGAGGTTCCTGTGGGTTCGGCGACGACGTGTGCAGCGGTGGTGTCCGCGGCGCTCGAGCGTTCATCGGCGGTGCGCGCCGCGCGGGCGGGGCTGCCGGTGCTGCGCGCTGAGCGGGCCGCCGCGACGGACTGGTCCGCGCCCGAGCTTCGGCTGCGAGACAACCTCGCCGCGCCCGGCGTCGAGCCCCGGGTCGGCGTGCGGATCGCGGTGCCCGGCCCGGGCGTCGGAGGGGC
>JBMOFP010000107.1:0-21500 GCA_049318805.1 Bradymonadia bacterium
CGCCGGCGAGGCGGATCGACGTGCCGGGCACTTCCACCGAGCCACGGTTGCAGGCGAGGTCATTGGGCTCGTCGCAGACGGAGCGGACGAAGAGCACGGTCGGTGAGAGGGTCTCGTCGTGGTCCGTGCTGAAGATCAGGTCGTCGAGGGGGGCGTCGACCCGATAGGTGTAGACGATCTCGCCGCCGGCGCCGCCGCCGCAGCTCGCCGCGAGGAGCGCCGGGGCGCCCGCGGTCGTGCCCGAGACGGCCCCGTCGACGAGCGCCTCGTTCAGGCTCACGAGCGCCTGCCCGGCGCACAAGGGGGCAGCGGGGACGTCGGGGGGCACGACGACGGCGTCCTCCGGGACCACCGCCATGTCCGGCGGAGGTGCCGTCATGTCGGTCGTAGGTTCGACCGTCGCGTCCGCCGCGTCAGGGGCCTCGCCGAGGTCGACCTCGTCGATCGCGGAGTCCACATTGGGACCCTCGTCCACCTGCTCGCGGGGCCGTGCGTCCTGGTCGTCGGTGTCCGTGGTCGACCCGCCGCCGTCATCGGTGCCACACGCGTTCGTGAGCAACCCGAGCCCGAGCGCCGCCGCCATCCAGGACCATCGCGCTTTCGTGACCTTCGCCTTCATGCAACTTCTCCGAGGACGAGTGCAATTTGCTGCCCCTCAACGGCTTACTAGCACAAAGCGCAGGTCACGTTCCCGCCGAACTCACCTCGCCCACCGTCAGCCGGATCGTCGTGCCGAGCCCGGGCTCGGACTCGACCCATACACGGCCGCCATGGCGCTCCACGATGCGCGCCACCGTCGCCAGCCCGATGCCCGTGCCGGGGTACCGGCGGTCGTGCAGGCGCTGGAACGGTCGGAAGAGCTTGCCCGCGTAGGCCATGTCGAAGCCGACGCCGTTGTCGCGCACGCACACCACGCCCAGCCCCTCTTCGACGAGCTCGATTCTCGGGTCCGGCCGGTCTCGGGTGAACTTCAACGCGTTCTCGAGGAGGTTCGTCAAGACGACCCGCAAGAGCGCGGGATCGCCCGGAACAATGAGTGATTCCGGGAGGTTCCACTGAATGCGGTCGGCGCCTGGCAGCTCGTCGATGACCTCGCGCGCGACCAGCGCCAGGTCCACGGGTGACCGGGCGAACGGCGCACGGGTCACGCGGGAAAGCGCGAGCAGGTGCTCGGTCAGCTCGCCGAGGCGCTCAGCGTTCGTGCCGATGCGCGCGAGCAGCTCGAGCGCATCCGGGGGCAGGCGGTCCCCGTAGTCCTGGGTGAGCACCTCGGCGAAGCCCTGGATGGAGCGCAGCGGCGTGCGCAGATCGTGGGAGACCGTGTAGGCGTAGGACTCGAGCTCGCCGTTCATGGCTTGAATCTCTTGCAGGCTGCGCTTCAGCCCCGCCTCGGCCTGCCGGCGCTCCGTAATGTCCTCTCCGGACGAGATCGTGCCCTCCACGGTCCCGTCGGGTCCCCGAATCATCGAGTTGTGCCACGCGATGAGGCGTTCGCGGCCCGCGGCCGTGCGGATCGGGTTCTCGTAGCGTGTGAACGCGGTCACCTCGCCCAGCATGATCCGGTCGAAGGCCACGCGAGTGCTCACCGTGATCGACTCCGGCAGGAACGACTCGAACCACGTGCGGCCGAGGATCTGGTCCACCGGGCACTCGAGGATCTCGGCGGCCCGTTTGTTGGCCAGCATCACCCGCCCATCGCGATCGAGACCGATGAACATGACCCCCGCGACGTCCAGGAACGCCTGGGCCCGGTCACGCTCTGCCCGAAGTGCGCGCTCTGTCTGGATGCGCTGCGCGATCTCTTGCAGCGTGCGCTCTCGCGTCCGCGCCTCGGTGAGGTCCTGCACCACCGCGAAGACACCGATGGGGCGGCCGACGCCATCGTGGTCGACCTCACCGTCGCAATGGACCTCGATCACCTCGCCGTCGACGCGCACCAGCCGTGCGTCGAAGCTGAAGTCCCGCCCGGTCGCGTAGGACTCGTGCATCCGCCGGAGCGCGCGGTTCCGGTCGTCCACATGCACGAACGGCAGCGCATCCTGCAGCGAGAGCTCACCCGCTGGGCTCGTAAGGCCGATCATGCGCAGGAGCCCCGGCGAGAGCTCGAGTTTGCCCTCCGGGTCCTGCCATCGCCACGCCCCGAGCGACGACATGCGCTCCATCCGGTCGAGTAAACGTTCGCGCCGCTGTCTGTCGGCCTCGACCCGGTTCAGGACCTGGGAGTCCTGAACGACCGCGAGGACACAAGGGGGCGCGGTGCCTCGGAGCGGGCCGAGCGTGACCCGCACGGGCACCTCGGTGCCATTGGCCCGCCGCAGGTAGGTCGAGCTCGTTGCCGAGGCCATGGGCCGCGAGCGACCCGCGGCGTGGAACTCGGCTCGACGCGCGGCATGGCCGGACCGGGCGAACTCCGGGACGAGCTGGTCCACCTGCGCACCGACGAGCGCGCCGTGAAGGTAGCCGGTGATCACCGACAGGGCCTCGTTGCACGCCTGGATGACCCCCTCGGCGTCGACGACGAGCGCCGGCTCCGTAAGAGCGTTGACGACGGCTTCCAGGGAGACTTGCGCGACCACCGCGGCAGCTTACCTGTGCGCCCGAGGCGGCGAAACGGCGGCGACGATCAGGGTGCGGCGTCCCCGAGCGCGCCGCTCGAGGTGGGCGTGTGCGACGGCGGACCGCCGCGGGTCTTCAGGAGCGACGCGACCACCGAGGTCGTGAGGATCAGGCCGACGATGCCCAGGGAGACCCCGACGGGGATCTTGTAGAACTCGACGATGACCATCTTGGTACCGACGAAGAGGAGCACGACCGCGAGGCCGATCTTCAGGTAGACGAAGCGGTCCATGACCCCGGCGAGCAGGAAGAAGAGGCTCCGCAACCCGAGGATCGCGAAGATGTTCGAGGTGAAGACGATGAACGGGTCTCGGGTCACCGCGAAGATCGCCGGGATCGAGTCGACCGCGAAGATCAGGTCGGTGAACTCGACCGCGAGCAGGCACAGGAAGAGCGGCGTCGCCAGCCATTTGCCCGACTCGCGCACGAAGAAGTGCTCGTCGCGGAAGCCGTCCGTGATCGGCATGACCTTGCGGAAGAGCCGCAGCAACGGGTTCTTCTCGGGGTCGACCTGCTCGTCGCCCGACCGAAGCATCTTGATGCCGGTGATGACGAGCAGCGCGCCGAAGACGTAGATCATCCAGTGGAAGCGTGTGAGCAGGGCTGCGCCGGCGAAGATGAAGATCGCCCGCATGACCAGCGCACCCAGGATGCCCCAGAACAAGACGCGGTGCTGATACGCGGCCGGTACCCCGAAGTAGGTGAAAAGCACCAGGATCACGAAGATGTTGTCGACGGACAGCGCCTTCTCGATCAGGTAGCCCGTCGTGAACTCGAGGCCGATCGTCGGCCCGAACCAGTAGTAGACGAGCCCGTTGAACGCGAAGGCGAGCGAGATCCAGACCACGCTCCAGGCCGTCGCCTCCTTGAGGGTGACTGCGTGGGTCTTGCGGTGAAACACGCCCAGGTCGAGCGCCAGCATCGCGAGGACGAAGAGGATGAAGCCGGCCCAAAGGGCGGGTGAGCCTACGGTTTCCATGGCGCGACGTTAGAGGCTGGACCCCTCAAGGTCCAATGCATAAATTAAAGCCCACCCATAGGTGCGGGCTATATGATGAACTGGCTCAACTACCACCATCTGCAGTACTTCTGGACGGTTGCGCGTGAGGGCAGCGTGAGCGCCGCGGCGCGAAGTCTGCGGATCGCGCAACCGACCGTGAGCACCCAGGTGAAGCAGCTCGAGGAGCAGCTGGGCGAGCGCCTCTTCGAGCGCAGTGGCCGGGGGCTGGTGCTGACCGAGGCCGGTCGCGTCGTCTTCGGCTATGCCGATGAAATCTTCGGCCTGGGGCGCGAGCTCGTCGACACGCTGCGCGGACGCCCCACGGGCCGCCCGTTGCGGCTCTCCGTCGGCATCGCGGACGTCGTCCCGAAACTCGTGGCGTGGCGCCTGCTCGAGCCGGTCCTCGCCCTCCCGGACGCCGTCCGTCTGGTCTGCCACGAAGATCGACACGACCGACTCCTCGCGGCGATGGCGCTGTACGAGCTCGACCTGGTGATCACCGACACGCCCCTCGGCCCTGGAACCCGCGTGAAGGCCTTCAACCACCCCCTGGGCGAGTCCGGCGTCACCTTCATCGGCACTCGAGCGTTGTCCGCGCTCGACCCCCGCCCGTTTCCCGAGTGTCTGCGAGACGCGCCGATGCTGCTGCCGACCGAAAATACGACGCTGCGCCGTGGCCTCGACCTGTTCTTCGAGCAACTCGGACTCCGGCCGCGCGTCGTGGGCGAGTTCGAGGACAGCGCGCTGCTGAAGCTCGTCGGCGAGCACGGCGCCGGCCTCTTCGCGGTGCCCACGGTCATCGAGGACGCCGTGCTCTCGCATCCGTCTCTCGTCGTCGTCGGTCGCACCGACGCGGTGCGCGAGCGGTTCTTCGCCATCTCTCCGGAGCGACGCCTGAAGCACCCGGCCGTCGTGGCGATCTCCCTGCGGGCCCGGGAGATCGCCGGCGGTTGACCCGACGGGACCGCTGGACATCGGGCGCCGCTTCCCGATAAACCCCGACGCCAACATGGACAGACCGCGCGCCCTCGTCTTCACACTGCTCGCCTGCATGCCCTTCGGGGCGTGCAAGGAGCGCACGACCGGTGTCGTCCCGGAGCCGAGCTCCGTGGCGGCCGGGCCAACCAGCACCGCGGCGTCGAGCGCGCCGAGCGCAGCCGCGGAGCCCGCGCCCCCCAGCCTCCCCGAGGCGAATCGGGCCGACGCGACCGATCCGGAGCACCCGGCGCTGGTCTTCGAGAACGGCACCCCCCGCAAGGTCGACGCGCGGGACCTCGCGGCGCAGGGCTACACGCTCATCGACCTGCGGGACGACTGGACGCCCTACATCTTCGCGGAGTTTCGCGACGCCGACGGGCAGGTCCTGCCCAATCGCTACCGACCGGTCTTCATCGGCCTGGCGAACGAGCGGACGGACGGGGACGGTCGTCCACTCCGGCCGGGCGAGAAGAGCTACCTCGAGGTCTTCGGCATCCCGCCGACCCCACGGGTCATTCGCGAGCGCATGCTCGAGGATGAAGAGAAGGCCTGCCACGCCGAGGTCGACTACGCCCTCCTGGCGCAGGTGGATCGTATCCCGTCGCGCACGGCCGCGGAGCAAAGCGCCCACCAGGCGAGCATTCGGCGACTGCGCAAGCAGCTCGAGGACGCCCGGGTCAAGGGTCGTCACGAGTCCCTGGAAGCGCTGGTCGTCGCTGACCCGGCCCTCGCGGACGAGCTCAAGGCGGTGCAGGACGCCGACCGCAGAGAGCAGGCCTGGCCGGAGATCGTCGAGCGCCTGAAGTGTGAAGGGCACGCCAAGCCGAACGCGCGCCTCAAGCTGGACATGAACGACGGCGTCTCTCGCGACGCCGTTCTGAGCTTTCAGCTGCGCAACAAGATCTACGAGTACCCGGGCCTGCGCACCGAAACCATGAAGACCCTGGGCAAGCGGCCCCTCCAGACCAACTGGGAGCAGTTCGCGCGGATGCTGCGCGAGCGGGTCGCGGACGCCGCGGCGATCCTCGAGGACGGCACGGCCGAGGTGGACGGGCAGCCGCCCACGTGGGTCGACTCCAAGGGGCAGACCCACCCGGTCGAGAACCTGATCGAGCGGTTCGCGCAAGAGGCGCTCGTGCAGATGGGCCTCGAGACCCCCGAGAAGCTGCTGGCCTTCTTCCGCGCGCACCCGGCCGAGGACTTCTCGTGGATGCGCGTCGCCGTGAAGCTCCCGCCCCTCCCCGAGTACTACAGCCGTCACATGGACCTGGACCTCGTCGTGGACCGCGGGGATGTCTGGTACGACGACAGCTGGAAAGACACGGGTGAGCTCTTCGTCCACGGACGCGATCGACTGCCGAAGCTGAGCCTGTACGTGACCCACAACGGCCAGCGATTCCCGCTGATCCGGTGGCCCACGACCATCGGCGGCTGGCGCGCGGAGCAGGCTTCGAACGGGTACGAGTACTACCGCTACAAGAACTCCGACGTCGGGCGTCGGGTGATGCGCAAGATCCTCTCCGGCCCCACGTGGGTCGCGCCGCCGAGCACCCCGATTCGAGGTCTGGTCAAGGCGGCGGACGTGAACGGCAAGCGCGAGCGCATCGTGAACTACGACGAGATGGGTCCCGGCTACCTCTCGGCCTACGGGCTGGTCGCCGGGTACTTCGTCGTGCCTGGCCGCGACGGCCGGCCCGACTTCGACAACGGCATCCGCGCCCACGGCTCGAGCGACTACCTGTCCATCACGAACCGCTCGAAGTTCTCCCACGGCTGTCACCGACTCTGGAACCACGCGGCCGTGCGCCTCTACGACTTCTTGCTCAACCGCCGCGACAAGGTCGTCATCGGAGACATTCCGCTGAACGCGAGCCGAACGTTCTACAAGGACGGCGCGATCTTCGAGCTGCGGCACGTGAGCCGAGGCTTCGAGTTCCAGCTCACGCCTCCGCTGCCGGTGAACGTGCTCGAGGGCCGCATTCGCGGCCGGCGCCAGGAGCCCTACGCCGGCTACGTGCCGAAGCCCGACGTCGTCTACCCGCCCGGCCCCGTGCCGAACCCGAAGGGGGGCGTAGAGCCATGAAGCGCCTGACTCTGGGTCTGGGGGCGCTCGTCTGCGTCCTCTTCGCCGTCGGTCCGCTTCGGGGCCAGTCCCCGGCGCCGTCCGCGCCGGGGAGCACACCGTCCCCCGCGTCCACCGCGACACCGACCGTGGTCCGCACCTTCGAGGCCGGGCTGGAGGACACCGCGGGGGAAGGCACGCCCACGCGGGTCGCGTCCGTGCCGGCGGACGTCACCATCCAGGTCCGGTCCGTGCCTCGCGCCCACGTGCGGTGGGGTCCGAAGGGTCTGGGAACGACCCCCCTGAAGCTGGTTCGACCCCATGACAGCGGCCCGCTCGACCTCACCTTGAGCGCCGCGGGGTACCTGCCGCATCACGTGCGCGCCTACACGTTCAAGGACGAGACGCTGAACGTGAAGCTCGTCGCCGTGAGTCAGGCGTCCACGGTCTTCGGCTACCCGCAGAGCCTGGACGCGGGTGTTTCGGACGCTCCGCCCGAGACACCGCTCGAGACGCCCCCCGAGCCCCATTGAAGCGCCGGCGCGTCAGCGCGCCCGCACCAGGCCGCGCACCTCGTCGGACGTCAACACCCGCCAGGCGCCCGGGGCCAGCTCACCCAACGGGATGGGCCCAATCGACTCCCGGATGAGCACCTCGACCTCGTGGTTCGCGAGCGTGAGTCGGCGCCGCAAGGCGCGCTGACCCCCTTCCGGCACACGCACCTCGAGCCACGCCGACTTCGGGCCCTCGCGCAACACACGGATGCGCAGCGGGCCGAGCATCTGACCGGCATCTTCGATCGTGTCGGTCTCGAGGCGTGACAACACCTCGGCGGCGGGTCGGCCCCGCACCTTCACGCGGTAGACGTGCTCGAGCGAACGCGTCGAGGCCGAGAGCCGGGCCGCGGCCGGGCGGTCGTCGGTCAGGAGCAACAGCCCGCAGGCGTCGACGTCGAGGCTGCCCACGGGCGCCATCTTTGCCGGCCGATCCGGGGGCAAGAGTTCGAGGACCGTCGGCCGAGAGGGGGTCGAGCTCGGGCCCGAGAGCGTGCCGCGGGGCTTGTTCAGCGCGTACCAGACCGGGGCGGTCGCGACCGCCGCCACCACCACCACCTGACCGTCGAGGGCGACCTGCTCGACGCCCTCGGTGACGCGGCGTTTGGGGTCCCGGCAGACGCGCCCGTCGAGGGCGATCCGCCCTTCCGCGATGGCCCGCTCGGCCGCGGCGCGCGAGAGCACACCCCACTTCGAGAGCGCGCGCGGCAGCGAATGCGTCGAGGCTTCGTGGCTCAAGGCAAACACACGCCGATGGGCGCCAAGACGTCGTCGAGCTCATTGCCCGGAGTGCCGCGGTCGGAGACGGTGAGGTCGAGGACCTGGCAGACCGTCCCGGCCGCGCAGTTGTCGAGGACCCCCGGTTCACACACCGCGAAGCAGAAGCCCGCGTCCACCAGGCAGGTCCCGCTGCGGCAGTCGCCGTCCCGCGCGCAGAACGCCCCGCCGGCGCCGTTGCCCACGTTGCGGCGGCACTCGGGCGCCCACCCGGTCTGGGTCCCGTTCGCCGCGAGGCGGCACGTCTCTCCCGCGCCGCACCGCGTGTTCCGGCAAGGCTGGCCGGAGCCGGTGTCCGGGAGGCACGCGGGCAGGCCGTAGTAGGCGTCGTCCTCGGTCCGGGGGGTGTCCTGGTCGAAGACGAAGAAGATCTGGTTCTGATAGCACCGCTGACCGGCCCCGCAGTCCGCGGCCCCCTGGTCGAAGCGGCATGGCCCCCAGCAGACACCCTCGTTGAGGCAGTTGCCGCTCGCGCAGGCGGCGCCGTCCGCACACGGCGCGCCCCCGGCGGCGCCGGGCTGGTCGGGCACGCACCCGAGCTCCACGGCGTTGGGCACGACCGGGCTCGGTCCGACCGGGAGACACTGCTGGGGCCCGGGGCACATCGCGTCGGCTGCGCACTCGACGTTCGGGGGCTCGCAGGTCTGGAAAACGAACGGCCCGCCGGGTACGCCGGGGTCGTTCACGTTCACGTCCCCGCAGGCACCGCTGGCGCAGTCCGCGCCGTCGCCGCACGCGGAGAAGCAGAACGCCTCGTTCACGCACAGACGGCTGGCGCACTCCAGGCCCGTGGCACAAGGCGCGTTCTCCCGCCCCTGGGCCAGCGCGGGGACACACCGCAGCGCCAGCGCGTCGGCGACCTGGATGACCGTGCACGCCTGATTCGCGCCACAGTCCGCGTCGCGCCGGCACGCGGGCGGCGCGCAAATCCGGAGCGCGGGATCGCACACCCCTTGTCCGCAGCTGTCGGGCTCGGTGCGGCAGCCGCCTTCGCAGGTGCCTCCGGCGGAGCAGTATTCGTTCTCGGGGCAGTCGTCGTCGCCGCCGCAGAGGCACCGTCGCGACGCGGCGTCGCACACCCCGAGCACACAGTTGTTGGTCTCGGTGCGACACCCGACCGTGCACACGCCGTCGGCGCGGCAGAACTCGTTGGCATCGCACGCGCCGTCGGCCGCGCACCCGCAGACCCGGCGGACGGGGTCGCACCGCTGACCCTGCGCGCAGTCGTCCGGGGCGATGCGGCAGCCCACGTTGCAGGTGCCGTCGGCGCCGCAGAACTCACCCAGGCCACACGCGTCGTCGGCGACACAACGACACCGGCGCGAATCCGGGTCGCAGCTGCTGCCCGCCCCGCAGTCGTCGGCGTCCACACGACAGCCCGGCGCGCAGAGCCGCTCGGCGTTGCAGAACTGACCCTCCGGGCAGGCCGCGTCGATGCGGCAGAGGCACTCCCGCGTGGCCGGATCACAGACACCGTCGGGCGCGCAGTCGTCGGGCTCGACGCGACACCCGGGACGACACGTCCCCTCGGCGCAGAACTCACCGGGGGAGCAGCCGCCGTCGCCCTGGCAGGTGCATCGCCGGTTCAGCGGATCACACTGTCCGTCGGGGCAGGCGCCGGCCTCGAGTCGGCAGCCCTCGCGGCAGAGGCCATTGGCGCAGTAGCTTCCGGCCTCACAGCCCGCGTCCGTTTCGCAGCCACATTGACGCGTGGCCCGGTCGCAGAATCGATCGCCGGGGCAATCGTCGGGGTTGAGTCGACAGCCGGCGATGCAGAGGCCGGCGTTGCACCAGGTGCCCGCTGCGCAGCCCTCATCACCGCCACACCCGCACGTGCGGGTGCTGAGCTCACACACGCTGCCGATGGGGCAGCCACCGATGCGGCAGCCCGCCACACACGTCCCGCCCTCGTCGCAGTAGGTCTCGGGCCCGCAGTCGGCGTCTCGTCCGCAGCCCTGGCCCCCGACGCACTGGCGGGTCACCGCGTCGCATGTGGTTCCCCCGACACAGTCGTCGGGCTCGAGCCGGCAGCCGGGCGCGCAGGTGCCTTCGTTCGTGCAGAACTGACCGGCGTCGCAGGCGGTGTCGTCGCTGCATCCGGTGACCTGGCAAACATGCGTCGCGGGGTCACAGACCCGCGCCTCCGGGCAGTTGTCCGGTGCCGTGCGGCAGCCGGCCGCGCAGGCCCCGTCGGCGCCACAGTACTCCGAGGCGTCGCAGCCCTCGTCGGACGCGCACACGCAGGCCCGTGTTTCGGCGCTGCAGGTGCGTCCCGCGCCACAGTTGTCGGGCTCTGTGCGGCACCCCGGCACACACGCGCCCTCAGCGTCGCACCAGGTGCGGGCGGGGCAGTCCGCATCCGCGCTGCACGCTCCGGCGTCGCGGCAGACACGCGTCTCGGGATCACAGACGCGGTTCGCCCCGCACGCGCCTTCGAGCAGCCGACAGCCCCGGAGGCACTCGCCGTCCTCGCCGCAGTAGTAGCCGGGCCGACACGCGGAGTCCGTCTGGCAGCCCGCGGAGACGTCGGGCGCACAGGCCCCATCGATGCACACCTGTCCCTCGGGGCACACGCCCCCGTCCGCGCACCCGACGGGCAAGACCGCGCAGGAGAAGGTCTCGACGTCACACGGACCCTCAGGGCAGTCCGCGTCGGACCGACAACCGCCCGTCACCAGACATTGCCCCTGCACACACGACCGCTCCGGGCCACACTCCGCGTCGGCCGCGCAGGCTTGGATGCGACACCCGCCGTTCCGACAGACGAGGCTCGGCGGGCACTCGGCGTTCAGGGTGCAGAAGACGGACGCCGCGCGACACTGACCGCCCACACAATGGCGGCCCGGTGGGCAATCGGGATCGATCTCGCAGGCGACGACCGGTGTGCCGTCGTCCCCGCCGCCGCCGCCGCCATCGCTGGCACAGCCGCCGAGACCGGCGGCGAGCAGCGCCGTCACAGCCAGACAAAAGATGTGCATCATGGCCGTATCTCTACACCTGACGCGGCAGGCCGGGCAAACTCGGGCTCGCGCGCCGCATGGAGGTGCTCATGGCGGTCCTCGCGGCCCTGCTGGGTCTGGCGGTGCTCATCGTCGTTCACGAGCTCGGCCACTTTGTCCTCGCGCGCCTCACCGGGATGCGTGTGCTGCACTTCGCCGTGGGTTTCGGCCCGTCGATCGTCACGGTCCATGGGGCCCGGACCCGCTACACGCTCGGGCTCCTGCCCATCGGCGGTGCCGTGCGCATCGCGGGCCAGAGCTTGCGCCCCGCGGCCGAGGAGCTCGGCGACGACAGCTTCGTCTCGAAGCCCCTCTGGGCCCGCGCGGTGGTCGTGCTCGGCGGCCCGCTGTTCAACGTGCTCCTCGCGCTGGGGACCTACGTTTTTCTCTTCGCGAGCTTCAACACACTCCGCATCGACCTGAAGGCCCAGCCCACGCTCTTCGTCCGCGATGTCCGCGGACCCGCTGCCGAGGCGGGGCTGCGGGCGGGGGACGCCATCGTCGCGCTGAATGGGGCGCCCGTGACGAGCTTCTCGGGGCTCATGCGCGCGCTGGGCGCAGAGATGGAGGCCGAGGCGACCCAGTCGGTCCGCCTGACCGTCGCACGCCCGCCCGAGGGCGCGCGCCCGAGCTGGCGGGAGGAGCCCGCGGGTCGACGCGAGGCGGCCGGCGAGTGGCAGGCCATCGACGGGCTGCGGATGCGTGTGCCGGAGGTGCCCCCGGAGTGGCCGACCGTGGAGCTCGAGGTGCGCCCCGAGCGCACCGCGCAAGGCCCGCGACTGGGCCTCGCCCCGGAGCTTGTGCGGTTCGGCACCGAGGACCTGAGCACCGCCGCGGCCTTCGCGTGGCGCGAGACCTGGGCGGTCAACACCGCGCTCGTTCAGACGGTCGGCCGGTGGATCAAGGGCGAGGAGCGACCGAATCTGGTGAGCCCGGTCAAGGTGACGCAGGTGGGCGCCGACTCCGTGAAGTCGGGCCTGGCGGACTGGTACCTCAATCTTTTCGCGATGTTGAGCCTCAACCTCGCCATCGTGAACCTGCTGCCGTTGCCCGCGCTCGACGGCGGACGCCTGCTCTTCCTGCTGGCCGAGGGTGTGATGCGGCGCCCCGTGCCGGCTCGCCTCGAGGCGTGGGTGCACGCGGTCGGCTTCGTGCTCTTCTTCGCCCTGGTGCTCGGGCTGATGATCGACGAGAGCCTGACCTGGTATCGGGGCGGCTGACCGCCCGGCGCGCCGAAACGTTCAGGCGCGCAGGAGCGGCAGGTTCTCGGTGCCCAGCAGCGGGAACTCACGGTCGGCGACGGGATCGCCCGTGAGGCCGGCGAGCTGACGCAGGTGGAAGTGCACGTGCTTGGGCTCGAGGCGCAGACCGCCGCTGCCCGCGGGTTGCAGCGTGCCGGGGTCGAGCAGGATCGGCGAGTGTCGTTCGTCCGTGCGCCCGATGACCTTGTTCCCGGGGATGCCCTTGCCCATCAGCAGCATGCTCGTGATGGACCAGTGGTCCTTGCCGTTGCCGGGGTTGTAGCCCGGCGTCCGACCGAAGTCGGAGCCCACCACGACGATGAGGTTGTCGGCGACGCCCTGGCGCTCGGCCTCGGTCCACGCGAAGTCGACGCCCTGCATGAGCCGCGTGAGGGACGGGAAGTGCGAGTCGTCGTGGTTGCCGTGGGTGTCGAAGCCACCCGTGGACAAGTTCGCCGTCTGGGCAACGCCGGCCCGGAAACCCGCGATGGCCACCTGCGCCTGCCGCTTGAGGTCGTCCTGCTCGAACTCGCGGGGCAGCACCTCGGCGAGGCGCTTGACCTCATTCTGCCCGCTGCGCGCCATGAAGAGCTGCGAGACCCCGGCCTGGGCACGGGGCAGGTTCAGCTCGCCCGTGAGCCACGGCTGGCGGTCCTCCTGGTACTTCACGATGCGGGCGAAGGTCGCGTCCGTGTGGAACTTGCCGCCGTTCGGGTCGCCATCGAGCGTATTCGGGTAGGCGATGCGGGCCAGCGCGCCGATGTTGCCCGTGCGGGTCGGTGCGATGAGGCCGGCGGTGTAGTCGTAGCCGCCGTTCGACACGAAGGCCATCGGGCGGTCCTCGGCCAGCCGCGCGGCGATGAGCGCGGCGAGCGACGGATAGCCCTCGGCGAGCTTGCCGCTCCAGGTGTGCCGCGTGCCGGCGTCGTGGCTGTTCGTCTGGGTGTCGACGCCGTTGAGCACCAGGCACCGACGATGGTGCTTCGTGAAGAACTCGCGGTTCCACGCCACCGGCGGGAAGCGGATGTTGCCGGCTTCTTCGATGGACGCCGCGAGGTAGTGGTTCATGGGGTCCATGTCCATCTCGCTGCGCGCGCCCTTCGGGTCGCACAGCGAGGTGGGGTCCCAGCCGCCACCGGCGTGGAAGAAGAGGAAAAAGGGCGCCTCGGCGGGGGCCGCGTCTTGAGCGCGCGCGCTTCGCAGCCCGACGGGGGCCATCAGCGCGAGGCCCGCACCACCACAGAGCCGGAGGAAGTCTCGACGATCGAGCTTGGACATGAGGATTCTCCTGCGATTCCGGGCGGTTGGATTACTGGTGGTAGAGGAATCGCCAGTCCGACACGAGGTATGCGACGACCGCCATCCACGTGCGCATGATGAAGCGCCCGTCTTTGTCGATCTTGCGCTCGCTCGTGTACGGCTCGCCGGTCAGGGGATCGCGCGTGGCCTGACACATGCCGTGCAGGTCCTGAGAGATTTGCTGGTTCCGGCCCGCGGCATAGAGCTCCCGGTAGGTCTCGAGGAAGAGCTGCCAGGTGCGTTCGAGCTCCGGGTGTCCGGGGGGCAAGAGCTCGCCCAGAATCCGGAAGTGCAGGTACCGGATGTTCTTTTTGATGGCCTCGATGGCCTCGGGCACGTCGAACCCGTAGGGGTCCTCGGGCGCGTAGCCCTGCAGCACGTGCGGGAAGAGGATCCGCTCCTCGACGGGGCGCGAGAAGTCCTGGGCGACCGTGAGGCAGGCCATCTCGCTCCCGAGACGCAAGCCGATGTTCGCCATCATGCCGTTCGGGTCCGTGATGCGGCGTGTGACGTTGTCGCTGTCGATGCCGCCGTAGAAGTAGAGGAACTGGTCGCGCGCGAGCAGCTGATTGGTCTGGTCGTAGGCGCGCCGCCAGCCGTGACCGAAGGTCGCGCGCAGCTTCGCGTCGAGCTGCTCGGGCGTGAGCAGACGTGTCGCGCCGAGGGGCCCGAGGATCGCCCGTTCTTCCTCCGTGAGGTCGTGGGTCGCCTGAGCGCGGAAGTAAGCGCTCCGCAGGATGACCGGGAAGATCGCCTTGAGGTCGAGGTCGGCCGCGATCATCGCCTGGGCGACGGTGTCGAGGAAGGCGGTCTCGAGCGAGGCGAACTCGAGGCGCGCCGCATAGCCGGGCGCGGTGGCGTCCGTGGGGGTCTCGACGGGCGTGCGGCCGATGAGCGCGGTGTAGACCGTGTGCACGGCGGCCAGGGCGAAGCGCGGATCACGGCTGATGGTGCGCCCGAGCCAGCTCGTGGCGCTCGGCCACTCCTCGGGCGGCACACGCGCGTCCCCGAAGCCCGGCGGCAACATACTCTCGATCCAGCCCGCCTCGCGGGCGTCGTACCGACCGCGCGGATCCCAGTTCATGAACGCGCCGGCCAGGGGGTCGACCTGGGCGTGGCACACCGAGCATTGCTCGTTGTTCATGGTCGGGTTGTGGTCCTTGATCACCGTGGGATCCACGGGCCGGTCGGCGAGCTTGAGCACGTCCGTGGCGAGGAACAGCTTCCACACCATGCGCGACCGGTGACGGTTCACGTTCGTGTCGGTCGTGGGGAACCGATTGAGGAACATCGGCGAGGTCAGGACACCGCTGTGCGGGTAGTTGGGGAGCCGCACCTCGCGCCACTCCTCGGGGTCCAGCGGGTCGTCGAAGCGAACGTCGTTCGCGCCGTACACCCGAGCGCTGAACGGGTTGAGGAGCATGTAGTTCGCCGTGAGGACATCGCTGAACGGACGGTCGTTCCGGACGACGTGGCTGATCAGCTTCAGCGGCTCCCGCGCGACGCTGTCGTTCGACCAACGCCGGGCCGCCTGCCCCTCGGGGGAGTCCTCGGGCAGGTCCCGGTAGTAGTGCCGATTCGGCCAGATGTCGCCGTCCAGCAGGTTCGTCGCGTTGTCGCCGCCCAGGTACTTGTCGGTCAGCACCAGGTCGTTGAACCAGGTCTCCAGGTTCCGGTAGAACGCCGGCGCCGTGAGGTACTCGGCGATGAGGCTGTCGAAGACCGGCTCTCCGCCATCGCTCACCCGCTGCAGCTCGTCGGCGGTGGGCAGCTCACCCACCAGCAGGAGCTTCGCCCGACGCAGCGTGGACGGCAGGTCGAGCAGCCGCACCTTCGCCAGCACCCCGCCCTCGTTCGTGTCTTGACACACGACCGGCTCGTTGAAGCGGGTCACGAGCGCCTGGAGCGCCTTGTACTCCGCGCTGTCGACCTCGAGCTGCGGCCCACCCCCGTGGGTGATGGCGGCCGTGGGTTTCAGAAGCAGGATCGACGTACCGTCCACCTCGTACGAGCCCACTTCACGCAGCCGCTCGAAGTTCAGGCGAAGGAAGTCGGTCTGGCCCGCGGGCGACAGGACCAGCTTGGAGTCCTTCGCCGCGCCCTGAGCGTTGTGGCAGGCGTAACAAGTCTTGTCGAGGATCGGGACCTGCACGTTGCGCTGGAAGTACTCCAGGTCGGAGACACAGCTGGTCTCCGCCTGCCCGCCTCCCGTGGCCGCCGCGCCCGTTTCGTCGGCGTCTCCGCCGCCTCCACAGGCCGACAGACCCACGAGGCCCGCCAGGATCCAGCCCTGCTGAACGCGCGTCATGGACAACCTCCCCCGCGGCTTTTTCGACCCGCTCTCGCCTTCGGGACAACCCTCAACGAAAGCCGAGAGTGATGGGTCAATCCGGGACTGTCAACCGCGCGGCCTACGTTCGCCGAACCTTGAGCCATGCGGGTTTCAGCGATTCTGCACAATTACCGGGCGACCTGATCACATCGCCCGGCTTGACGAGAACCGACGCATTGCGTCAGAAGCAGACACCAGTCCTTGCGGAACCTCCCCTGAAGGTCAGGGGTCGGATGCCGATGAGAATGACGATGGACTCCAGCCTCGACGCGCACGGCACACCTGTCCCGATGCCTCACGCAGCGACCCCGTCGGTGCTCGCGCACGGCGGCTTTGCGCGTGATCCGGACGTCACGGCGACGGCGCTCTCCCGGCGCGCCGGGGAGACTCACTTCGTCCTCGACTTTCACGGGGGCGGTGAGTGTGCCCTCGCCCTGGCGGCGCGGGGTGCTTCCCGGGTCGTCGTCGCCTCTCCGGTGGATCCCGACGGCCTCCGCGCCTTGCTCGAGCTGAAGCGGGCCGCCGTCGAGCGCCTCGAGCGCCTCGACTACCTCCGCTTCGTCGGCCTCTTGCGCGGGCGTCGCCTGCAACGCGTCGAGGCCTTCGCCGAGCTCGAGCCGCACTTGCCCGATGATGTGGCCCGCTTCTGGGCCATGCACCGCACGGCCCTGGTCTCCGGCCTGTTCAGTACGGAGGCCAACGTCGTCCAGGGACGCATGCTGCGGCGGCTCTTCCGCACGCATCTCCCCAGGGGCGCCTACCGCGCGCTCCTCATGGGCACGCCGCAAGCGCGCCGCGACGTCTTCGACGCCCACATCGCGCACAGCCGATTCTTCGGTCAGGCGCTACGCCTGTGTGCGGCGCGCGGGCGTCTGAAGGTCTCGGCCGAGGCGGACGCGACCGGGCTGTGCGGCGGAGACCCGATGCGCGCCCTGCGGCGTATGGTCGACGCGGGCCCGGCCACGAGCCCGGTCTGGATGCGGGCGTTCTGCACCGACGGCGGCGTGATGGCCGGCCTGCCGTGGCACCTGAGTGCCGCAGGCTACGAGGCGCTGCGCGCCCACGCCGGTCGCATCGAGGTTTCGGCGTCGTCGCCGACGGACGTGCTCGCTCGGGAGCGCGGCGTTTTCGACGGCTTCGAACTCTCGCGGGCCAGCGCGGCGCTGGGCGCCGACGCGCTCGGCATGCTGCTCGGCGCGGTGGGGATCGCGGCGCGACCGGGTGCGCGGGTGCTGCTCGAAGGGGACACGGACCCGAGCGCTTGGTTGCCCCACGCCTTCGAGCGGGACGTGGCCGTCGAGGCCGAGATCGCGGCGTTGGACCGGGCGCCGATTCACGTCGCGTCTCGCCTCTATCGGGACCATCGGGCCTGAGCCTCGCGCGCGGGCCGAGCACCGACTCGCAGGCGCGGCTGCGCACAGCTTGACTCCGCGGTCCGTCCGGCCGAACGTCGCGCCATGAAGTGCGTGCGCGCGTCGAGAGCGGTGGCCGTCGTCGTCGTGCTGGGGCTCGTGCCCGGCGTCGCCGTCGCCGGTCCGCTGGCCGACGCCCTGCTGACGAGCAACAACTTCAAGGTCCGCCTCAAGGCCGCGTCCGAGCTCGGCAAGAGCCCCGACCCCCAGGCGCTCCCCGCGCTCTTGCGGGCCCTCGAGGACGAGCATCCGCTGGTGCGAGCGGCGGCGGCCGGCTCTCTGGGCCGACTCAAGGCGCACGAGGGCCTGCCGGGCATCTGCCGACTGCGGGTCGACCCCGATCCCTTCGTGCAGCAAACGGCCATCCGGACGCTCGAGGCGTTCGGTGGAGAGGGCGGCTGTGTCGCTGGCCGGAAGATCTTCGTCGAGTTCGACGTGAAGGGCCCAGACGAGCGCCTGCGCAGCTTCGTGCAGCAGCAGCTCCTCCAGCGTGCGTCGACCGACCAGCGCATCGTGCTCGGCAACAACGGCGGTGAGCCGAACCTGCGCGCCGAGGTGGCCGAAGGTCGCATGCCCGGCGTCGCGCTGCTGCTGAACCTGAACACGACGGTGAGCCGGGTGCCCGGCACCATCACGGTGGCCTGCCAGGTGGGTCAGGCCGTCTTCGAGCTGCGCCGCGAACGGATCCTGCGCGGCTCGGCCACACAGCAGGCCCAGATCGACCTCGGCACCCCGAACGTGAGCGACCAGGCCCTCGCCGGTCAGACTCAGGAGTGCCTCGCCGCCCTCGTGCCGGCCGTCTACGAAGAGTTCGGGAACTACCTGAAAGGCGTGAAGTGATGAGCACGGCTCCCGAGCGACCGCGCTACAAGCGCAGCTACCGGAACTTCCTGCTCGACCGGCAGTTCCAGCTCAAATACACGTTCATGATCATGCTCGCGGGCGGCCTGCTCTTCGGCACGATGGAGTTCTTCTTCTACGACAAGGTGCGCGAGAACAGCGAGCTCGCGGGCATGAGCGACGACCCGGAGATGGCGGCGCAGCTCAGCGCCGAGCTCGCCGAAGAGGATCGTAAGGTCCTGCTCCAGCTCATTGGCTTCTGGCTCATCCTGGTGGCCCTGCTCGCCGTGATCGGGATCTTGGCGACGCATCGGATCGTCGGACCGATCTACGTGGTCGACCGCTACATTCAGCGCATCAAAGACGGGATCCCGATCTTCCCGCGACCCCTGCGCCGCGGGGACGAGTTCCAGGACCTGTACCGGCACGTCAATGAGCTGGCGATCGCGCTGAAGCAGGACCGGCACAACGAGGCGGTCGTCCTGGAGACCTTCCTGGCGAGGGTCGAGGTCCGCCTCGAAGCGCTCGAGAAGGTCGGTGGCGACCCCGCCGAGATCGCCCGCCGACTCGCCGAGGACCTTCAGGTCGTGCGCGAGATCCTCCATCAGAACCGCGCCTATCTCAGCGAGGAACAGACGCCGCACGCGTGACCACGCCGCTGCACGAACGCCTCGCGGATGCGGGGCCGCGCGACCCGGACACCCTGCTCGAGCGCTTCCTCGAGTGGGCCCGCGATGCCGGCTACACGCTCTATCCGCACCAGGAAGAGGCCGTCCTCGAGATCATGGCCGACCGGCACGTGGTGCTCAACACCCCCACGGGCTCGGGCAAGTCGCTCGTGGCGATGGCGATGCACTTCAAGGCCTTCGCGACCGGCAAGCGGAGCTTCTACACCTCGCCCATCAAGGCGCTCGTCACGGAGAAGTTCTTCGAGCTGTGCAAACAGTTCGGCGCGGCGAACGTGGGCATGATGACGGGGGACGCCGCCCTCAACCGGGACGCGCCGATCATCTGCTGCACCGCCGAGGTGCTGGCCGCGCTCGCCCTCGGTGAAGGCACCCACGCGGGCGTCGACTACGCGATCCTGGACGAGTTCCACTACTACGGCGACCGCGAGCGCGGCATGGCCTGGCAGATCCCCCTGCTGGCGTTGCCGGGCACCATCTTCATGCTGATGTCGGCCACACTGGGCGACACCCGCGAGATCGCGGCGCGCCTCGAGGCGCGCACAGGCCGGACCGTGGCGCTCGTGAAGTCCGTGAAGCGCCCGGTCCCCCTCGAGTTCGTCTACTCCGAGGAGCCCCTGCACGAGGCGGTGCTCGATCTGGTGCACCGGCAGCGGGCGCCCATCTACGTCGTGAGCTTCACGCAGCGGGACTGCGCCGAGCTCTGCCAGAACTTCACGAGCCTGAACGTCACCACCCGCGAGGAGAAGGTCGCCATCGCCGAGGCCCTGCACGGCTTCCGGTTCGACACACCCTACGGCAAGGACATCCAGCGCTTCCTGAAGCACGGCCTCGCGGTGCATCACGCCGGCCTCTTGCCGAAGTATCGACTGCTCGTGGAGGGCCTGGCGCAGAAGGGCCTGCTGAAGATCATCTTCGGCACCGACACGCTCGGCGTCGGCATCAACGTGCCGCTGCGCACCGTGGTTTTCACCCAGCTCTGCAAGTTCGACGGCCAGAAGACCCGCCTGCTCTCGGTGCGTGACTTCCACCAGATCGCCGGGCGGGCCGGACGCAAGGGCTTCGACGACCGCGGTTGGGTCGTCTGCCAGGCGCCGGAGCACGTGATCGAGAACAAGTCCATGGAGCGGCGGGCCGAGGGCGACGCGAAGAAGCTGAAGAAGCTCGTCCGAAAGAAGGCCCCCGAGCGCGGGTACGTGCCGTGGGACGAGAAGGTCTACCGCGACCTCGTGGAGCGGACGCCCGAGTCGCTGACCTCACGGTTCAAGGTCGAGCTCGGCATGCTGCTGGGCCTCATCCAGCGCCCGCAGGCCGACTCGGACCGTCGCGGCGGCTACGGCGCCCTCATCGAGCTCATCGCGCTGTGCCACGAGCCGGAGTCTCAGCGCGGACGCCTGCGACGCGAGGCCAAGCGGCAGTTTCGGGTGCTGCTGGAGGCCGGGGTCATCGAGCTCGTCGAGCGCCCCGCGGGTCGCGGCCGTGCGGTGCGCGCGAGCCCCGATCTGCAGCGGGACTTCTCGCTGCACCACAGCCTGTCGCTCTTCGTCTTCGACGCCGTGCAGAGATTCCCGGCCACGCACCCCGACTACGCGGTGCAGCTCTTGTCGTTGTGTGAGGCGATCCTCGAGGACCCGATGCCCGTACTTCTGCGCCAGCAGGACCGGGACCGTCGCGAGCGGCTGGGCGAGCTGAAGGCCGCGGGCGTGGAGTACGAGGAGCGGGTCGAGCTCATCGAGAAGATCACCTGGCCGAAGCCCGATGCCGACCTGCTCGAGGCCGCCTACGAGCGCTTCGCCGAGGAGCACCCGTGGGTCCGGAACCGTGAACTCCACCCGAAGTCCGTCGTGCGCGAGATGTACCTGCGGTTCGCGACCTTCAACGAGTATGTCCAGGACCTGGGACTCCAGCCGAGCGAGGGCGTCCTGCTGCGGCACCTGAGCCAGACCTACAAGGTCCTGCTGCAGGCGGTGCCCGAGCAGGCGAAAAACGATGAGGTCTGGGCCATCGAGGGGTGGCTGCGCAGCACGCTCGAGCGCACCGACTCCAGCCTGCTGCAGGCGTGGGAGGCCCTGGTGCACCCCGAGGCCGAGGTGGTCGCGGCCGTGGCCGTGGCCGGTCCGCTCGACGAGCACGACGTCCGGCGGCCCAAGGACGCGGCCGCGGACCCCAGGGCCTTCGCGGCCCGCGTTCGCGCCGACCTGCACACCTTCGTCAAGGCGCTCTCGCGACGCGAGTACACGGAGGCGATGGACCTACTGCCCCATGGAGCAGAGCTCGATGCGGCCTGGCTGGAAGACCGCATGAGGGCCTTCCATCTGGAGTACGACCGACTCGTTTTCGACACCTCGGCCCGGGCGCACGCGTTGACCCGTATCGAGGCCGAGGAGGCGCGCCTCTGGCGAATCGAGCAGGTGCTCCTGGACGACCGCGGGGACAATGCGTGGCGGGTCGTCGGTCTGGTCGACCTGCGCGGCGCCGACGATCGTGAGGGGCCGCTGGTGGAGCTTCTGGACGTCACGAACGCGTAACGCCGTTCGGGGTTGTGGCCGCGCACCCGGGCCGCCACCATGGAGCCGTGTCGACGCTCTCGAGACGCCTGCTCTACGGACTGTTCGCGGGCCTGCTCCTGACGGGTTGCGCCGACCCCGCAGCGCGTTGCGCCGAGGCGAATGAAGCGCGTGACCACGCCCGCGCGGTCGTGTCG
>JBMOFP010000108.1:0-21393 GCA_049318805.1 Bradymonadia bacterium
CGGGCACTTCGTGGGCGGCGCCGGGCGCCACGGCCAAAAGGTCTGACCCTCTCAGGGCGGGTCCATGTTCATCTCGCAGTTCTGCTCGTCCTCACCGGTCTCGCAGTCCTCGTCGCCGTCGCAGACCCACTCGTTCGGCACGACGGCCATGTCGGCGCAGGAGAAGCACATGGCCTCGTCCTCGCCGTCGGCGCAGTCGTTCTCGTTGTCGCAGGTGTAGTCGGCGGGAATCTCCGTGCCGTCCGCGCAGACGAAGGGCGGCGCTTCCGGAAAACACTCGAGGATCGGGTCGCACGCCGCGGGGTAGTTCTCGGCGCAAGGCTCCCGGACCAGGGCGACGATGCACGCCTCCGAGTCGGCGACCGTGGCCATACACTCCTCGGGGAACGCACCGGCTTCGACGCAGGCCTCGACACTCTCGTCGCCGAGCAAGATCTCGGCGCCGTCCTCACAGGTGATGTCCATGCCCACGTTCGGCAGCGACTGCTGCCACTCGCAGTAGGTCCGCAGGTCGTCCTCGGTCAGCGCTGACAGCGCCTTCGTCGGCTCGACGCCGCTCGTCGTGTCGGGGATCTCGGGCGTGCCGCCGACCGGCCCGGGATCGCCGCCGACGCCCGGGTCGCCACCGCCGCCCACGCCGGGGTCGACACCGCCCCCCACGCCGGGGTCGCCACCGCCCCCGCCGAGTCCCGAGTCTTCGTCGTCGATCGGCGCCGGATCACCGCCGCCGCCGGACTCCGCGCCGACACCGCCGTCCGCGTCGTCCTCAGGCGGTGTGCAGGCCCAGAGCATGACCCCGCACAGTCCCCAACAGCTCACCGCTCTCCACGCGCGCTTCATCGTCGGCTCCCCCGGTCTTCCGTCGTGTCTTTATGTCTCCGAGCGAAGCACTCCGACTCAGCTCGATGCAAGGCGAAGATCCGCGCCGCCTGGGGCGAGGCGTCCGTCCACGAGCAGGGCGACGGCCTCACAGAGAGCCTGAGTGGAGACCCAGCGCTCGCCCGACGCCTCGGGCATCGCGGCGCGGTTGCTGGCCGTGTCGATGGTGCCCGGGGCCAACGTGTGCACGGTGACGGCGCTCCCGTGCAGCTCGGCGCGCAGGCTCGTGGCGAGGCTGTGCAGCGCCGCCTTCGCCGCGCCGTAGGCGGCCATGCCTGGGCTCGGCGCGTGGGCCGCGGCGCCGGTCACGAAAACGAGCACGCCGCCGTGCCGGCGCATCACGGGCAACACCCCGCGAGCGAGGCGCCAGGGGGCCCAGAGATTCGCCGCGAGCATGGCCTCGAGGGTCGCCTCCGGGGTCGCCTCGACGTTCTCGCCGCCCGCCCACGCGCCCACCGCGCAGAGCACGAGCTGGGGCGGCGCGCGGTCGGCCGCGGCGCGCAGGACCGCGACCGCGTCCTCGGCGCCGAGGTCCACGGGCAGCGCGCCCGGTTCAGTGTGCGCCTGAGCGCCCCGAAGCAGCCGCACCACATGCTCTCCCCGCGCGGCGCGGTCGGCGACGAGGTGCGCGCCGAGCTGGCCCGCGGCGCCTGCGACCCAGGTCGTGCGCGGCAGACTCATGCGACCCCCGCGGGGCCGACGGCGCCGGCGAGCGCGAGCTGTCCGCAGGCCGCGGCGGCGGTGCGACCCCGGGGCAAACGGACCTTGACCCGGATCTGTCGCTCGACGAGGTGCGCGTAGGCTCGATCGAGGTCCGCCCGCGTCGGCGACTCGAAGTCGGCGCCGTCGAAGGGGTTCCAGGGGATCAGGTTCACGACGACGGGCAGGCCGCGGGCCCAAGCCGCCAGGCCATCCAGCTCAGCCGGAGTGTCGTTCACGCCCCGCAGCAGGACGTACTCGACGAGCACACCGCGGTTCGGGCGGACCGGGTACTCGGCGACCGCGGTGCGCAAAGCCTCGAGACCCCAACGCTCCGTCACGGGCATCAGCCGGCGCCGGGTCGTGTCCGTGCCGGCATTCAGGCTCAGCGCGAGCTGCACGCGGCCGCCGAAGTCGCGACCGAGCTGCGCGATGCGAGGCACGAGTCCCACGGTGGAGACGGTCACCCGGTCGTAGGCGAGGGCGAGGCCCCCCGGGTCCGTGAGGATGCTGATCGCCGCGCGTGTGTTTTCGTAGTGATGCAGAGGCTCGCCCATGCCCATGAAGACCACGTTGCGCAGGGGTCGGTTCGCGGTCTCGCAGCGTGGCACGGCGGCGTAGATCTGGCCCACGATCTCCGCGGGAGACAGCGCCCGCGCGAGCCCGAGGCGCGCCGTGGCGCAGAACGCGCAGGCCATGGCGCACCCGACCTGGCTCGACACACAGAAGGTCGACCGGGGCCCCTCGGGGATGATCACCCCTTCGACCCGCGCGCCATCGTGCAGGCGGAAGACGAGCTTCTCGGTCTCGTCGGCTGTGCCGTGGGCCTCGACCAGGGCGCATGCGTCGGTCGGGAACGCTTCGGCGGCGCGAGCGCGCTGTGCGGGCGCCATGGCCGTGAAGGCCTCGGCCGGGGCGCGGCGTCGATGCAGGTGGCCGAAGAGCCGCGCCGCGTGCCCCGCGGGAATGCCCACCTCGGCCAGCGCGGCGCCGAGGTCCGCGCGCGGGTAGCCGATGAGGGGCTGGGTCGGGGTCGTGGAGGTCGCGCTCATGGTCCTCGGCATCGTGCGACACGGGCCGCGGCAGGTCACGCGAGAACTGCGAGCCTCGGCGGGTTGACATTCCCGGGACCCCGGACACGATCCCGCCCATGGTCGAACTGAAGAACGCGGAGCCCGTACCGGGTGACCGCCTGGTGCGCGCCCTGGCGCTGGATGCCACGGTGCGTGTGGTCGGTGTGTGCACGACCGGGGTCGCGCAGCGGCTCGCCGCGTTGCACGAGGCCTCGCCTCTGGCGGCCGTGGCCCTCGCGCGGGTCTCCACGGGGGCGCTGTTGATGGGCGCGCTGGTGAAGGGACGCGAGCAGGTCGGGCTGCAGCTGAACGGCAATGGACCGCTCGGCGGACTCTACGCCGTGGCCGACGCGCGGGGCCACGTGCGGGTGTCCATCGATAGACCCCAGGCCGACCTGCCGCTGCGACCGGACGGCCGACTCGACCTGCCGTCGGGCATCGGCCTCGGTCGCCTCACGGTCACGAAGACCGTAGGCACACGGGCCCCCTACACCGGGATCACGCCGATCGTCAGCGGCGAGATCGCCGACGACCTCGCGCAGTACTTCCTCGAGAGCGAACAGAAACCGACGGCCTTCGCCCTCGCGGAGCGGCTCGAGGTGGACGGGGTGCGCGCCGCGGGTGGGTGGCTCATTCAAGCTCTGCCCGGCGCCGACGACGCCGCGCTCGCGCGCCTCGAGGCACGGATCGCCCAGGCGCCGCCCCTCTCCCAGGCCCTCGCCGGGGGGGCGACCCCCGAGGCCATCGTCGGGGACCTCTTCGGGGGCACCACGGTCGAGATCCTCGAGTCCTACCCCGTGCGGGTCTACTGCCCGTGTGAGCGCGAGCGCTTCGAGCGTGTGCTCATCGGGCTCGGGCGCACCGAGCTCGAGGACATGGCGCAGAGTCAGGCGGCCACGGAGCTCGTCTGCCACTTCTGCAACACCCGCTATTTCTTCTCAGCCGCGGAGCTCCACGCGCTCGGCGCAGAGGTCTGAGGGCTGCCGACGGGGTGTCAGAGCAGGCGCGTGACGCGGGCCTGATACTCCTCCTCGGAGATCTTCCCGGCCTTGCGGTCCGTGGAGAGCGTCGCGAGCTCGTCGCGGTTGGCTTCGGCCCGGGCGTCGATGTCGGCCTTCTTGGTCTTGAACTCGTCCTTGCCTTCCTTCTGAGCGGTCGCGAAGACCTTCTTCAGGTACTCGGCGTCGACCTTACCGTCGTTCTCGAAGAAGGCGATGCCCATCTTGCCGATGGCCCAGGTCGCCGCGAAGGCCGACGCCGCGCCGACCGCGCTGCCGAAGCCGGGGACCAGCTTCGCCACGTTGCTGAGCGCCATGCGCGCGCCGATGCCGACACCCACGCTGGCGAAGAGGGACTTCGCCGCTTTGTTGTCGATGGTGTGGCCGTAGTACTGGCCGATGTCGCGGATGAGCTTCACCTGAAGGCCGATGACCGCGAAGTCCGTCACGAGGGCGACGCCGGGCAGGGGGAAGGCCCCCAGCACCGCGGTCAACACCGCGTACTTCATCGTGTCTTCGTGAATCGCCGCGGCGCGCGCCGTGGGGTCGCTGATCGCCTGAATGTTCGACGGCAGCACGGTGTCCCGCGCCTCGGAGATGATGCGGTCCAGCGTCGAGACCTTCTCCGCCGGGATCTCCCAGGCGGTGCGGGCGCGGTCGAGGATCGCCTGCTCGCTGGGCGCGCACTCACCGTCGGCCTTCGCGAGCGTGAACGCCGCTTCGAACGCGCGCTCGCGGGCCTCGGGGGTGGTCACGCGGCGAAGGATGGCGTCGACGTCGGTCGGGGCCTCGAGGAGCTGTGCCAGGGTCAGGCCGGACGGCAGCGACGCCCCGGCGAAGGCGGCCTCGAGCGCATCGCGCTCCGCGGGCTCGACCGTGCCGTCGGCGCGCGCGATGGCAACGAGGAGTTCGAGGGTAGCGAGGGATTCGGTTTCGGAGATGCTCATGTAGACCTCGGAAGGAGAGGGGGGACAACCACGGCTGCCGTAGTGGAACACGAGCGGCCACGGTTTTCATCCCCGGAGGTGACGCCTACACTGCCGACCCATGAAAGCCGCCGAGCCGACACCCCCCCGTGACCTGGACCGGCCCGCGATGGAGCTCGCAGCGCGCATTCGCGCAGGTTCGAGCACGGCGCGCGCCCTGGTGGACGGCTACGTCGACCGAATCCGCGGCTTCAACGGCGAGGTGAACGCGCTCGCGGCCGAGCGCTTCGAGGCGGCGCGGCGCGAGGCGGACCTCGCGGATGGGCAGGTCGCGCAGGCCCGCGCCGCAGGGCCCGCGGCGGTCGAGGCCCTGCCGCCGCTCCTCGGGGTGCCCTGCTCCATCAAGGAGTTCCTCGCCGTGGAGGGCATGCCCTGGACGGGGGGCCTCGTGCGTCGACGCGCCGTTCGGGCCGACGTGGACGCGACGGTCGTCGCGCGGGTCCGGGCCGCGGGTGCGATCGTGCTCGGCACCACGAACGTGGCCGAGGGCGGGATGTGGATGGAGAGCGACAACCCGGTCTACGGGCGCACGCTCAACCCGTGGAACCCGGCGCACACGGCCGGGGGCTCGAGCGGTGGCGAGGCGGCGTTGGTCGCCGCCGGGGGCTCCGCCTTCGGGCTCGCCTCCGACATCGGCGGGTCCATCCGCTTCCCCGCGGCCTTCTGCGGCACCTTCGGACACAAGCCGACGGGCGGGCTCGTGCCGAACACCGGCCACTTCCCCGGGGGCGAGGACACGTTGGCGCCGATGCTGACGACCGGGCCGATCACCCGGAGCGCCGGCGACCTGATGCCGCTGCTGCGTGTGCTCGCCGGGCCCGACGGGCGGTCGAGCGCCTGCCGACCCTACGCGCTCGGGGACCCGGAGCGGGTCGACTGGTCGAAGATGACCGTGCACGTGCTCGAGAATCCGCCGGCGCGGCCGGGTCCGCACGCCGCGGCGGCCGTCGCTCGGGCCGCGGACGCGCTCGCGCAGCGGGGGGCCACCGTGCGGCCGTTGACACTCCCGAACATGCGGGCCGCGGTGCTGCTGTGGGCCACGCGGCTGCTGGGTCAGAGCGGCGACGAGGACTACGCGGTCGTGCTGGGCGACGGGGTCCCGATCCCGCTCGCGCGCGAGCTCGTGGCGTGGGCACTGCGGCGCGGCAATCACTCGGGGCCGGCGGTCTGGATCGCGGCGCTCGACCGCCTGAGCCGCAAGGTGCCGATCCCTTCGGCGGGGGCACTCGCCCGGCTCGATGCGCTGCGGCAGGCCCTCGACACCACGCTCGGTGAGAACGGCGTGTTGCTCTGCGCACCCTACCCGCGCCCGGCGCCCAGGCATCATCGGCCGCTCCTACGGCCGCTGGACTTCGCCTGCTGCGGCGTCTTCAACGCGACGGAGTCCCCCGCGACCGTCGTGCCGGCGGGCTTCGCCCCGGACGGCCTCCCGCTCTCGGTCCAGATCGTGGGCGCCCATGGCCAGGACCACCTCACCATCGCCGCCGCCCTCGCGCTCGAGTCGCCGCTGGGGGGCTGGGTGCGGGCCCATTCGTCTTCAGGGGGTTCTCGATGAGTCGACGCTCGGATCCTACGGGTCTTTGGGTGCGCGGTCTGTTGGCGGTCGTCCTCACGGCCTGTGGCGACTCGGGCACCAGCCCCGGCAATGTCCAAAGCGACCTCGGGCCCCTCGCGGACGCGGCGGTGGACGCCGCCGCGCCGCGCTTGGACCTGAGCCCACCACCCAGTCTTCCGCCCTATGAGGTCCCCGAGGGCTGCAATCCCGTGGCCGCGGAATGGGACTGCTTCGCGCCGTTTCCGAGCGATGCGTTCCGGGTGGTCGATGCCACGCAGCCGAGCGGCTTCCGGGTCGAGATCCCAGAGCCCGCGCGCCCGCTGCTGGAGCGCGGCGGACGCCTGAACATGCTCGCGCTGCACCCGGCCGACGGCTTCTCGCCCATCCAGCAGATCGTCACGCGGGTGCCGTTCGAGCTGGCGCCCGACCAGCTCGTGACCCTCGATGGGGACTTCTCGGTGAGCCTGCGGCCCGAGAGTCGAACGGTGATCGTCGACGCGGAGACGGGCGAGCGTGTGCTGCATATTGCCGAGACGGACCTGCGGGCTCCGGACCCGACCCGGCGCGCCTTGCTCCTGCGGCCCCAGGTGCGCCTGGCCGATGGGCGTCGATACGTCGTCGGCCTTCGGAGACTGCGTGACGTCAGCGGGGCCGACATCGTGGCGCCGAGGCCTTTTCTCGACGTGCGCGACGGCACGGGCGCCGCTCCGGCGGCGCTCACCGAGCACTTGAACACGCAGGTCTTCCCCGTGCTCGCCCAGGCGGGTGTGCAGCGCGAGGACCTGCTGCTCGCGTGGGACTTCACCACACGATCACGGGCGCAGGTCGAGCGGGACCTGCTGACGGTCCGCGACCGCGCCCTCGCGGCCTTTCGCGCGACCGCGCCGCTCGTGGAGATCGACACGGTCGACGACGCCCCCGAGAGCGGCGCGTTTCGCCAGGTCGACGGACGCTTGACCGTCCCGCTCTTCATGGAGAACGACCAGCCCGGGGCGTTGCTGCATCGGGACGCCGAGGGGCTCCCCGCCCAGAACGGCACGGCGCAGGTGCCCTTCGTGCTGCTCATTCCCCAGAGCGTCGCCGCGACGGACGCACCGGCGCGGTTCCTTCAGTTCGGGCACGGCTTTTTCGGGAGCAAGAAAGAGGCGCAGCGGGACTTCGTGCCCACCTTCGCCGAGCGCAACGGCATGGTCGTCGCCGCCGTCGACTGGTGGGGCATGAGCAGCGCCGACACCGCCGACGTGTTGAGCAACCTCTCGGAGAACGCGTCGGTCTCGATGCGGTTCACGGACCGCGTCCACCAGGGCATGGTGAACTTCCTCGCGCTCGCGCACGTCGCCCGGGAGGGCCTGCTCGACGTGGACGCGACCCGCGTGGACGCCCGGCCGACGATTGACCCCTCCGCCGTCTACTTCTACGGCATCAGCCAGGGCGGCATCCTGGGGGGCACCTACCTCGCGCTCTCGCCGCTGATCACCCGCGGCGCGTTGAGCGTCGGCGGCGCCGGTTTCTCGATGCTCATGCAGCGCGCGCGCCCCTTCGCCCCGTTCCTGGGGATCATCGCGGGGCAGGCGCCGGACCCGCTCGACCAGCAGAAGGTCATCACCCTCACGCAGCTGTCGCTGGACCGGGTCGATCCGATGACCTGGGCGCCGCGCCTCTTCGACGCGCCCCTCGAGGGGGCCCCGGCGGATCGGCGCATCGTGATGCAGCTCGGCCTCGGCGACGCCCAGGTGCCCACGCTCGGTCACCATGCGATGGCGCGCAGCCTGGGGCTCCCGCTGCTCGCGCCCAGTCCCCGCGCGGTCTTCGGCCTCGAGACCGTGCCGGCACCGCACGACGGCAGCGCGCTCGTGGAGTATGCCTTCGGGGTGCCCGAGCCGCTGCCGGGCACCTTCGGTGACCTCCCCACGGAAGAGACCGTCGCCCACGAAGGGGTGCGTCGCGCCGAGGGCAGCTTGCGCCAGCTCGACGCGTTCTTTCGACCGGACGGCCGCATCGAACACTTCTGCGACGGCCCGTGCGACCCGAATTGAGCCCGGCGGACGCGCGGGCCCGCCTGCGGCAGCTGCTCCGTCCGGCCGGGGGTGGGGTGCACGTGGTGAGCACGGGCCTGGCGGAACGAGAAGCGCTCCAGCGACGCCTGTACGGCCTTGCGCCGGCCGCGTCGACCGAAGAGGTCGAGGCCGCATGGTCCGCGGCCTTGGACCGACTGCGCGACGCGCACCACGTCGTGCTCGGGGTGCCGTCCGACGTGGGGGCGGGCTTTGTGCGCGGCGCCAACCTCGCACCCGCGGCGCTGCGCACGACGCTGCTCGAACGCCCCGACGGCGCTTACGGAAGCGACCCGGGTGTGGTGGACGCGGGGGATGTCCGGGTCGTGCCGCAGCTCCTCGCGGACGAGATGCTCTCGCCGGCGCAGCGCGACGCGACGCGCCTCGCACTCTACGGGGACGCGGCCTCCACGCTGCCCGTCTCCCCCCTCGACATCGCGCGTGCGGCCCTGGATGCCCTCGCCGTGCTCGCGCCGAACGCGGTGCCGGTGGTGCTCGGCGGTGACCACAGCGTCGGGTGGCCGGCCTTCGCGGCGGTCCATGCGCGCCATCCCCGGGTCGGGCTGCTGCACTTCGACGCTCACACCGACCTGCTCGAGCACCGCCTGGGCGTGCGCTACTGCTTCGCGACCTGGGCCTACCACGCCAACGAGCTGCTGGGTCGCGACGGTCGCCTCGTGCAGGTCGGCGTGCGCGCCAGCGGCCAGCCCCGCGCGCATTGGGAGCGCACCCTCGGGGTTCGCCAGGTCCGCATGGACGAGGTCGAGCCCCTCGGCGCGCACGGCGTCGCCGACCTCGTGCTTCGTCAGTTCGAGGCCCGCGCGGTGGACGGGGTCTATGTGAGCAACGACATCGACGGCCTCGGCGCGGAGTTCGCCCTCGCCACCGGGACACCGGAGCCCGGCGGCCTCAGCCCGGACTTCGTGCGCGACGTCACGCGCCTCGTCTGCGCGCGCTTCCCGTTGCGGGGGGCGGACCTGGTCGAGGTCGCTCCGCCGTTGCACGGCGAACACCCCGACGAGCCCGCGCGGACGCTCGGGCACGGCGCGGACTTTCTGGCCGACCTCTTCGAAACGGGAGCCCGCACGTGAGAGACCCGCTGCTCTTCGACCTCGACGGCACGTTGATCGACTCGATCCCGCTGATTCTCTCGTCCTTCCGGCACACGCTCGTCGAGCACCTCGGCGCGGCGCCCACCGACGCCGAACTCGTCGCCGGGATCGGCACGCCGCTGCGGACACAGCTCGCGCGCTACACACCGGACGCGGCCCTCGTGGAGGCGCTCTTTCGGACCTACAAGGCCCACAATGAGGCGCACCACGACGCCGCCGTCCGGGCTTTCGACGGCGTGCACACCGCGGTCGCGGCCCTGCACGGCGCGGGGCGAACGCTCGGCGTGGTGACGAGCAAGGCCCGGCCGATCGCCTTGCGCGGCCTCGAAATCACGGGTCTCGCGCAGTACTTCACCGTGGTCGTCGCGCTCGAGGACTCCACGCGACACAAACCCGACCCGGAACCGATCGAGCGCGCCCTGGCGCACCTGGGGGCCTCGACCCGCGCCGCGGTCTACGTCGGCGACTCTCCGCACGACCTGCTCGCGGGCCGACGCGCGGGCGTCGAGACCGCAGCGGCCGCGTGGGGACCTTTCTCGGCGGCGACCCTTCAAGCCGAGTCGCCGGACCTCTGGTTCGACGGCCCCGCGGACATCCTGCGACTACTGGAGCCACGCGCCCTGAATCGGGCATGATGCGCCGCCAATCAAATCGCACGCTCGAGGGGGAGATTCATGGGGCGCACGTCCTTGTTCCGTCAGGTCCGTCATTGGTTCGAGCTCGCGCGCCTCGCCGAGACGCGTGGATGGACCGCCGAAGAGGTCATCGCCGCTCGGGACGCCCATCGTGCGGTGTCGCGCCGCGAGATGCTCCAGGGTGTGGCCGGCGTGCTCGCCGTCAGCGCGGTCGTGCCGGCGTTGGCCGGGTGCGGCAAAGACAGTGACGCGGACGCTGCCGACGCGGGCGGTGGCGGGGCCGGGGGCGGTGCCGGCGGTGAGGCCGGGGGCGCAGGCGGCGGCGGAGGCTCGGGCGGTTCGCGGGTCGCGATCATCGGCGCGGGCATCGGGGGCCTGCACTGTGCCTACCGACTGCGCGAGGCCGGGCTCACGCCCAGCATCTACGACGCCTGGAATCGTGTGGGCGGTCGGATCTTCTCGCTGCGCGGCGAGTACCCCGAGGGCCTCGTCGCAGAGCTCGGCGGCGAGCTGATCGACACCGGGCACGTCACGATGCACACGCTCGCCGAAGAGTTCGACATCCCGTTGGACGACCTCTTCGCGGACGAGCCCCCCGGACTCATCCGCGACTCCTGGTACTTCGGCGGACGCTTCCTCACGGAGGTCGAGGTCGTCGAAGCCTTCCAGACCGTCGCGGGCAAGATGCTGTCGACGATCCTCACGGTCGAGCCCGAGGACGGGCCCTACAACGACAACGAGTTCGCCCGCATCGACGCGATGTCGCTGCGGACCTACCTGGACATGGAGATCCGCGCGCCGGAGCCCATCAATCGGATCCTCACCGTGGCCTACACGGGGGAGTACGGTTTGGAGCTCGAGGAGCAATCCCCGTGGAACCTCCTGTGGCTCATCGACGCCGAGACCCCCGACCCGTTCCGCATCTTCGGGGACTCGGACGAGCGGTTCCACACGCGCGGCGGCAACGACCTCTTCATCGAGAAGCTCGCCGCAGGGCTGGCCGAGCCCGTCAAGACCGAGCACCGACTGACGGCGATTCGCAAGAACGCCGACGAGACCTTCACGCTCGACTTCGACAACGCCGGGGCGCCCGTGCAGGTCGAGGTCGACCGTGTGGTCTTCGCGTTGCCCTTCAACCAGCTCCGCAAGGTCACGGGTCTGGACGCGGTGCTCTCCGCCGAGAAGCTCGAGATCGTCAACGGCCTGGGCTACGGCACCAACGCGAAGCTCATGATGGGCTTCGGCTCGCGGGTGTGGGAGGTCGATCATCGGCGCAGCGGCTCGATGTTCAGCGACACCGGGGGCCAGACCTTCTGGGACTCGAGCCGCAAGCAGGCCGGCGTGAACGGCATCCTGACGAACTTCGTGGGCGGCGAGCGGGGCACGGCCATCGGCGAGGGCGACGCCGAGGCCCAGGCCGTGGCCGTGGTCGACGAGCTCGAGCCGATCTTCCCCGGCCTGCGCATGCGCTACACCGCCGGCAGCGCGCGGCGCATGCACTGGCCCACGGTGCCCACGGTCGGCGGCAGCTACACCTGCTACCTGCCCGGGCAGGCCATCTGGTCCGGCTTCGAGGGTGAGGCCGAGGGCAGCCTGCACTTCTGCGGGGAGCACACGAGCGTCGACGCGCAGGGCTACATGGAGGGCGGCGCCGAGTCGGGCGCGCGTGTGGCCGGCGAGATCCTCGACGCGCTGCAGGTGGCTCAGCCGGCGGGCCTCGTCGCGATCCTGGGCCAGCTCGAGCAGGGCTTGACGGCCCGGAGTCCGCGCCGCCGCGCGCTCGAGCCGCTGCGTCGGATGCGGATGGCGCTGCGTCTGCGCTGAGGTCGCGCGGTTACGACCCCGGCTGGAGCACGAACGGGTAGCTCGCCGTGACCGCGCCGCCCTCGGGTGAGGGGAACTTGAAGCGCGAGATGGTCAGGGCGATGCACTGACCGACCCGCGGCTCGCCCGTCGTGTCGGTCGTCACGGTCGTGGTGCCGACTCGGCCGCTCTCCTCGATGGTGAACTGCACCACGACCTTGCCGGCCAGCGTGGGGTTCGACTTCAGCTCACGTTCGTAGCAGGCCTTGATGGCCGAGATGCGCCGCTGCACGGTCTGGCTGACGACGTTCCGGTCGAGGTTGCCGCCGAACATCTCCTCGACGGCGTCGGCCTTGACGTTGCTCTTCACCTTCAGCTCTTTGGTCGTGCCGGTCTCGACCGGCCCCGTGCCGCCGCCGGAGAGGTCGCCGTCGCCCAGGCCGGTCACGGTGCCTTGCAGCGAGCCGCCCTCGCGCAGGCCGCGGCCCGACGGACCTGCGCTCCCCCGATCGCTCAGAATCAGCGCGGTTCCGTCGAAGGCCTCGCGCATCCGGCCATCCCAAAGCTCGTCTTTGGAGATGACGTTCGGGGTGTCGCCGTCCTTCGTCGCCGCGAAGTACTGGAGAATCGTGCGCTTCGTCACGCTCTCCTGGAGCGCGGCGCGGGCCTGCTTCGGGTCGCTCTCGGTCTTTTTTTCGGCCTTCTTCGGCGCTTCGGACTTCGGCGCCTCCGCCTTCGCGTCCGCCGCGGGCTCTTTCGCCTCGGCCTTCTCCTCGGGCGCGGCCGACTCGGGGACCAGCGGCACGTCCTCGATGAGCATCTTCACGTTCTGCGTGACGATGAACATGTTCCGGTTGTCCTCGGTGGGCGGGTACAGCTCGTAGGCCGTGAGCAACGTGCCCAGGATCAACACCGTCGACGCCATCAGCGCGCTCGCGAAGGGGACCTCGATGCGTCGCAGCGCCTCCAGGAACGGGTTGTGCGGCTTGAGCGTGAAGGGTCGAGGCTGGCGCTGGCTGAACTGGAAGAGGACACGGGCACCCGCGAGCGTCAGCTTCCCTGTGGTCGTGGGTTCGAGGGCCACGAGCAGCGCGTCCCCGGACTTCGCCTTCTTCTGGCCCGCCGCACGCAGGCGCTCGATGGCGTGGGGCTTGCCGTCGCGCACGAGCTCGCCGCCCAACCCAGGGGCGAGCACGAGGTGCCACTTGCCGCCGCGCCGCCGGAAAAGCGCCGTCGCCCGCACGCCGGTCGCCCAGGGGACGAACATGTCCAGACCCGGCGTATCGCCGAGGACCACGTCTCTGTCCGCGGAGTCGGGCGCAATCCACGCCTCGGCGACCAGCAGGCCCTCATGGACGACCCCGACACGCAGCACGCGCCCCATGGGCGTGCCAGCGGGTGTGGGGAGCGGCGCCAGACTCACGGGGCCTCCGGAGGGGGTCGGGGACTCAACGGTGCGGAACGTATCGGACGCCTCGCGTCGTCGGCAAGGCACCCATGAGATGCCCGCGGAGGCCCGCTCGTTTCGGCGCCGTCCCTCGGACGCATGCGTGTTAGTTTCGACGCAGGTTCCCCGGAGGCCCCCTTGACCCGATCTTGTCTCGTCGGAGCGCTCGTGCTGGCGCTCAGTGCTTGCGAGGGGAACGACGCGCGCCCGAGCGCGCCCGCCCCGGCGCGGCCGAGCGCCGCGGTGCCGACGCAGGCCGCGTCTCTCTCGCCCCCTTCGACCCGGTCTCCCGCGGGCGCGCCGACACGTGTCCTGCTCGAGTCCGCCGGGGCGGAGCCGCGGACGGCGGCGCGGCTGTCGCTCCAGGTCGGCCAGTCCCAGACCATCGACCTCGTTTCTCGCATCGAGCTCGAGTCCCGAACCAACGGCCAGGATGCGCCCGTTGCCCGTGTCCCCACGACCCTGCTCGTGCTGGACGCGCAGGTCGCCGCGACGTTGCCGGACGGCGGTTTCACTGTCTCGACGGTCGTTCGAGAAGCGCGTGCGCAGGCCGACGCCGACGTGAAGGCCGAGGCCTCGGCCGCGCTGGACGACGCGCTGAAGCAGCTGGTCGGACAGAAACGGTCCCGCACCCTCGACGCGCAAGGCGTGCCCAGGGAGCCCGATCTCGACCGTGCGCCCAACCCTACGGCACAGGCCTCGCAGCTCGTGGCGAACCTGGAGAGCGCGGTCAACCACTTCTCGGTGCCCTTGCCGACCGAACCGATCGGGCTCGGCGCGGTCTGGACCGTGACGGACGACGTTGCGCTGTCCGGGGTGTCGGTCGTGCAGACGGCGTGCTACGAGGTCGTCTCCCGCGAGGGCTCACGCTTGACCCTCAAGGTGGCGACGGAGATCCGCGCCGGGGAGCAGCCCATGGCGGTCCCGGGACTGCCCGGTGGCCAGGTGAAGCTGAAGTCGATGAGCTCTTCCGGGCAGGGTCAAGTCGAGGTCGACCTCTCGCGGGTCTTTCCGGTCCGTTCCACGCTGCGGGCCGAAACACGGTTCGTTTCGTTGATGGCCATCGGAGACCAGGCGAACGAGACCGAGGTCCGCACGGTCACCGATGTCACGGCCACCGCTCGCTGAGCTCCGGTCGCGCATGCGCCGACTCTCCCTGAGCGGTGTGGCGTTCCTGGGGGTCGCGTGTGGCGAGAGCCCCACGAGTGGGGACTCGCCCCTCACGGCCGACGCCGAGGTGGACGCCGCCATGGCGCCCGCCGAGGTCTGCGGACCCTACTGCGAGGCCTTCGAGCGCGCGTGCGGGGGGCCCGTGGTCGAGGCCTGTGTCGCCGACTGCGAGACCCGCGCCGGCCGCGCCCGCAACGCTTGTGCGACGGCCTTCGAGCGCTACTTCGGGTGCCTCGCCGTCACCGCCGAGGCGTTCGAGTGCCTGAGCGACGGGCTCGCTCGGCCTGCCGCATGTGCGGCCGAGGGCGAGGCCTGGGCCGACTGCCTCTGACTCGGGCCTGACCCCGGCGCTGGCGACCGCGCTGGCCGGATCCGTGTGGCGCGCTCCATGCACGGGCGCGGCGCATGCGCATTGAACTCACCCTCGCTTCGCTCTCCGCTTTTGCTCTCGTGGCGTGCGCCGATGCCCCCGAACGGGCGAACGACACCCCCCCGGCCCTGGTCGAGACGCCGACGGGCAGCGGTGACCTCGCCCTCGGCGGCTTCGAGGCCCCCGACTCGAAGGCCGACGGCTTCGGAGCCGCGCTGGACTGCAAGCCCGTCCCGTCGCTCCCGGTGCTGGCGCAGCCGGAGATCTTCGTCTCCATCGAGGGACAAACGCTGCGCCTCGTGGACCGTGAGTCGGGCTTCGATCACACGTTCCCCATCGGGCCGGGGGCCATCGACCGCGATCCCGGGTCACCGACCTTCGGTGAGTCCCTGTCGATGCATCCGGTGCTGACGACCGGCCGCTCCACCTTCGAGATCACGCCGGCCACGATCCAGCCCTGCAAGACCTGGTGGACCAACGACGAGACCGGGGAACGACTCCCGGTTTTCGCGGGGCTGCCGTTCCTGTCTTGGCACGGGAACTACGGCATTCACGGGCCCATCGATCGCTACACGGCGCCCAACGGCGGCACGTTGCGACGGGGTTTCGTCTCCCACGGGTGCTTGCGCATGGAGGCCGCCGACGTGCTCGAGCTCTACGCGCGCATCAAGGGTGTGGCGAAGGTGCCCGTGCACGTGCAGCGAGAGCCCGAGCGCACCGGGAGCGGCGCGCGGGTCGACGTGGGTGAGCCGTGGATCGGCAGTGAGTGCGGTGTCGACGCGGACTGCACGTTCGACGGCGGCTTCTGTGCCACCAACCCCTGGTCGGGTCGGGGCTTCTGCACGCGAGAGTGCACCCGCGGCTGCCCGGACCGCGAGGGCGCGCCCGTCACGTTCTGCGTCGCCAACCCCACCGGAGGGGTCGACGCCGCCGAGGCGACCCGCGGGATCTGCGTGAACAAGCGCTCGGTCCACAACGAGGACTGCCGCACCAGCGACCACTTCGTGCCGACAAAGGCGGGCCGGTTCGGTCAGCCCTACACCCAGGCCGAGGTGTGCCTGCCTGGGACCCGTGGCTTCATCGGTGACCGCTGCTTCGACGACGCCGAGTGCCAGGACGGGCGCCGTTGCGACGGCGCCGACCTCGAGGCCGGTCGCGCCGGTCTGTGCACCGAGCCCTGCACGCGCTTCTGCCCCGATATGCCGGGCGCGCCCACGACCTTCTGCGCCGGCGACGCCTCGAGCGAAGGCGATGGCCAGTGCGTGCGTGGCTGCGCGCCCGAGTCGAACGCCTCGGCCTGCACCGGCGGCCAGTCTTGCGAAGCGCTGCCCCGCCGCGCCCGCGCCGGCGCCGAAGCCTACGGCTGCGTGGACCCCACGCCGTAAGCGCCCGCGCTCATCTGGGGGGCGCGAGGCCCTCGGCCTCGAACGCGTCCACCAGCACGGCCTCGATCGTGTCGCCGCCGTAGTGGTCGGCGTGCTCGACCCGTCCGCCCCGGCGGGTCACCAGGTGCACCTCGTTGGGCGGCACGTCGAGGGCCGATGGAAACGCGCCCGTCGGGCTGAACAGCACGGGCATCGTGAGTCCGTACTGCGCGCGCACGCTCTGGCAGAAGGCCGCGTCCGCGTCGTCGCCGTCGTCGTCCTGGGACACGACCACGAGCATCTCGAACCCGGGGCCGCCGGCCTCGGAGAAACGGTCGTACAGCGAGGCCGCGCCTGCGGCGAAGCGCCGGCACGGTGGGCACCACCCCGCGAACTCGAAGACATAGCCCACCGCCCGCGGGCACAGGTCCGAGAGGGCAAAGGCGTTGCCGTCACAATCGACTAGCGCAAGGTCGGGGAGCACTTGACCGACCTCGGCCCCGCGCTCGCCGTCTGCGTCGCATCCAGGCTCGGCGACCGCAGCGTCGGGGGGTATGGCGGCCGCATCCGGGATGCTGGCGTCCTCGGGCAGGCGCAGGTCCGGGGCCGCGGCGTCCGTCTCGGGCAGGGCGTCCGTCTCCGGCAAGGCCAACGCCGCGTCGGCGCCCCCGCGCGGGCTCGCGTCCGGTTCAGCCGAGTCCAAGCTCTCGTCCGCTGCGCACCCCGCGACCCACAGCAGCGAAACCATCCAAAGGCGTGTCACGATCACGATGAGTCTCCGCGGTGTCTGGGGTGCATCGGACACTACGCAGACCAGGGGATCCGTTACGTCGTTCGCACACGAAACGCGAAGAGGCACGCGGCGGACAGAAGCAGCAGCCCGCCGACCTGGTGGGTGACCGCGGCGTGCAACTGCATGTGCGTCATGACGGTGACGATGCCCAGCGTGACCTGGCACAGCGCCAGTCCCAGCACGACATCGAGGCTCCGCCGACGCACGCCGGCCTCGACGTGACGCCGGCAGAGTCGCCACAGGTCGAAGATCGCGCCGAGCGTCAGCAGACCGAGAACGCGGTGGATGAGGTTCACGGTCTCGGGGTTGTCGAGCACGTCGCGCCAGAACGGCGAGAGGGTGCCCGCATTCGGGGGAAGCCAGGCGCCGTTGAAGTCGGGGAAGGTCGGGAACAGCCAGCCGCCCCGGGTGCCGGCGAGCAGCGCGCCGTAGGTGCATTGCACGGTCACGAGCGCGACGACGCCCCACGCGCGCCGGGCCACGCTGCGGTCGGGCGGTGGGCCGGGAGGCTGCGGGCCGAGGCCCTGCCAGAGCCACAGCACGTACTGCGCCACGAAGAACGCCAGCATCAGGTGGGCCGTGAGGCGGTAGTGGCTGACGCGCGGCTCGTCCACGAGGCCGCTCGCCACCATGAACCACCCGAGCAGGCCTTGCAGGCCGCCCAGAACGAAGGCCACGGCGGTCCGACCGCGCCAGACGCCCTGCAGATGCCCGCGGACCATGAAGTAGACCCACGGCACGAAGAACAGGAGCCCGATGAAGCGGCCCCACTGCCGGTGAATCCACTCCCACCAGAAGATCCGCTCGAAGTCGGCGAGCGTCATCCACGCGTTGACCTGCGTGAACTGGGGGGAGGTCTTGTACTTGTCGAAGAGAAGCTGCCAGTCGGCTTCGTTCAACGGCGGCAGCGCGCCGCGGAACGGCTGCCACTCCGTGATGGACAGCCCCGAGCCGGTCAGGCGTGTGGTGCCACCGATGGCGACCATCAGCACGATGGCCCAGAAGACCACGAGGAGCCAACGCCGTACGGCGGCGGTCCGTTCAACTGTGACGTCCATGGCGCGGGGAAAGATGCGCCGCGGCACGCTCCCGTTGCAACGGACTGATCCGCCGACCGTCAGGCCGCGGTGAGGCAGGCCTCGGCCGCGCGTTCCCCCGCTTCGACGGCACCCTCCATGTAACCCGGCCAGCTCGAGGCCGTCTCCGTGCCGGCGAAGTGCAGGCGCCCCAAGCGCGGGCTGTCGAGCGCGTCCCCGCACACGAACATCGAGCCCGGCGGCAGATTCGCGGTCGGGCAGCCGAGGCTCCAGCGCTGCGTCGACCAGTCCTGCTCCAGGTAATGCGTCGGCCGCCCCGCGGCGTCTCCGAAGAGCGCCCGCAGCACATCGAGGACCTCGCCGCGGCGTGCGTCCGCCGGGCGGGCCGACCATCGGCGCGCCGTGTCGCCGACGATGAACGCCAGGAGCGCGGGCTGGGCGCCGTCGTGGGAGGTGTTGTCGAAGGTCACCGCCACGGGTCCGCGTGTGCAGACGGCCTCGCCCGAGAGCCCGGCCTCACGCCAGAAGGGGCGTTCGTAGAGCACGTGCGCCTTTACGGTGCCGCCCATGGGCATGCGCTGGGTCAGCTGGCTGCGCGCGACGGGGAGTGCGGGCTCGAAGTCGATGGCCGCGTAGAGGGGCGGGGGCACGGCGATGATGGCGTGCGACGCCCGGACGCGCTCGTCGGCGCACTCGACCTCGACGCCGGCGTCGTCGGCCCGCACACGGCGCACGGGCGCGCTCAGGCGCACGCGTCCGCCCAGAGCCTCGGCCATCGCCAGCGACACCGTCTGCGCGCCGCGCACGAAGCGCCACTGTTGAGCGCCGCCCTCGACCTCGATGAGCTTCATGAACCCACCGCCGGCCTGGGCGTACTGGAAGGCGAAGAGCGCCGAGACCTCCTCGGGATCGGCGCCGAAGACCACACGCAACGCCGGCACGACGACCTCTCGGGCACCGCGTGTCCGTAGGTTCTCGTTGAGCCAGTCCGCCAGCGAACGGGCGTCCAAAGCGCGGTGCCAGGGGTCCGTGCGGACGGCGCCCCGACGAACCCGGGCGGTCACGGCGTCCAGGCGCTTCACGCCGAAGTGCAGGTCGAGGAGCGCGTGGGGGGGCAGCCGGGGAATCGTTCCGGGCGAACGCACCAGGCGCTGGCCGTCCCACGCGAGCTTCGTGCCCTCGTGGTGGGTCGCGAAGAGCTCCACGCCGAGCGTGCGGCAGAGTCGCAGCATGCGGGGTTGGTCGGGTCCGAGCCACTGGCCGCCCAGGTCGAAGACGCCATTCCCGATCGTCTGACTGTGGGTGCGGCCGCCGACCCGGTCGTTGGCCTCGAGCACACGCACCGTGCGCCCCGACGCGACCACCGCATGCGCCGCCGCAAGGCCCGAGAGGCCCGCACCCACGACGACGACGTCGACCTGCGTTTCGAGATTCGGCTCCATGGCGACAACGTTACCCTCCCATCGAATCCGTGTCGTGGAGGTCGACCCCGCGTCGCCTTGATTCCATGCGAACCCTGCCGCGACCCGACGAATTGCGAAGCGCCGAGGCGTCGAATACGTTGGCGGCGCGTGGGACGCTCAGAAGACATCGCGCACGACGAGCTGGAGGCGCGCCAAGCGTGCTCGGCCGGCGACACGAAGCGTGCGCTCGGATTGCTGATGCGGTTGCACGGCGACGCCGTGTACCGGCTGTGCCGGGGGCTGGTCGTGGACGCCGACCTGGCGGCCGACGTGCATCAGACGGTCTTCGTGGAGGCGTACCGCGACCTTTCGCGCTTCGATGGCCGCTCCAGCTTCAAGACCTGGCTCAACGCCATCGCGCGGCACCGATGCCTCGACGCGCTCAAGACGACGCGGCGCAGGAACGCACGGTTCCAGACCTTCGGGGGGGCGAGCGAGGAGAGCCGGGTCGCCGAGGTGCCCGACGAAGCGCCGACCCCCGAGGCCGTCGCGGCGCAGGCGTCGACGCGGGTTCCGCTGGAGCGTTGTCTCGAGGCGTTGCAACCGAACACCCGCTCCGCGGTCCTTCTGCGATATCAGGAAGCGTCGAGCTACGACGAGCTCGGGCGACTCTTCGGAGAGCAACCCGGCACGATTCAAGCGCGTGTGGCCCGCGCGCTCCCGGTTCTTCGCAAGTGCCTCGAGGGGGCGGGCGTGAGCGCCGCATGAGCCCGATGGAGGTGCCCAATGCCCTGTGAGCGCTTCGAGACCGAGGGCCTGCTCGCGCTCGAGCGCGGCGATACGCTGGAGCCCCACTTCGACACGTGCCCGGACTGTCTGGAGGCCCGCGCAGCCTACGCGCGCCTCGAGGCGCAGCTCGTCGAGGCCGGTCGAGCGTGGGCCCCCCCGCCGGACTGGGAGGCGCGGGTCTTCGCCCGGGTCGCGCAGACGGAGAGCGCGCCGCGGCGGTCCCTGTGGCGATGGCTGGTGCCTGCGCTGGGCCTCGCGTCGGCGGTCGTGGTCGGGCTCGTGCTCATGCGGTCGGGGCCTGGGGGCGCGGGCGTCGGGCCGCCGGTGGTGGAGCTCGGGGTCGAGCGGGGTACCCAGCAGATGCGCGGCGACGCGCCTCGACCGGGCGATACCCTGGTCTTGCGGGCCCGGGTCGAGAACGGCGAGACCGCGGCCGTCCGGGTCTACCGCAACGACCGAACCCTCGTCTTCGCCTGCCACGACGAGCCCGGCTGCGAGCGCACCCGTGGGGACGAAGCGGACGAGGTGCTCGTCCGGGTCTCGCTCGCCGCGCCCGGGGAGTACCGAGCGCTCGTGGTCGTCGGCTTCGAGGGACCGGCCATCGACCCGCCCCTCGCGGTCCTCGACCAGGAGTTCGAGCGCGTTCGCAAGCTCGGCCGCCACGTGCAGACCCCCCCGCCCGTGCGGGTGGAGTAGGCGGGCCGGGCGCGCCGAACGCTACGGCCTACTGGCGGCTGGCGCAGTACGCGTCGCAGTCGGCGTCCACGTAGCAGAAGCCGCACTCATTGTTGCCCTGGATGTTGCAGCCCTGCACCTCGCCGCAGGGGCACGAGATGGTCGCGCCGCAGTCGAAGAGGCTGCAGCACTCCGTGCGCCCGGCGTTCGGGTCCTCGCTCGCGGGCGGCGGGGGCGGGGGGGGCTCGTCGTCGCCGCCGTCGCCGCCCGGGTCGCCGCCGCCGCCGGGATTGCCGCCGCCGCCGCCGCTCGAGCCGCCGACGAAGCAGAAGTCGCCGTCCCAGCCGTCGCCACAGGCGTTGTTGCAGGCGTCGGCCGCGGAGACACAGGCGCCATTGTCGCACCCGCCCGTGGTCGAACCACAGGAGCACGAGACCTGGCACGGATCGGCGCCGTTGCACGCGCGTCCAGCGGGATCCGTGCTGTCGCAGTTGCCGCCGTTGCCGTTGCCGTTGCCGTTGCCGTTGCCGTTGCCGTTGCCGTTGCCGTTG
>JBMOFP010000109.1:0-21309 GCA_049318805.1 Bradymonadia bacterium
ACAGGTCGGGCGCCGTGCCGCGCGGGCCTGAGGTCGCCGAGGCGCTGATGACGCGCCCGGTGGCGTCCCGCTCGAGAAGCTCGGAGAACAACGCGGTGGGTGCGCCAGGGTCGTCGCTGAGCCGCGCCGTGACCCCGGCCTGCGCGGGCGTCACCGCGAGCAGCACGCATTGCAGCGCGAGGAGCCAGCGGAGTAGGAACGACGCCATGTCGTTCGCATCGCGTGGACCCCACGCTGCGGTCAACAGCAAAGCGACTCGCGCGCTGGAGTCCGCAGGTCGATTCGGTTTCAGGACACGAACGCGCGGGGAGTCAGAAATCGCAATCACGCGGAAACTCGGGCTCGTTCACGACGGGCGATGGGCCTCAACTTCGTCCTGGCTTCTCGCCCCTTGATTCCGCGGCCGAAGCGGCCGTCACCCTGCCGAAATCAGGCGACAACCACGCTGACACAGGGGGGTCGACGGTCCCAGTGTCTTTGGCGCATGGGTCGAGTTTGCGATGTCCATTGACCGACGAAGGGAAGGCCGCACCTTCCCTGCAGGACGCACCTACAACGGCGCGATCGCCTGCGTGGCTCATTGTCTCGACACACGAAGGCCTGAACATCCCGGGCTTCCGGGCCCTGCTCTGCTCGTGGAGTGCATGCAAGACTGCGCGGAGGTTTTCATACCGACCTGCTCCTTCAGACCCGAATGGGCAGAAGCATGGTACGAAATCAACGGCTCCATCAGAAGGAACGTAGAGAGCCTCTGCGCCTGCCTGCTCACGGGACCGGAAGACAACGCGACCCTCGGCCAGCCGGATGACTACCCCTACCCGACCTACGCCTACGACTCCACGCAGCCCCAGGGTACACCCTACGAAGCCCGCTTCGCCGACACCTCGTGCGCCGAGGTGTGTTTCGGCATCGCACCGCCGAGACAGTGAAGCCCGCGCCTACAGCGGCGCGTCTCTCTCGAACATTGCCCAGGTGCGATAGGTCCAGAAGCCCAGGCCGGTGGACCAGGAGACCGCGCCGTCGTCGCTCTGAGCGACGCGGAGCTGCACGCCGAGCCCGGCGCGCGCGGCGCGGCGCATGAGGTCGGTCACGAGCGAGCGCCCGATGCCGAAGCGCCGCGCGCCCGGGAGCACGCCGAGCCCGTCGACCTCCCACACCTCGGCCTCGCGGTGGGCGAGCACCACACCCACGGGATGTCCGTCCCGCCACGCGACGCGTCGGTGGACCCGCTCCGCAGGCAGGGTGTCGAGGGCAGCGAGCCGCGCCCAGGGCGGCCGCGGCGCGGCACCACCGCCCGCGTCCCGCAGCAGCGCGCCCAGGTCGTCGCCGGGCGCGGCGTCGGCCATCTGCGCGGTGGCGAAGGCGGGCGGCACCTCACTCTCCGGGCCGTCCCACCGCTGATGAAAGACCACGCCGCGCAGCGCGAAGCCCAGGTGCGTGAGGAACCGGCGTGCCGGCCGATGCGCGGCGTCGGCTCCGGCCATCCACGGCCCGACGGGCCCGCTCACGGCCGTGAGCAGCGCCCGCCCGATGCCCTGCCGCCGCCGCCCCGGCAGGACCCGCGCGTCGAGCACGACCCCGTCGGGGCCCGTGAAACGCCAGGCGACCCCGCGCACCTCGCCGTCCTCGTGCGCGATGGCCAGGGCGTCGGCGCGCCTGAGCAGGCCGTCCGGCAACGGCACCACCAGCGGATCCCGGGCCTCGCTCACGGCCACGCACCGCACGAGCGCCTCGAAAGGCAAGGGCAGCTCGCCCTGCGGCGTCACGAGGTCGATGGTCTCCACGCCCGGTACCCTAGGGTGAAGCGGGTCCGCGATGCCGGGGCAAAATCCTGCGCCGTTGCAGTGCGCCGAGCCTCAGTGCACGTGCCCGGGGTGACCGTGCGGCGGGTTTACGTGCCCCGGGTGCCCGTGTCCGTGCCCGTGCCCATGCCCGTGCCCCGAGTGGTCGTGCCCTTCGTGTCCCGGGTGCATCGGCGGGGCCGCGATGCCCTGCATGCCCGGCATGCCCACGATCGGATACCCCGCCCGCTGCCAGGCGAAGAGCCCCTCGTCGAGCACCGCGGAGTTCTTGAACCCGCGCTTCCTCAGCTCGTCGACCACGACCCCCGAGGCGTGGTGCGGGCAGCCGCAGTACGCGATGATCCACGTGCCGTCGTTCTTCAGTTTGTCGATGAGCCCGAGGTCGTAATACGGGAGCGACACGGCGCCCTCGATGTGCAGCGCCACGAAGTCCGAGGGCGCGCGCGCATCGACGATGATGATCCGCTGCTTCTCGGCCAGGGCGCGGTTGACCTCGACGATCGGCACGAAGCGGTCTGCGCGCACTGTGAACTTCGGGGTCTTGCCGTTGGGGTTCAGCGGCAACGACCGCCACTCCGGCACCTTGACCGGCGCGGCCGTGGCGGCCATGGGCGGCTTGTCCAAGTGGGGGTGCGCGAGGGACCGGATGTACGCCACGACGTCGTTGATCTGCGTCTCGGTCAACACGCTCCCGAAGGCCTCCATGCGGGTGCCCGGGCGGCCGTGCACGATGGCGTGTCGAATGAACGGATCACTCGCCAACTGCAGGAAGACCGGGTTCGCGAGGTGCACCGCGTCGACCCGCTGCGCCGGGGTGCCGTGGCACTTCGCGCACTGCGCCGTGTAGACCGCCTCGCCGTTCACCCGATCGCCGCCGCCCGTGTTCGGGAGTGGCACGATCCGCGTCACCGGACGCTGCGCGCGCACCCACTGGACCAGCGCCGAGATTTCGCGTTCCTCCAGCGGACCGCCCACGCGCTTGGCGTAACCGGCCATGGCCGTGCCCGGTCGACCGCGGGCGATGCTCTCGCGCAGAAAGCCGTCGCTCACGGTCGCGAGGAAGGTCTCGCTCACGAGCGAAGGCGCGTTGTCGGCGACGTAGCCGGTGGCGTCGGCCCCGTGACACAGCGCGCAGTACTTCGTCCAGAGCGCGCCGGCGTCGATGGGCGCGAGCGTGGGCGGCCCCGGTCGAGAGGTCGTCGCGGGCGTCGAGGCAGGCGCCGAGACCGGAGCGGCCGAGGCCGCCGACGAGGCTTCGGGGCCCTGGCACGCCCAGAGCGACATCAAGAGGAGCATCGAGGTGAGCGGACAGAGAGGGCGCATCGCGGCCGGCCTTTCATCAAGCCGGCGTATGATGCGTCATTCCGCCCCGCGCCGTCGACCGATCAGGTCGGTTCGGCCGCGGTCTCGCCGGCGTGGTACTGCGTATAGATGTAGACGTGGCACGACAGGTCGCCGAGATGATGCTCGATGAGCGGCTTGACCTCGCTCCACTCGAGCCCGCCGACGCCCGTGGCGAGCCGCGGCAACGCCAGCGTCGGGAACTTCTCGTGCTCCACGAGCTGTCGCAGCTTCCGCAGCGCGTGGTTCACGTTCGCCACGGTCGCCTTGCCGGCGTGACCGTGCCCACCGCGGGGCGGCTCCTGGGTCAGCAGGTTGACGATGACGAGACCGGGACCCGCCCAGGTCCACAGGTCGCCCGGCTCGAGCTTGCTGGTGTGGCACGCATGGCGGAAGTCCTTGTACATCGCGGGCCAGCGCTCGCGCAGGGCCAGCGCGAGACCCGAGTGGAAGTCGTCGTCCGGCCCGATGCCGTGCGCGACGACCTGCGCGCGAGAGAGGAGAAGGTCACCACGGACTTCGTGAATCATGGGGCACACCGAATGCAAACGCGGGTGGAGGGCAACGCGAGCAAACGCTCGGGGGGAATCTCTTTCTCGCAGGAGGCGCACCGGCCGAAGTCGCCCGCCTCGATGCGGCCGAGGGCGCCGCGCAGGTCGACGATCCGGGCATGGGCGGCCGCGTCGAGGGCCACGACGACGTCGTCGTCGGCCAGCGCGCTGCCTCGCTCCTCCCAGTCCGCCGGCAAGGGCTCATCCTCGCGGCGCAGATGCGCCGAGGTGCGGGACTCGCGGGCCTCGAACCGCGCGAGCTCCTCGCGGAGGTGGGCGACGACCGTCTCCAGATCCAGTTTCATGGGATTTCGACCTCCGACGTCGTGCGGCCAAACGGCCGACCCCCCCACGGAGAGCAACGAGCGCGCCAGCCCGCGGACCGGCCGGACACGCCGTGTCGCGGGCGCGCGTGGGCCCCGCGGGTGACACCCTTCAGGAATTCGTCACGCTTCCGTGACGCCCGCGCCGCCCGCGGTTGATTTCCGGGGGCGGCGCTCCAGAATCCCCCCATGCACGAGCCCCTGCTGCCCTGTCCGCCGCACGTCTTCGATGAGCCGGCGGCCCGCGTCGACGCCCGACGCGCGCTGCCCGTCACCCCCCGGCACGTCGCCCTCGAGGTCGCGCTCGACCCGGCGGTCGTCCTGGTCGAAGGGCGTGTGACCCACGTCTTCGAGGTGCGGGCCCGCGCCGTCACCACCGTTCGACTCGACGCCGGTGACCCCGAGCGGATGTCCGTGCGGAGCGTCACGCGCGACGGCCAGGCCGTGCCCTTCGCCCATGCGGGCGAGGCGCTGGACGTCCAGTTCGAGCCGGCGCTCGTGCCGGGTGAACGCGTCGAGCTCGTCGTCGCCTACAGCGCTCAGCCCACGACGGGCCTGCACTTCGTGCCCCTCGACCCCGAGGTGCCCACCCAGCGGCTCCAGGTGTGGACCCAGGGCGCCATGGAGGACCACCACCACTGGTTCCCCTGCTTCGACGCGCCCGAGCACCTCGTCACGACGACCGTGACCGTGACGGTGCCCGAGGGCTATGTGGCCCTGTCCAACGGCCGCCCCGAGGGGACCGCGAGCGGCGAGCCCGTGGACGAGGGGCGTCGTCGATTCCGCTGGTCCATGGAGCGACCGCACGCGCTCTACCTGTTGAACCTCGTGGTCGATCGGCTCGTCGAGGTCACCGACGAAGCCGACGGTGTGTCGCTCCACCACTGGGTGCCGGCGGGCCGCGAGGCCGACGCGCGGGTCCTGTTCGCGCGTATGCCCGAGATGCTCCGGTTCTTCGCGCACGCGACGGGCACCCCCTACCCCTTCGGCCGCTATGGCCATGTTTTTCTTCAGGAATTCATGTGGGGTGGCATGGAGAACACCACCCTCACGAGCCTGACGGACCTGGCGCTCATCGAGGGCCGACACCTCGACGAAGAGGACCTCGAGCGGCTGTTCGCCCACGAGCTCGCCCACCAGTGGTTCGGCGACCTCATCGCGCCCCGCGGCTGGCCCGAGCTCTGGCTCAACGAGTCCTTCGCGACGTACTTCGAGATCCTCTGTATGCAGGCGCTCGAGGGCGACGACGACTTCGAGCGTCGACTCCTGGCCGAGCGGGACCACTACTTCGGCGAGGCGCGGGACCGCTACGCGCGGCCGATCGTCACCCGGAAGTACGCGCACCCGTATGTGCTCTTCGACCGGCACGCCTACGAGAAGGGCTGCCTCGTGCTGCACACGCTGCGCGACCAGCTCGGGGAGACCGCGTTCTGGACGGGCGTGCGCAGCTACGTCACGTCCTGCGCGGGTCGAGCCGCCGAAACCGCCGAGCTCCGACGCGCCTTCGAGGAGGCGTCCGGCGAGGACCTCACGGCCTTCTTCGAGCAGATGGTCTACGGCGCCGGGCACGCGAAGGTCCGACCGAAGTGGCGCTTCGACCCCCGCTACGGGCTCGAGGTCGAGCTCACACGCCTCGACGACGGCGCGCAGTCCCTCGTGGCGACGCTCGGTGTGGGCACCTCGACCGGAGAGTCGCTTCGATTCCGGGTGCCCGTGACGCCCGGACACCGTGTGATCGTGCTGCCCCTGGACAAGGCGCCGCGCTGGGTCGCCCTCGATCCGGACTTCGCGTGCCTCATCGAGCTCGACGAGCAGGACGAGCCCGACGACGCGCTCCGGGCGCGCCTGGTCGACACCGCGCCGCGTCTGTTGCGCGGACGCACGGCGCGTGTGCTCGCGGGCCGCGCCACCCCGCAGAACCAGCAGGCGCTTGCCCGGGCGCTCGTCTCCGACACCTCGGCGACCACGCGCATCGAGCTCGCCCGCGCGCTCGGCGAGCACCGGTCCGAGACCGCGCGCGAGGCCCTCTTCGCCGCGCTCGACACCGAGGCGGATTGGCGCGTCCGCATCGCCCTCTCACGCGCCGTGGGCGTGGGGGCCGATCCCAGCGTCGTGCCGCGCATCGCCACACGCCTCGCGGTCGAGACGAGCCACCGCGCCCGCTGCGGGCTGCTCCAGGCGCTCGGCCTGATCCAGGTCCCCGCGTCGCGGGCCGTCATCGAGTCGCAGCTCGAGGTCGACGCGCCCCGCGCGTGCATCGCCACGGCCGCGGTCTCGGCGCTGGCCGCCCAGGAAGAACCGGAGACCATCGACACCCTTCTCGACCGAACCGCGCGCACCCGCCCCCGGCTCGTGCGCACCGCGGCCATCGCCGGCCTCTCGCGGGTCGCTCGGGCCGAAGGTACCAAGCCCGCGCCGCGTCGCCGGGTCCGCGAGCGCCTGGAAGCGCTGCTCCGCGACCCCACGTTCGCGGTGCGCGCCGCCGCCATCGACGCGCTCAAAGAGTTGAACGATTCCGCCGCGTTGCCCGCATTGCGGCGCGCACACGGCGCCGAGACCTTCGGTTTGCTGCGGCGGTTCCTGCGCGAGGCCCTGGGCGCGCTCGAAGCTTCACGCAAGGCGACCTGATGCAGCGCACCTTCCTCGACATGAACCGCTACCAGTGGACGGTGCTCTTCGCCGCCTGGCTCGGGTGGGGCTTCGACGTCTTCGACAGCATCCTCTTCAACTTCGTGGCCCCGAACTGCGTGCCGACCCTGCTGGGGCTCGAGATCGGCAGCCCCGAGGCCCGCGCCGCCACCCTGAAGTGGACCGGCATCGTGACGAGCCTACTGCTCGTAGGGTGGGCGCTCGGCGGCATCCTCTTCGGCAAGATCGCCGACCGCATCGGCCGGACCCGCACGCTGCTCATCACGATGCTGCTCTACTCCGTCGGCACGGCCGCATGCGCCGCGGTCCCGAACATGGAGCTCCTGCTCGTATGCCGTTTCATCGCCAGCCTCGGCATCGGGGGCGAGTGGGCCGCGGGCGCCGCCATGGTGGCCGAGGTCGTGCCCGAGCGGCGGCGTGTGGAAGCCGGCGCGCTGCTCTACACCGCAGCGCCGGTCGGTCTGCTGCTCGCGGCCCTGGTGAACATGGAGATCGCGGGGGACCTGCTCAAGCACACCCCCGAGACCTCGTGGCGCTGGGTCTTTCTTTGCGGCCTCGCGCCCGCGTTCGTGGCCTTCCTGGTGCGGCTCTTCGTGAAGGAGCCCGAGCGCTGGCAACAGGTGGCGCAGTCCTCGCCCACGCCGGGCTACCGCGACCTCTTCACCCCCGAGTGGCGCGCGGCCACCGTGACCGGCATGTTGCTCGCGACCACGGCCCTCGTGATGTGGTGGTCGTGCAACGCGTTCATCCCCGTGGTCGCGGGCGGCCTCGGCGCCCAGGCCGCGGCCCTGCAAGGGCTCGTCGGGCCCGAGGCCCAGCGCCTCATCGAGACCTGGAAGACCAACGCCACGCACATGTTCAACCTCGGCGGCCTCGTGGGCACCCTGTTGACCGTGCCGGCGGCGAAGTACCTGGGTCGGCGCGCGATGTTCGCCACCTACTTCGTGCTCTCGGGTGCGTCGATCCTGTGCGCCTTCGGCCTCGACCTCTCGCCCGAGGTGCGCATCTGGATGTACCTGCCCATCGGCCTCACGGTCTTCGGTGTCTTCGGCAGCTTCACCTACTACCTGCCCGAGCTCTTCCCGACCCGCCTTCGGGGCACGGGCGCGGGCTTCTGCTACAACGTGGGCCGCTTCATCGCGGCCATCGGGCCGTTTGTGGTCGGCAGCATCGCGTCGCGTGGACAGGACGCCCTGGGCAGCGCCATCGACGTGCTCTTCTGGGTGGGCGTCGTGCCCCTTGCGGGCCTGCTGCTCATCCCGTTCGTGATCGAGACCCGCGACCGTCGCCTGGCGGACTGAGACACGCGCACACTTGACTCGCAGGTCCGGTCACGTCGAAGGTCCGCCCATGCGTGTCTCCGTAGAGCGGGCGCTCACCGTCGCCCTCGTGCTCAACGCGACCTTCCTCGTGCTCGAGCTGGTCGTGGGCCTCTGGACGGGCTCCCTCGCGCTCCTCTCCGACGCCACGCACATGGTCGCCGACGTGGCCGCGCTCGCCCTCGCCCGTTTCGCGGCGCACGTGGCGCGTAGACCGCCGACGGGGCGCCACACCTTCGGCATGGCCCGGGCCGAGGTGCTGGGCGCCTTCGTCAACGCCGTGGTGCTCACGCTCGCGTGCGGGGCGATCTTCTTCGAGGCCGGCGAGCGCCTCGTTTTCGGCGCGCCGCCCATGCACGCGGAGCCTGTGCTCTGGGTGGGTCTCGCGGGCCTCGTCATCAACGTGGTGAGCGCGCTGCTGCTGCTGCGTGCGGGCACCTCGGAGCACGACGACCACGACCACGCGCACGCCCACGGCCACGCCCACGGCCACGGCGGCTCGACCAACCTGAACGTGCGTGCCGCGATGCTGCATATGTCTGCGGATGCCCTGGGCTCCCTCGGCGCGATCCTGGCGGCCGCCTCGGTCCTGCTCTGGGATTGGCACGCCGCCGACGCCGTTGCGAGCCTGCTGATCGGCGCGATGGTGCTCGCGGGTGTGTGGTCCGTGCTGCGGGACGCCGCCCTGGTGCTCATGCAGGCGGCGCCCACCCACCCCAGCCCGAACGTGCTGGCGGAAGCGCTCGCGTGTGCCCCCGGCGTGCGCTCGGTGCACGACGTGCACGTGTGGACGCTGGGCTCGGACCGTGTGGTCCTCACCGCGCACGTCGTGCACGCGGTCGACGCGTCACCGCATGCGGTGCTCGTGGCCGCGGAGGCCGCGGCGCGCGAGGTGCACCCCCACCTGCACACCACGTTGCAGCTGGAGGCCGAGCGCGCCGCCCCTTGCCCCGCCGCCCACTGCACGGGTGGCGTCGAGGTCACGGCCCCAGGGGGCGCCCCGCACCCCGCGCCCCACCACGGCCACGGCCACTGAGCGCGGCGTATGCTCACCGAGATTCGCCGCATCTACTGCGAGAGCCAGAAGCCCGCGGACAGCCTCTTCAATCGCTTCATCGCGCGGCCGCCGGCGGCGGTGGTCGTGACCGCCCTCGCACGCACGCGCGCGACCCCCAACCAGGTCACGTTCCTCTCGCTGGCGGTCTTCCTCGCGGCGGCGGTGGTCTTCGCGACGGTGCCCGGCCCGCTCGGACTGTGGCTCGGCGTCGGCCTCGTGGAGCTGTCGTACATCTTCGACTGCGCGGACGGTCAGCTCGCCCGCGTCACAGGGCGCAGCTCCCCCGTGGGCGCGCTGCTCGACTTCCTCATGGACGAGCTGAAGGCGTATCTGCTGGTCGCGTCCATCGCCCTGCGCCTCGCGCATCTCGAGCACCACGGCGAGCAGGCCCTCTGGCTCGGCCTGGGCGGGCTCGTCGTCGTAGGCAGCGCCCTGAGCCTGACGAAGTTCATGCGCTCCCCGGAGTACGCCGCGGCGACGGGCGCGCGGGTGATGAAGCACGGAGAGGCGGCGGGCGCGTCCCACGACCGAACAAATCCGATGTGGCCGCTGTTGCTCGTCTTCAGGTCGATCAGCCAGTACCCCATGACCCTGCCGATCTTCGCCGCTTTCGATCGACTGGACGTTTTTTTGTGGGCGTATGTCGGGGTTCACTTGCTCTATGTCGGTCAGAGTAGTCTGATTCTTCTGCTGCGGCTCGGCCGCTCGGTACCGAGGAGTGCGCCCCCGTGAACTTCCGACGACAACCGGCGACCGGGCACCGCGGGCCGCCTCCCCGCGTCGTGATTCTGGCCGCGGGCCAAGGCACTCGACTCCGGCCCTTCACCGACGACCGGCCGAAGTGCATGGTCGAGGTCGCGGGCCGCCCGATGTTGCATCACCAGCTCCGCGCGCTGCGGCTGCACGGCATTCGTGACATCGTCATCGTGCGCGGCTACCTCGGCGACCGCATCGAGCCGGACCGCCCCGAGGGCATCCGGTTCGTCGACAACCCGAACTACGCCCAGCACCAGATCCTGCTCAGCCTCTTCGCCGCGGGCCCCGCTTTCACCGGCGACTGCATCGTGAGCTACGCGGACATCGTCTACCACCCGAAGGCCGTCGCCGCCCTGTTGCAGAGTCCCGCGAACGCCACCCTCGTCGTCGACCGCCGCTGGCACCATGCCTACGACGGCCGGACCGACCACCCCATCTCCGAGGCCGAGCTCTGCCGCACGGTCCGCCAGTCCGATCGACTGGTCGAGGAGGTCGGCAAACAGGTCGGACCGGGCCGCGCGCTCGGCGAGTTCATCGGGCTCGCGCGGTTCCGAGCGCCCTATGTGGCGCGTATGTGGGCCCGCTACGCCCGCGCGCTGGCCGAGGGCATGGAGCGACCCCTGGGCAACGCCCGCAGCCTCGATCGTGCATACCTCACGGACCTCTTGAACGTGGGCATCGCCGAGGGCGACAACGTCTTCGCGACCTCCATCGAGGGGGGATGGCGCGAAATCGACACCGTGCAGGACCTGGCGCGCGCGCACGCGGTCGTCGACTGGTAAACTCCTGATTTCATTCTAGAAGAGGCTTCGATGCAGGCGCTCTCGAGTCACCTCTCCGGTCGCTGGCAGTCCGGCAGCGGCAAGACCGCGACCTTGTCCAACCCCACCACCGACGCGGCCCTGGCCACGTGCGACACCCACGGCCTCGACCTGGGCGCGGCGCTGGACTTCGCGCGCCGCGAAGGCGGGCCGACCCTGCGGGCGATGACCTTCGCCCAGCGGGGCGACTTGCTCGCCGCGATGTCCAAGGCGATCCACGCGCACCGGGAGGGGCTCATCGAGCTCGCCGTCGCCAACGGCGGCAACACCCGGGGCGACGCCAAGTTCGACATCGACGGCTGCATCGGCACGCTCATGGCGTACGCCGAGCTCGGCAAGTCCCTGGGCGACCGGCGGTTCCTCGTCGAGGGCGCTCCGCTCGACATCGGCCGCGGCGGGCGCGTGCAGGGCCACCACGTGCGGGTGCCGCGCCAGGGTGTCGCCGTGCACATCAACGCCTTCAACTTCCCCGCGTGGGGCCTGGGCGAGAAGGCGGCCTGCGCGCTGCTCGCCGGGATGCCGGTGCTCTCGAAGCCCGCGACCTCGACCGCCCTGGTCACGTGGCGCATCGTCGAGGTCCTGGTGGAGGCCGGTGTGTGCCCGCCCGGCGTGCTGAGCCTGTTGTGCGGCGGGGCCGGCGACCTGCTCGACCACCTGGGGCCCCAGGACGTGCTCGCCTTCACCGGCAGCGCCGACACGGGCGCGCGGCTCCGCGGCCATCGGCGCGTGCTCGAGGCCGGTGTGCCCGTGAACGTCGAGGCCGACAGCTTGAACTCGGCCGTGCTCGCGCCCGGTGCCGACGACGCCACCTACGACGCGCTCATTCGCCATCTGCACACCGAGATGACGCAGAAGGCGGGCCAGAAGTGCACGGCCACGCGGCGCATCTTCGTGCCCGCCGACCGCCTCGACGAGGTCATCGCGGACCTCTCCGAGCGCCTGCGCGGCGCCGTGCTGGGGGATCCGTCGCGCGACGACGTGCACGTGGGCCCGCTGGCCACACGCGACCAGCAGAAAGCCGCGCTCGACGGCATCGCCGCGCTGCTCGAGGTCGCGCGGCCCGTCTTCGGAGAGCCGGGCACAGGCAAGCCCGTGGGCGTCGAGCCTGGGCAGGGCTGCTTCGTCTCGCCGTTGCTGCTCCGCGCCGACGACCCCGCAAACGCCCATCCGGTGCATCGGCTCGAGGTCTTCGGCCCGGTCTCCACCGTGATGCCCTACGACGGCCACGCCCGCTCGGCCGCGGCCCTCGTGGCGCGCGGTGAGGGCTCGCTCGTGGCGTCCATCTACGGCGACGACCGCAAGTGGCTCGAAGAGGCGGTGCTCGAGCTCGCGCCATGGCATGGTCGATTGACCGTGACCGACGCGAAGATGGCCGAGAAGGCGCTGTCGCCGGGCATGGTGCTCCCGCTCTTGAACCACGGCGGCCCCGGGCGCGCAGGCGGCGGGAGCGAGCTCGGCGGCACACGCGGACTCGAGCTGTACACGCAGCGCTGCGCGGTGCAAGGCAACGGCCCGCTGCTCTCCCGGTTCTTCGGGGTCGCGGCGCCTGAGGGTTGAAGTCATCGACTTGCGGGAGGTTCACCGAGACACATCGCAAGCTCACTCTGGTCGCGTTGGCCGTGCTCCCCCTTCACATGAGCGGCTGCCTGAGCGGTGATGACTCCGGCGGCGAAGCGCCAGAGACCCCGGTCCTCGGCCCCGGCATCGCAGGGGGCGCGGAGAGTGACGTCTGCGAGCGCGCGACGACGCACCTGCGGACGTGCGGCGTGATCAAATCGGGGAACGCGCTCTGCGATGTGAACGCTTCGGACCCCGAGGACGAGTGCAACCAGGAGTGTATCCTCGCGACCTCGTGCGAGGACCTGAACGCGTACATCTGTTCCGTTGCCAATGGCACTTCCGACGAAGAGCCCCCGCAGCTCCTCGGGTGCTTCATCGCGTGCGATCTCGTAGGCCGCGTCGCATGCGGCTCGGGGGAAACATTCTACGACGCCGAAGATCGGTGTGACGGGTTCGAGGACTGTGAGGACGGCACCGATGAGTCAGGCTGTCCCACCTTCGCTTGCGGCGACGGTACGCAGCTCCCCGAGTCTTATCGCTGCGACGGGTCGAGCGACTGCCCGGACGGCGAGGATGAGGCGGGTTGCCCCACCTTCGAGTGTGACGCTGGAGTACGGGTACCGGCGACCGCCCGATGCGACAGTCGACGAGATTGCGCGAACGGCCGCGACGAAGCCGGGTGCCCCGAAGAGCTCGAACTGCTGTGCGACGGTCAGCCCATCATCCCGTAGCCTGCGCCTCGCGCCGCGAAACCGACGCCATTCTGCGGGCCATGGCCGACGAGAACCTGCCCGTGCTCCCCCTCGACGTCGACCCCGACCGTGCGGATGGGATACCTGTCGACGATCAGTGAGCGCAACGCTCCGTAAACCGAGGTAGACTCCAGCTCACCTTCCGGGGGGAATTCGCCGTGAGCGCTCTGCGTCGACATGGGCTCATCGTCTCGGCTCTGGTGCTCGTCGCGGGGCCTGCGACCGGACAGGTCGCCGGCGCTCCGGCCTCGACGCCGGCCGACGCGGGCGTGCAGGCGGAGCTCGAGCCGGGCGCGCCCGCCCTCGCCGCGCAGCGGTATCGGCTCGGTCGCTCACTCTACGGCCAGGGCCGCTTCGCCGAGGCGGCCCGTGAGTTCGAGGCCGGACTCCTCATCTTTCCCGACTCTCCCAAGCTTTCATACAACGCTGCGCGGAGCCACGAGCGCGCCGAACGGTTCGCCGACGCGGCGCGCGCGTACGAGGACTATCTCCGCAAGGCGCCGGGCGAGCAGGACGCCGCGGCGGTGGCCGCGCTCGCCGAGGGGCTGTGGAAGAGGGCGAACTACGGGCGCCTCGATCTCGTGTCGACCCCCGCGGGCGCCCACGTCTTCCTCGACGACGTCGCCCACCCGCTGACCCAGGTCACACCCGCGCAGACCCGCTTGCCCGCAGGCGCACACACGCTCTGATTCGAGTTGGAAGGCTACGCCGCGGACACACGCAAGGTCGTCGTCGCCTCCGGCGAGACCGTCGCCGTGTCGCTCACGCTGACCCCCGCGTCGAGCGCCGAGGTGAGCCCCGCGTCGGCGTCCGCGAAGGACCCCGCGTGTTTGACCGCGTCCGCCACGGCGCCGCCGCCGGGGGACGCGCGCGCGGCGTGGCCGTTCTGGCTGGGTGTCTCGGCCATCGGACTCGGCGCCGTCGGCGTTGGTCTCGGCGTGTGGAGTCACGCCCAGGCCGCCGACGCGTCGGACGACGCGCGTCGAGTCGGCCCGGACACGGCGAACGACGCGAAGTACGCTCGGCTCCGCGCGGACTACGACGACGCCACGGCGCTCGGCTGGATCGGCGTCGGCGCGGGTCTCGGGCTGGCCGCGGCGGGGGTGGGTCTCCTGGTCTGGGACAACGCGCAATCGCGGGTCGCCGTGGGTCCGACCGGCGCGGAGGTCGCTTTCGTATGGTGACGCGCGCACGGTCGATTCTCCTTGTTGCCGTCAGCCTCGGGTTCACGCTCGGGTGTGTAGAGTTCGCGAGCCGTGCGGCCTGCGACGCCCCTGAAGATTGCCCCCACCGGGGCCTGTGACCTCGAGGCACGGCGGTGTGTGGCCGGTGCCGTGCCCGACGCGGCCGCGCCTGCGCCCGACCTGGGCCTGAGCGAGGACGCGAGGCCGCAGACGGACGCGGCGGTCCTCGACGACGGGGCGTTGTCGATGGACGAGGGCGAGGCGCCGAGCGACGCGAAGGTCGAGCCGGTCGACGAAGGCGCCGCGACCCTCGATGGTGCGCCGCCCCTCGACGCCGCTCCACCCGTGGACGACGCCGCGGTCGTCGTCGACGCCGTCGTGGACGCCGTCGTCGAGCCGACGGACGGACCGCCGCCCCCGGTGGACGTGACCGACGCGGCGGCGCCCGACGCGGCGGAGCCCGATGCAAATCCGTGCCCGAACGCACGCGAGGAGGTCTGCGACGGCCTAGCAGGCTGCTGAAAAAGCAGCCTGCCCGGGCCAGGACGGCCCGGCGGAATCATCGAGGCTTTGAAAAAGCCGAATGATTCCGGGAGTGAAGCCGAATTCACTTCGGCGGAGCGGGGCTGAAAAAGTCCATGGACGGACTTTTTCAGCGTCCTGCTCGACGACGATTGCGACGGTCTGGTCGACGAGGGCATCGACCTCCAGCTCGATGCGAACAACTGTGGTGTGTGCGGCCGCGTCTGCGCATTCGACGGCGCGTCGAGTCGGTGCGCAGCGGGCGAGTGTGCCGTCGACCGGTGCCTGCCGGGCCACTTCGATCGGGACAATCTCGGCGCGACCGGCTGTGAGTTCGTCTTCGCCGGGGCGCGTGAGTGGTGGGTCGACGTCGTGGCCCTCCCGGGCGGCGACGGCACTTTCGAGGCCCCCTTCCTCACGATCAACGAGGCGATCGACGCGGCCAGCCCCGGCGACCAAATCTGGGTCCGCCCCGGGGAGTACACCACCAGCGACGACAGCTTGAAGGTCTCGCTGCGGATCCAGGCGACGGTACGGGGCGAGGTCCGCTTCTCGAAGTCGAACCGGAACGACCGCTTCCGGTTCGGTCCGGACAGCGAGCTCGTGGACCTCGAGCTCGACCTTCAGGACGGCAACATCGGCGTGGAGCTGACGGCGGGCGCGACGCTCCAGGGTGTGCGGATCTTCAACGGCACGCCGAGCGCCGGCGGAAACACCCCCCCCCAAGATCTTCGCGTCGTTTCCATCGTAGGGGACCGTGCTCGCGTGCTCGAAAGCCTCATCGAGCGGGTCTCCGACACGACGGACGCGCTGTCCTTTCCGGTCGGTGACTGTGACGACAACCCGGGGCGCCAGGGCAACGCGCTCACGGGGATCTACGTCGGGTTGTTCGACGACGTTCGCCTCGTGGGCAACACGATCCGGTTCCTACAAGGCGGCCCCGCGGGCAGCGGTGGCGGAAACGACGCCAACTGCCAGACGCCGGCCCCGGCGGGCGTCGAAGGCGGGCTGGTCAACGGGATCTCCCTGGCCGGTGCGCAACGGACCGTCGTGACGGACAATGTGATCGAACGGCTCACCGGGGGGCCGGGCGGAGCGGATCGAGGCCGCGGCTTTCCGGGCCTCGGAGGCACGGCCATCGGGATCAACTTCTATCGCGACGCGGCGCGGTCCGTCGTCCGGCGCAACGCGGTCTCGGGCCTCGTCGGGGGCGTCGATGGCGCGGCCTCCGTCAACTCCGCGCGGTTCAACCGCCCGCGAAGGGGCAAGGTCTTCGGGTTCTACGTGAACGGCGACGCCCCCGACCACGACATCGACTCGAGCAATACGGTCGACGGCGACCCTGTGTACTACCTGTTCAACGAGAGCGGGCCCCCACCCATCGAGGGGTGTCGAATCACCACCCGCACCCCCATCACCAACTGGGGGCAAGTCACGGTCATCGAAAGCAGTGACGTTCGCATCTCGGACTGCAGCGTTCAGAACGTGGTCGGCGGCGCCGCGCGCTCCCCGGGCCACAATCGCGGCAACTTTGTGCCCGAGGGATCTACGACGGTCCGAGGGTTCTACGTGGCCGGCTCGACGAACGTCTTGCTCGACCGGGTCGAGGTGAGCCAGATCCACGGCGGCGCGGGCGCCCACCCCGAGGCCGGCTCTGCCGCGGGCATCCGCATCACGGGCTCCTCCGACATCGAAATTCGGGACTCCGAGATCTCGTTCATCGACAGCCCGGCCGAAGGCCCGCTGAACTCTCCCGTACCCGCCTGCCACAAGCCCGGATCGGCCCGGGGTGTTTTCGTCGACGGGCAGTCGAGCGGCATCCGACTGTTGCGGAACACTTATCACCACCTGGGGAGCGAGAACCCATGCGACGACGACCCCGCATTCGCGGCGGCCGTACAGATCACGGACTCGATCGAAGTGGTCAGTCTGGGTGAGCTGAGCTATCGGATCGGCGGTGCTCGCCATCGCTGTCTGGGCATGCTCCTCCGCGATAGGGCCGCGGACGTCTCGATCTCCGGCCTGACGACCGTGCTCGAGTCGGGCTGCGTCGAGGAGTCGAGCGCGGCCGTCGAGTTCGACATGAGCGGCACCGCCGAGGTCGACGACTCCATCCTCGTCGGGCCGGTCACGAACCCCGCGGCGTTGCCCGACAACCTGTCGATTCAATACAGCCTCGTCACGGCGGCCCAGAGGCTCACGCTGGACGCCGTCGCCACCGTGGGACTGGGCGTACTCGGCGGCGAGCCGGGCTTCACCGACGCCGCGAACGACGACTACACCCTCGGCCCGGGCTCGGTCGCCATCGACGCCGGTGACCCGATATCGGCGTGCATGCGCGAACCGCCCGTCCCGGACCCGGACTGGAGGTGCCGCGTCGACCTCGGCCACACCGGGAATACCCCCGCCGCGCGGGCCATCGACTCCCCGTAAGGCCTGCGGCATGATGCGGGCCATGGCCAACGAGAACCTGCCCGTACTCCCCCTCGACGCCCCGGCGGAAGCGTTCCGTGAGGCCCTGGACGCGGTGGGGGCCTTCATCGTGCGGGGTGCGCGCCCTCAGGACGCCGTGCAGGCGCTCGTGGACCGCGCCGAGGCCCTGATAGGGCTCCAGTTGCGGCGCGTGGGCCTCGAGCCGAGTGGCGACCTGCAGGCCGACTTCAACCGGCTCTGTGACCACGAGCGCGCGCTCGGCGCCGCCGTCTACGACGCCATCGCGTGGACGACCGAGTACCAGGCGCTCGTCCACGACCCGCGGGTCCTGCGCATCTGCGCCGGTCTCTTCGGCACCGAGCACATCCTGTGTCCGCACACGCTGTCGTGGGTGCGTATCGACCGCAAGGACGAGACCCGGCACCTCTTCCCGTGGCACCAGGACTACCCCTACAACCTGGCCTCGGACCCCACGATCACCACGTGGATGCCGCTCCTGCCCATCGATGCCACCATGGGGCGCCTGGCCGTCGTGCCGGGCTCCCACGGGCACCTGCAGCGGCTCGTCGCCTCGACCGGCGAACGCTACGTGCGGATGCCCGACGTCGACGAGGCCGATTTGGAGCGCCGCGCCGTGGAGCTCGACCTCGACCCGGGCGACACGCTCTTTTTCCATCACTTCCTGCTGCATCGGGGCGGCGTGAATCACTCCGAGCGGGCGCGGTGGGTGCTCAACGCACGCTATTGCCACGCCGCCGACGCGGCCTGGGCGGCGCAGCGCTGGACCTATCGGCGCGAGACGAGCTTCGAGCTGGTCCGCCAGCGGCACCCGAACCACGTCGTCCTCGAGCCCTGAGAGGGTCGCCCATGTCCAACGTGAAGAACCCCACCGGTCATGCCGAGCGGCCCTCGCTCGCGATCAGCCACAACATCGACCAGGCCTACCGCGAGCTCATCGCGCGGCACGTCGGTGAAGACGACTTCATGCGCAACCTCACCGGCTTCGCCCGGCGCATGCACTTCACCCGCGCCCTGGCGTACTGGGAGATCTTCAAGCAGGTGGCCGACCTGCCGGGCGACATCGTGGAAGTCGGCGTTTACAAAGGGGAAACGCTCCTCCTCTTCGCCAAGTTCCTCGAAATCCTCTGCCCCGGCGACCGAACGAAGCGCGTCATCGGCTTCGACTGGTTCAAGGGCCTCGACCAGTTCACCGCGCAAGACGGCGAGAACGCCGCGGTCGGCAACACTGTGGGCGGCTGGAACCCGGATGGCTTCCAGGACACCCTCGCCGCGCTCATCGACCTCGCGAACCGCGACAGCTTTGTCCCTCAGAAGAAGCGTGTCTTCCTCGAAGAGGGCGACATCGCCCTCACCGGCCCGGCCTTCGTCGAGAAGGAGCCCGGGCTGCGCCTGAGCTTGCTGCACCTCGACGTGGACCAGTACGAGCCCACCCTCGCCGCCCTACGCGCCTTCTACCCGCGCCTCGTCACCGGGGGCATCGTCGTGCTCGACGAGTACGCCTTCCACGAGTGGCCCGGCGAGACCGCCGCCGTCGAGGCCTACTTCGACGGCAAGCCCCCGCGCATGCACCGGGTCGGCTGGTCTGCGACACCGTCGGCGTGGTTCGTGAAGACCTGAGGCTGCGGCGCGTGGGCCGTGCGTCCCCGCGCGGGCTCGGTACATCAGGTTCGGAACCTACGTACATCGAGTCAAACTGCAGCCATCATCCTGACACGCGTTCGTCTCGTACGGGCTGAACGCCGACAGCCGTTCTAGGGGACAATTCGACGAGTGCGCACGTTTTCTACTTGACGTCCCCCCCCCGTCAAGCTCTCCCTGCACGTCCCAAAACGGTTGACCGGGACTGCGGGCATCGCATACCACTTACATAGGAGAGCACGATGTACGTCTCGTTGACGGAGAAAGGCTATCTCGCGGCCGGTGGTTCCACGATCTGGGGACCTGTACGACTCGAAGGGCAGTCCACGGTGACCCTGAGCGGCAACCTCATCACCCAGGGCGGCACCGGCAGCAGCGTGACCCACTCTCTCGAGATCACCTACGATGGCGAGACGTGGACGTCGTCAGGCACCACGTTGGTCCTCAGCACGGCGCCCAGCTTCAACACGAGCTCACTGAGCGCGTGTACCGCGGTCGCCGTCCGGGTCAGGTCGACGCAGGGCGGCACTGGAGCCGTCTTCTACGCCTGCGGAATCAGCATCAGCCGGAACTGAGGGGGGCCTCGTGTACCACAAAGTTCTCGACAAGCTCTTCGTCAGCTCGACGACGAATCCGGTTGAACACTCACAACCCGTCGAGCTCGACGCCGAGACGGCCGTCGGCATCGATGTCGTCTGCTTCACGATCGTTGGGCTCACGAGCATTACAATCTCGATCGAAGAGAGCAACGACCTCGAGAACTGGACGCCGACCAGTGGCGGCACCGTCACGGCCACCAGCGCACCGAGCGTGCAGCTCGGCTCGATGTCCTCGACCATGAAGGTCCTCCGGGGTTTCGTCAGGGCGAAGGTGGCCACGAGCGGCACCGGCACCGCACTCCTGAGTGTCAAACTCCAAACCACGCAGGAGGCGTGAGCGATGTTTCATCCACTGTGTCAGTCGATGTTGATGTCGAGCAGCGTCTCCATCGAGCACTCGCAAGCGCTCTCGCTCGATGGCGCTTCGAAGGTGCTGATCGTGGCCGACCAGATCGCGGTGAGCGGCTCGCCGAACGTCATCATCAAGATTCAGACCAGCGAAGACCTCTTCAACTGGACGACGCCGGTTACCGTGTCACCGAACCAGAACGAACTCCAACTCTCGGCCAGCGCGCCTGCCCACGGCGAGTCCGGCTCTCCGGCCGGAACCCCTTTCACGGTGAACGCGCAGTACATTCGACTCGAGTACACGATGACCGCCCTGGCAGCGACGGCGCTGATCTCGGCGGGGATCGAGATCTCGCGTGAGTGAGGTTCGCCGCACAGCGATCGGGGTCGCGGCCGTGCTCCTCGTGGGGTGCTACGAGGACGACGTTCCATGTACCGCTCCCGATGTCGAAGCCCGGTTCATCAACTTCACGTTGCCGAGCTATGAGCTCACTTTCGTAGGTTCGGGCAGAAGCTTTGAGCAAGCGTTGCAAGATCCAATGGCGCGTGTCACCTGCCCTGCAGCCAGTCCGGCGAAGGAAGCCGAGGAGTTCTGCTACTCGGGGCCAAACGCTGACTTCGATTTCGACTTCGCATGCACCGAGAGATCATTCTACGTACGCGGCGCGGTTCAGGTGCAGCTGCGGGTCCCTGACAACACAGTCGATGGTATCGAACTGAGGCTCGACGGAAGAAGGTGCCCGTGTGACGCCTACGCGGAACTCTATCTGGCCGAGCCCCCAGATGACGTACAGTCAGCGTCCGCGCAAGAGATCCTCCAGGACGGCAGCTTGTGCAGACCGGGCAACAAGAGAACGACTCTATACGAGGGCGAACCATGCCAGTGAAGTTATCAGCACCTGTTTGCCGCATTCGCCTGGTCATCAATGTACCCAACTGCGGGGGCGTCACGAGTGGCGATGCGATGGTGCGCAAGCAAAGTCGCCCCCAGTCGGACTGTACACAGCCTGCGAGCTTCGACTGCGGTCAGTCGTGGTCCGGCGAGAAGGATGGTCTCAAGAATCTGGATAGTTTGATATGGAAGAGTTACGCCGAGAATGTGAATAGCCAAGGGACGCTGGTTCACCTGAACGCCTTCGCGCAGCGCTTCGGAGCGCCCGTGTGTACATGGACTCTCGACCGACTCTCGTCTGCAACGGGAACCTTGATCGGACCCGACGTCGTTCTCACATGCGACCACGTAGGAGACGAAGTCGGAGGCAACGACGACCCGCTCGTTGGCCGGTGGACTTTTCAGTACGAGTGGGCCTCGCCGAATGAGAAGTGCCAGCCGAAGGTCTGGGCCCCAGGAGCAAGCTACGGGAGGCAGACTCTCGACGTGAGAATCTCGATACTCCGCCCACGGGCGCAGTGCCTCAATGACGACCAGACCCCTGCGACGCTACCAGGTGAAGCTTACGCGTGGGGACACCATCGCTTGCGTTGCTGGCGTCCCGCCAAAAACCAGCGCCTTGCCATGATCGGTCATCCGAAGCGCACCGCCAAACGGGTCTACGAGCTGAGTGTGGACAGTCCCTACTGAAGCATCCCCTCATATGACTCCGAGCACATGCTGAAACACGGAGTGCTCCTT
>JBMOFP010000110.1:0-21219 GCA_049318805.1 Bradymonadia bacterium
TCGGTCTCTCGTGGCAGATCGTGCCCCGACGCTTCACGGAGCTCATCCGCGACTCGGACCCCAAGAAGGTGAAGGCCGTGATGGAAGCCATGATGACGATGGTGAAGCTCGACGTCGCGGGCCTCGAGAGAGCCTACGAGGAGGCGTAGACGCGCAACAGGCGCATGGGACGGACGGCGCTGCGGACCGCCGCCCCCCTCACCGCTCCAGCATCGCCGACACATGCGCCGCGCAGTGGTCGAGCAGCATGCGCACGCGCCGCGGCATGGAGCGGCGCGAGGGATACACGGCGACGACGGGCGCGCTGAACTCGGGCGCCTCGGGCACGACCCGGACGAGCGCGCCGTCGGCCAGGGCGTCCGCCACGAGCCAGCGCGGCAGGATCGCGACGCCGACCCCCGCGCGCGCGGCGTCGAGGGCGCCGTCCACGTCGTCGACGGAGAGCGTGGGCGGCGGCAGCATGTTGGCCGGCCCGAAGATGGCGCCCGATGGTCCGATGCGCACCACCCACCGATGCGCGGCAAAGGTCTCGGCCCCGCCCGGAGCGCCGTGCCGCTCGATGTACGCGGGGCTGGCGACGAAGACCTGGGGCGACCGCCCAAGGGGGCGCACGACGAGCGAGCTTTCGCTGGGCGTGCCCACCCGCACGGCGAAGTCGACGCCCTCGGACACCAGGTCGCGCTTGTCGTCCGAGAGCAGTAGGGTCGGGCGCACCGCGGGGTGTTGTTCGACGAACTCCAGCACCGCAGGCAGGACCATCCGACGCCCGAGCGCGCCGGGCGCCGCGACGCGTACCGGACCTACGAGCCCGCCGGCGGTGCGCCGCGCCTCCATCCCGGCCTCGACGAAGGCCTCGAGCGCGGGCTTCACCTGGGCGTAGTAGGCCCGGCCCTCCTCGGTGGGTGTGACCTTGCGGGTCGTGCGGGTGAGCAGCCGGACACGCAGCGTGTCCTCGAGCGCCGCCACACGTCGGCTCACGTTCGACTGCGAGAGGCCGACCTCCTGGCCCGCGCGCGTGAAGCTCCCGGTCTCGACGACACGCACGAAGAGCTGCGCCGAGGTCACCTCACCGAGGAGCGTGGGATCGAGCATGCCGTGTGCGTACCACGGACCCGAGGTCGGCGGGAGCATCCTCGGCACCCGCCGTCCGGCTCAGAACCGCCCCGCCTCGACGCCGAGGGAGACGCTGGGGCCGCTGTAGTTGTCGCGCACGTAGGCGTCGTATCCGAGGGTCTGCAGGTACCGCGCGGCGACGTAGGGGCGGAGCCAGGGCACGTCGTCGGAGCGCCACGCGAGGCGGAGGCCCCCTTCGGCGCCCATCGCGAAGCCGGAGTCGCGTGCGTCCTGGAGCTCGTTCTCCCAGGCGCTCGGCTTGCGGCCGTCGGGTGTGTCGCGGTCGTCGCCGTGCAGGTAGAAGCCGAAGGCCGCCTGGCCGAACCAGAGCGGCACGTCGAGCTGCAGGTTGCGCGACACCGCGAAGGACGGCGCCACGAACACACCGATGGTGCCGCCGTCGGAGCGCAACGAGAGGGTTTGGCTGCCCTTGTAGCTCTGGCCGCCCGAGGCCTGGACCTCGAAGACCTCGGGGTTGATGGGGCCGGGGCGCGCGAAGCCGCTCAGGCCGACCTTGAGGTGGCCGTCCAGCAAGATGGCGCCGGCCTCGAAGCCCGGGCCGTGGCTCAGGTGCCCGGCCAGCGCGAAGGCGCGCCACTCCAGCGCGACGTAGCCGCCCACGCCGGTGGACTCGGTCTCGACCTGGGCCTCGACGGTGGGCGACTCGGCGTGGGCGGCGAGCGGCGCGAGGACGGAGAGTGTGAACAGTGCGCGGAGAAGCATGGTCTTCGGGCCTTTCATCAGAACGCCGTCCAGGTGGTGGCCGCAGAGGGCACGAAACGAACGCCGAGCGTGCCGCGGGTCAGGAACTTGCCGCCGTCGCCGTCGTAGCCGAAGAGGCCGCCCCCCGTGAGGTCGGCGTACATCTGCCAGTCCTCGGTCAGACCGAAGGCGTAGCCGACGCGGCCGACCTGCCCGAGGGCGTCGACCGCGAAGCCCGGATCGAGCTGGAAGTTCTGCACGCTCTGCCACCCCAGGGCGAGGCTGCCGGGACCGATACGCACGTGGGCGACCGGGCCGACGGCCGAGACCAGCGCCGTGGAGGCGTCACCCCCCGGCGTCGCGTCGTCGGCGAAGAGCCGCCGGACGCCTGCGTGGCCGTCGAGGCCGAGTGTGAGCGGGCCGCTGCGCAGCAGGACGGTGTAGGCCTCGGCCTGGCCGTAGACGCTGGTGGCGTCGTCGACCCGCCAGCCATCGACGTAGCTCTCCTGCGCCCGCGCCGCTCGGACGCCGAGCCCGAGCTGGGTGCCGCCGGGGAGGCGCAATCGCCAGGATGCGCCCGCGCCGACGTCGGTCGTGCCGCCGTCGGTATAGACCGAAATCGCATGGGTGATCGCGGAATCCTGGGCCCGGGAAGCGACCGGGCCGGCAGCCGCCGCGATCCCGATGCCCCAGCTCAGCGCCAATCCTTTTGTCATGTCGTCGACCTCCGTGGTGTGGGTGAGGTCGAGAATGGCGGGGTCGGGCCGGGGCCGGTAGACGCCCCCGGGGGCTACGACTCATGCGAATCAGGAATGAATCGGGGGGTCAGACGTCCAGCATCGGGAATCCCAAAATTGGATTTTAATCTACCCGGAGTCGCCTGATTCTACTTTGAGATCAAGCACTTCGAGCCCGGGCAGCTCTACGGGCAGGCCCGCGCCCTCACTCCGCCGCGCTGCCCTTCATCACCGCGCGCAGGCCCTTGACCAGCGCGGTCAAGGCCGCGACGCCCTCGGGCGCGGCGTCGCCGATGTGGATGACCTCGCTGCGCTCGGGGCGCGGCAGGTGGCGCACGAGCTCGGGCAGGGCGCGGACGAGGAGCTCGTCGAGATGGCCGGGGCTCACTTCGCTCTCGACCTTGCGGCGGGCGGCTTCCACGTCGAGGGTCTGGCGGTCGCGCGTGAGGGCGGCCTCGTGCGTGCGCCGCGCGCGCTCGAGCGTGTGGGCCAGGGCCGCGAGGTCGGCCTCGGCGCGGGCGGCGTCCAGGCGGCGCTGGGCGTCGATCTGGGCCAGCTCGGCGTGTACGCGGGCCTCTTCGAGCCGGGCGCGGCTGGTGGCCAGCTCGACCTCCTGGGCGCGGCGCAGGCGCTCGGTCTCGGCGTCCGCGGCGATGCGAGCACGCTCGGCGGCGTTGCGGTCCTCGACCTCGCGCTCGTGCACGGCCCGCTCGCGGTCGAGCTCGGCCATCCGCGCGAGGCGGATCTTCTCCTGCCGGAAGGGCTTCTGGATGGCCTCCCACACGGTCGTGGAGGACACCACGGCCTCCTTGATCTGCACTTGCACGATCTTGAGCCCCTGGCCCTCGGCCACGGACCGCAGGCGCGCGGTGAGCTCTTCGATGATGGGGCGCCGGTCGGCGAGGACTTCGTCGATGGAGAGTGTGGCGACCTTGTCCTTGATGCTCGCCTCGGCCTGCTCCCGGAGCTGCACGTTGACGATGCGCATGGGATCGTCCGTGTCCGAGAAGTCGAGCGTGCGGTAGGCGGCGCCGAAGTCGTCGATCACCCACTGCACGTAGGCTTGCACGAGCACGCCCTGGCGCTCGGCGCAGATGCAGCGCGCGTTGATGGCGAGCGTCTGCATGGTGGCGGGCGCGACCAGGAAGGAGTCGCGCGTCGGGTCGAACCGGAAGCTGACGCCCAGGCCCAGGTGCAGCGGCTGCGCCTGGCCGCGCCGGGTGTGCACGACCCAGGCGTTGGGCGGCACGAGCACCGTCTGCCAGCGCCAGAAGCCGGTGATGCGCACGTCCACGCCGTTGCCGCCGCTGCCGCCGCTGCGTCCGGCGCCGTCGGGCGCGCCGTCGCCACCACGCCCGATGCGGGCGCGCGACACGGCCATCGGGGCGGCGACCTTGCGCAGCTCCATCTGCACGTTGGCCTGCTGCTGGATGACGTCGTCGAGGTACTGGTTGTTGGCGCTCAAGCGGGCGTCTCCGGGTTTGGGGGGCTCACAGTCGCACCACGAGCCGGGCGCCGAAGCGCACGTCCCAGGTGCCGAGGACCTCTTCACTGCGGCGGTTGTAGCGGACGGACTGAATGGGCAGCGCGAAGCCGGCGTTGCCGAGCAAGCCGAAGTGCTCGCCCAGGTCGTACCCGAGCCACAGGCGCTGCACGCCGAAGAGACCGCCCTGCTGGTCGACGCGCGTCGGATCCAGGTCTTTGAGCTGGTGGTCGCCGACGGGCACGCCCAGCGAGACCCCGCCGTCCATGCCCACCGACAGGTCGCCCCCGCGCACGACCGCGCCGACCCCCAGGCCCGCGTCCCCGCCGGCCACGGCGTCCTGCACCTGGTCGGTGAGGACCGGGCGCAGGTGGCCCTCGACCCACACCGCGGCGAACGCATCTCGCGATCGACCTGCGGCGATGCGGACTTGCGTGCCCAGGAGCGGGGCCTTCGGGTGCCACGTCGCGTCCACGAGCACCGCGATGAGGTCGTGCACCCCGATGCGCAGATCCACCACGGGCGCGCGCGCCTCGAGCCCGAGCCCGGCGGCGACTCGCCCGGCGCCCGGCGACGCGACCGCCGCCGGCAGGCTCACAGCAAAGAGGACGACCGCGCAGGCTCCCATGGCACGACATATACCCGCGCCGACGCCGAACCGCGAAGCCTCGGCGTGCCTCCGGGCGTCTTTCCTGCGCCCCGACCGCCATGATAAAGGCCGCCCCGATGCACGAGAGCCACATCCGCAAGCTCGATCACCTGAACCTCTGCGCAGGGGATGAGGTCGAACACGGCGCCCACCGCGGGCTTTTTGAAGAGGTCGCGCTCGTGCACGACGCGCTGCCGGAGCTCTCGACGCACGACGTGGACCTCACGACCCGCTTCCTCGACCACACGCTGCCCGCGCCGCTGATGCTGACGGGCATGACGGGCGGCCCCCCAGAGGCCGGTGAGGTCAACCACACGCTCGCGCGGTTGTGCGAGCGCCTCGGCCTGCCGTTTGGTGTGGGCAGCCAGCGGGTGATGCTGCGCGACCCCGACTGCGCGCCCACGTTCCAGGTCCGCAAGTCGGCGCCGAACGTGGTGCTGCTCGGCAACCTGGGCGTGATGCAGGCGCAGGCGCTCGGGCCCGCGCGCGCCGCCGAGGTGATGCGGTCGATCGAGGCGGACTACCTGGCCATTCACCTGAACCCGGCCATGGAGCTCGTGCAGCCGGGCAGCGAGGCCGACTCGGACTTCCGCGGCGGCTACGAGACCATCGCGCGGCTCGCGGACGCGCTCCAGGGCAAGGTGCTGGTCAAGGAGTGCGGCACGGGGCTCTCTGCGCGGGTCGCGGCGCGACTGGCCGGGCTCGGCGTGCGCGGCCTGGACGTGAGCGGCAGCGGCGGCACGAGCTGGGTCAAGGTCGAGGCGCTGCGGGCGACGGGTCGCCAGGCACGCCTGGGTCAACTCTTCGCGGACTGGGGCATCCCCACGGCGGCCGCTGTGGCGCTGTGTCGTCCGGCCGCACCGGACGTGACCCTGATCGCCTCGGGCGGCGTGAGCGACGGCCTCGCCGCGGCGCGCGCCTTGGCGCTCGGCGCCGACGTCGCGGGCCTCGCCCGGCCCGTGCTGCAGGCCTACAACGCCGGGGGCTTCGACGGGGCGCTGGAGTTCCTCGAAGAGACCATCGCCGCCGTGCGCATCGCCCACGTGCTCACGGGCTGCAGAACCCCCGCCGAGCTGCGGCGCGCCCCGCGTGTGCTCGGCCCGCGCTTGACGGCGTGGATTGCGCAGGCGGCGGGCGCCGGAGCGCGCGCGCCATGAGCACCCCGGACACGCGCCTGCCCGGCTTCTACAAGCTCGACCCCACGGCGCGACACACGCTGCTGCACGACCGCTTCGGGCTGACCGACGAGGACCTCACGATCCTGCGGGACGGCGGGAGCCTGAGCTTCGACCGCGCCGACAAGATGGTCGAGAACTGCATCGGGGTCTTCGGGCTGCCCATCGGGCTCGGCCTGAACTTCCGTGTGAACGGTGTGGACCGGCTCGTGCCGATGGTCGTCGAGGAGCCCTCGGTCGCGGCGGCCGTGAGCAATATGGCGAAGGTCGTGCGCGCCTCGGGCGGCTTCACCGGCGACGCCGACCCCCCGATGATGATCGGCCAGGTGCAGGTGCTGGACGTGCCCGATCCGGCGCGGGCCGTGCGTGACCTCGAGGCGGCCCGGGCTCGGCTCATCGCGCGGGCGAACGCGGTGCACCCGAACATGGCGGCGCGGGGCGCGGGCGCGAAGGACGTGGAGGTGCGCCGCATCGACGCGCCGTGGCCGATGCTGGTGGTGCACCTGATCGTCGACTGCGCCGATGCCATGGGGGCGAACGCGATCAACGCCATGGCCGAGGGTGTGGCGCCCCTGATCGAGGAGCTCACGGGCGGTCGGGTCCGGCTGCGGATCCTGAGCAACCTGGCGGACCGGCGACGCGCGCGCGCCGCGTGTCGGGTGCGGCACGCCGACCTGGAGGGCAACGGCTGGAGCGGTCTCGAGGTCGCGCGCGGCATCGAAGAGGCATGGCAGTTCGCCGATGCGTGCCCCTACCGCGCCGCCACCCACAACAAGGGTGTGATGAACGGCATCGACGCGGTGGCCATCGCGACCGGGAATGACTGGCGTGCCATCGAGGCCGGCGCTCACGCCTACGCCGCGCGCAACGGGCGCTACGGCTCCCTGACCCGCTGGTGGAACGAGGGCGAGTGGCTGCACGGGGAGATCGAGCTGCCCATGGCCGTGGGTACGGTGGGCGGCTCGACGAACGTCCACCCGACGTTGAAGGTGCTGCGCAAGCTGCTCGCCGTGGAGACCGCCGCCGAGCTGGGCGTGGTGATCGCGGCCGTGGGGCTCGCGCAGAACATGGCGGCGCTCCGGGCGCTCGCGACTGAAGGCATCCAGCGCGGGCACATGGAGCTGCACGCGCGCTCCGTGGCGCTGGCCGCCGGGGCCGAGGGTGCGCTGGTCGACCAGATCGCCGACGACCTCGTGCGGCGCGGTGAGATCAAGCTGCACGTCGCCGAGGCGCTGCTCGCCGCCCTGCGAACGCCGGAACGTCCGGAATGACGCGGGTCGCGACCGGAGCGGCCCCGGGCAAGGTGATCCTCTTCGGGGAGCACGCGGTCGTGCACGGGCGCCCCGCCATCGCCTGCACACTGCCGGACCGGGGCGTGGCGGCCACATGCCTCGAGAGCCCGCAGGGGCCGCGCCTGGACGTGCCGGAGTGGGGGCAGTCGGTGCGGCCGGCGCCCGCAGACCGCACCCTCGAGGCGGTGCCGCGCGCCTTCGCGCTGGCCCTCGAGGCCGCCGGGCTGCCCTTCGACGCGCCCGTTCTCGTGACGATGGAGGGCAACCTGCCGCCCAGCGTGGGCATGGGGAGCAGCGCAGCCTTCTCCGTCGCGCTCGTGCGGGCTCTGGCCGACTTCGCGGGCCGGTCGCTCGGCGAGAGCGCGTTGCTCGACGCCGCCGCTCGCCTCGAGGGGGTGTTCCACGGGGACCCGAGCGGCTTGGACCACACGACCGTCGCGCTCGGCGGCTGCGTGCACTACCGCCGCGGTGTGCCGGGCGCCACACGTCGGATCGGGCTCGGCGCGCCGCTCCCCGTGGCGGTCGGCTTCACGGCCCGCGCGGGCAACACCAAGCAGCTCGTCGGACGGCTCAAGGGACGCGCCGCGGCCCACCCTGGGGCCTTCGGGCCGGTCTTCGACGCCATCGGCGCGTTGGCCGACGAGGGCGAAAAGGCGCTGGTCGCGGGCGACCTCGAGCGACTGGGCGTGCTCTTCGACGTGAACCACGGCCTCGTCAACGCGCTGGGCGTGAGCACGCTCGTGTGCGAGGTGATGGTCGCAAGGGCGCGCGAGGCCGGCGCGTTGGGGGCCAAGCTGACCGGCGCCGGCGGGGGCGGCTCGATCATCGCCGTGTGCGCCAGCGGTGCCGACGCCGACGCGGTCGCGCGGGCGCTCGAGACCCTGCCGGACGTGCGGGCCTTCTCGACCCGGCTCGCGTCGCCCACCGGCTGAACGCCGCGTGGGACCCGCGCTGGCGCTGACCGTGTGGAGCTCGACGGTCGACGTGGGGCTCGCGGTGACACGCGACCGCGCCGGGGACGCGGAAGGGGACCTCGAGGGTCGGGGTCCGCGGGTGGTCGCGAGCTTCGGTGACGAGACCGCGCGACTCGCCCTCGCCTGGCGCGGCTTGCGACTCACGCGCCCGGACGCGCCCGACGAACCCTCGAGCCGGCGCGACACGTTCCACCTGAGCCTGAGGCTCGACGGCGCGCTGTTTGCGCTGCACGGCGGCCCCACCCTGGACCGGGACCGGGGTGCTGCGAACCTACGGGCGCAAGGGGCTGCGCGCCTCGGGCCGCGGCAGGGTCCCCAGCTCCGCGCCGCGCGATGGGACGTGAGCGGCGGCCCGGGACTGCACCGCGCCGGCCTCGGCTGGGCCGGCGACAGCGCCGAGGTCTTCGTGTGGGCCTACGAAGAGCGCGGCACCGCGCCGGTCGGCACCGCCGCGAGCTGCACCTTGCCGCTCAGCGCGTCCGTCGCGCTCGCGGTGCACGGCGGCTTCGCGCCCAGCGCCCCCGCGCGGGCGTTCGCGCTGGGGGTGGGGATCGGCTGGAGCGGGGGCGAATCGGGGCCGTGAGGCCGCGCCGAGGTCAGCGCCCAAGGTGCGGTCGTAGAAGCCGAAGTGGAGCGCAACATCGCGGGCGTCGCGGCCCGCCGCGCCACGGGCGACGACCTCGTGCTTGAGGCAGATTCAGCGGAGTTCGTGCATACTCGCGCCATGCGTGGTGATACGGACCGCAGCTTCCGCTCTCGGCGCTCCCTGCGCATGCTGCTCTCCGTGGCCCTCACGGCTGCAGGGTGCGCGGCGGCCACTTTCGACCCCATCGACGCCTCGGGCGAGGACGCCGCCCCTTCGGACGCGCTCGGCGATTCGCAACCCATGGCGCCCAGCGATGCGATGCAAGCCGACGCCACGCCAGGGTCGGGTCCACCGTCGGTCCCCGGCGGCGCGGGCGACCTCGGGCACTCGGGTCCAGACGCGCCGCCCACCGCCCCCCCCACCGCCCCGACCGCAGCGCCCCCCGGCAGCGAATGCCAGACCGACGAAGACTGCGGTGGAGGCAATCGCATCTGCTTCGGGAATCGGTGCGTGGTCGACCCTGCGGCCCCCACCCGCGTCGGCGACGGCGCATGTACCAACGACGCGGACGAGACCCGACTCAGCGCCAGCATTGATTGGCGGAGAATCTCCGAGGTCTGCGGCTTGATGTGTGTGAACAAGCCGGAGACGTGCGTCGACACGTGCGTGGCGGGCCAAACCGGTCTCTCCGCGCGCTGCGCAGGCTGCTACGGCGCCTGGCTGAGTTGCATCAGTTCATTTTGTCTCTTCTGGTGTGCGGTCGTGGACGACGCGGACTGCGGTGGGTGCCGGGCAGACTTCTGCGACCGACCTCTGGGCGTCTGCGGCGGCTACGACGCGCCTCGGTCGTTCTGACCCGTCGAAGGCCCCCCAGGAACTGGATGTGAAAAATGATGTGGAGTCCCCCCTCGCAGCGTCGCCGCGCGCGGCACGTCATCCCGGTCGCCCTACTGGCGACCCTACCCGGCACGGCGCAAGGGCACGGTGCGGAACCGCGCGTGACCTCGATCGTCTTCCCGGCACCGCTCGGGGGCGCACCGCTGCTCATCACCGACACCCAGGGCATCTTCGGTTACTTCGGCGCGGAGCCGCGCTGGCTCTGTGAAGATGCGATCGCGCCGAACGCGACCATCGTGGGCATGGCGGCCACGGCGACAGCGGGTGGATGGTTGGTGGCCTCGACGCTCGGCGTCTATCTGTCGACGGACGACGCCTGCACGTTCGCTCGCGCCGCCGGTCTCCCGGACGACGTGGCCCCCTCCGTTCTGTCTGCCCATCCCTTGCGTCCCGATGAGATGGTGCTTCTCGCGAGCAGCACTGAAGGGGGCGGGCGATACGGCGTGTACCGCACCCTGGATGGCGGTCGCACCTTCCTGGGCCCCGATCTGTTCGTCGAGGTGCCGTGGCGCACGCTGCTGCGCGATCCGGAAGCGCCGGATCGACTGTACTTGAGCGGCAACGCCGGGACCTATCGCTCCGATGACGCGGGAGCGTCGTGGGCGCCGATCAGCGTCTCTCCGCGGGGTGAGGCGGTCGCGCCGGGGGCGGTCGAGTTTCTCGCCGCAAGGCCCGGTGCGGACGAGGTTTGGGCGGTGGTGCAGCAGGTGCCCGAGGCCACCGTGATCCGGTCACGGGATCACGGAGCGACCTGGGAGCCCGTCACGACGGTGCCGGATCTGGTGGATCGGCTCGTTTTCGATTCCACGGGCGGGCGCGCCCTGATCTCGACCCTTTTCGGCTACGTGGCCAGGAGCGACACGCCGGACACCGTGTGGTCGCTCGAGCAGGCACCCGCGCCGGGTTTCGGCTGCGTGACCCGAGGGCCGGAGCCCGGGGACGACACCCTCTACGCCTGTGCCAATCCGTTTCTCACCGCGACCTGGACACTGGCGCGGAGCGATGACTTCGGACGCACCTGGCGCTCGGAGTTGACCTCGCTGGCGGCGGTGTCCGCACGCTGGGCGTGTGGCACCGACACCCCGGCCGTCACAGCCTGTGTCGGCCAGTGTCCGGGCCTGCCGCCGGGGGCAACGTGTGAATCGCCCGATGCGCAGGGCACCCCGCCCGATGCCGGCCCGCAGCCCGTGGATGCGCGAGCCCCTGTCACGCCGGACGCACGGGTCGGGCAGGACGGGCTCGTCGCGGACGCCGAGGTCGGCGGCGAGGCCCGCTCGGGCACGGGCGATTGTCGAGCGGCGCCCGGAACCAGGGGAGGCTGGGACGCGATCTGGGCGCTCGCGTGCGTGGGTCTCGCCGCGCGCCGGCGAGCACGACGCTCGCCCACGCTTCAAGGGCGGTAGGCCGAGTAGCCCTTCGGCGGGATCAGCGTGGCGAGCTGGCTGAAGGAGATCCAATACAGGGTGTTGCCGCCGAAGTTCGCCGAGTCGGCGATGTAGACCTCGGCCGCGTCCGCGTCGTACCCGATCACCGTGAAGTAGTGATAGACGGTGTAGTTGGGGTAGCCGGGCGGGTGGTTGCTCGCCGGCGCCACGATGTTCGCAACGACCGGGTAGTTGTTGTCGATGCTGGTCACGATGTCGTTCCACAAACGGTCGCGCTGAGCGGGGGTCGGCGGGTCGTTGGGCATCTCCGTGGTGACGTACGGGCTGCCGTCGAGGTGAGCGTTCAGCACCGCGGTGATCTGTCCGATCCAGTCCGTTCCGTTCTCGGTGGTGCGGAGCTCACGGGCCAACTGCTGCTGGCTCGGGGCGGACATGCGGGCGGAGAGCGTGTTGTGGGTCGCGGCCGGGCCGCACCAGTAGCCGGTCTGTTGAATCTGGAAGTCGATGTCCAGGACCCGCGAGGTCTCACCCGCCCACGCGATCGTGCTCTGACCGTTCGACGCGTTCCAGGTGATCGAGCCGCCCTCGAAGTCGTTCCGGCGCCCCTCGGGCACGGCGTACTCGTCCGAGGTGGGGAAACCCAGCTCGCCCGCCTCCCAGCCCGCCTCGGCCCACTTGTCGCGGATCTTGCCGTGCACCTCGAAGGCGCCGAGGTTCGCCTTCCAGTAGATGGAGCCGTGCTCGAACACACTGTAGCGGCCACTGCGGTCCGGCACGCCGGTTTCGTCTCGGAACGGGTAGCCGAGCACGCTGGTCTCGGCACCGAGCGACAGCCACTTGTCGTAGATCGCACCGTGGACCTCGCGGGCGCCGAGGCTGGGCGTCCAGTAGATCGCGCCGTGCTCGAACTCGCTGTAGCGGCCGATGCCGTCCGCCGCGGCGGTCTCATCGGAGATGGGCGCGCCGAGGAGAGAGCGACAGCCCCCCATCTGCAGGTACTTCGCCTCGATGGCGCCGACCACGGGTGGGGATCCGCCGCAGCGTGTGCCCGCGGCGGCGCCTGGGGTGGCGGGCGCGTCCGGAGACCCGGCCGGGCCCGGTGCCAACGGGGATTCGGCGGGCGGCGCTGCGCCGCCTCCGTGCTCGGCCGGGGGCGCGCCGGGCGCGAGAACCTCGCCGGCGTCGGCGGTTCGCCAGAAATCGAGGCCACCCGGCTCGTCGATGGCCGTCCACATGCCGTCCGAGTAGGTTCGATAGCGCGGGTTCCAACAGTTCCAGCCCGGCTGGCACCCGTTGTAGTACTGCAGAACCGTCTTTATCCACTGGTCACGGAGCGTGGCGTTGTCGACGTCGAAGTTGTTGATCCAGGCCCGGGCCTTGGCGTCCGTCTCGGCGTTGGTGGTGTAGGCCGAGACCCTGACCATGTTGACGACATAGTCGACCACCGCGCCGATCTGTCCGTCGACCGTGAGGATCCCTCGTCCGTATTGATCGAGGGTCTGCGCGTGGGTGCCGGCGTCGAACTGGAACATGCCCAGACCGCCCTGTTGAATCGCGCAGTTGCCGTCCATCGAGCCCGCGATCACCGGGCCGCCGCCGCACTCCGCCGAGGCGGGACCCTGGCAGGCCCACTGGGCCTCGCTCCAGCACTGTGCCATGCCGGTCTCGGTGTTGGCGATCCCGGCGAGCAGGTAGGCGTTGCGGAGGCCTCGGGCCTCGGACGCCGCGCGGATGGCGGCGTATCGCCGGACCCGCTCGTCGATCTTCATGGTCGATTCGACGGCCTCGGCGCCTTCTTCGGCCTCCAGCGCTGCATCCGAGCAACCCGCCAGCACCGCGGAAAGGCCGCAAAGCACGACTGAAAGGAATCTGAAGTCAAGCGACAACGGCGGACCTCCGGTTGCTGGAGTGATCGTCCACGAGAACCTCGGGACGCGTTCAGAGAGGCATCAGAGCATGCACGCGTGCGCTTCGAGGATGAGGCTGCCGCCCGTATCGAGAAGGCCCGCGGGCCAGGTCGTCAGGTAGTTCTGGCACATCTCATCGTCCGTTCGGATGCCGAAGATCGCCGGTCCCTCCGATTCATATGTGCAGGTCGTCTCGAGCCAGTCCCCCGGATTGATGATCTCGGGTGTGTCGTAGATGACCTGGTTGTCGAAGTCGAAGGGCACGTCGAGCAGGATGTCCACCGAGCCATCCGTTCGATGGATCTTCGTGGTGATGTGTCGTCCCCGGCGGTGCAAGTGCGGCCCACTGGTCAGGATGTGCACGGGCGTCTGCGTCAAGACATTGAGAACGGGCGTGCAGATGCCCGTGAACTTCCACTCGCCCGGGCCGGGAATCACGATCAGCTCGGTCCCGAGCAGCGACACGGCGGCCGCCTCGGGGCGCTTGCGTGTGGTCACGCAGGCCCGAACGCCGCTGCGGTCGGGGACGACCTCGCCCGTCTCGTTGTGGTAGTGGAGCTCGAGTGTCATGCGCCCCGTAGGCCCTGGCGGCATCTCGAGGCCGACGTTGGCGGGCATTACAGTGGGCGATCCGCCGGGCGCCCACCCCGCGACGAGCGACTCCGCGGGATGCATGCCGAACCCGGGCAGGATGCTGCCGTTGGCCAGCGCGCCGCCCACGGGGAAGGTGTAGAGCAGGTAGTGGTGCAGTACGCGCGCGTCGACGACGATCGGGTGGAACTCGATGGCTTGCGCTTCGCCGATCCAAGGCACCTGGAAGCTGAAGTTGACGTAGAGGTCCTTGAGCGGCGGCACCATGTAGGGGGAGTCGTCGTTCGGCACCGGGCTGCCGTGCGCCCGCAGCTCGAAGACGTAGTCACACTCCGGGTTCGGCGGCGGCAGCTCGGGGCGCATATCGGGCGGGGGCATGGCGCCCTGGCCCTCACAGGCCTTGCCGGCAGGCGCGCCGGACTCGACCCACGCGCGGACGACCGCGATGTCGGCGGCGTCGGCGGCGGGGTTCGGCGCCGGGGGCATGGGGCGCTGCAGGTCCTCCATGCGCTCGAGGACGAGGTCGTACATCGGCTTGCCGGGCTGGGCGGCGACGGGCGCTTGCAAGTCCGCCAGCGTGACGAGGGGCATGGGGGCCCCGAAGTTGGGCGTCTCGCCGTGGCACGCGCCGCAGTAGGTGCCGAGCACCGCGCTCACCTCGCAGGGGAGCGCGGGGGCACCCTCAGGTGCAGGGGGCGAGGCCGCGTCGGGCCGGCCCGTTGGGGGACCGCTGGGCACGACGGCGTCGGCCTCGGCGTTCTCGGTCGGCGCCGCGGCATCCGCGCCGGGCGGCGTCCAACCGGGTGCCGGCGCGGCGCGGGTGCCTACGTCGTCCTCGGCTCGCAGCTCTCGGGCTTCCTCACATCCGAGGACGAACAACGTGGCGATCAGGATCTTCTTCATTGGGCCCCCAAATGTGCAAAGTTCAAGCCGGTCAGGTGTGCCGCCGCGCGTCTCAGCGCGGAGACCCGCGAAACAGGACCTTCATGTCTCATTTTCGCCCTCGGTGAGACGCGCAGGTCTCGCCCGCCCAGGCGCATCAGGGCGCGGGGTGGAAGGTGCAAAACGTCGAGCCGATGATGCGGTCGGGCCAAACGGGGAAGCTCGGCGGCAGGCCCCCGATGGGCGGCCCTCCCCTCCAGTGCGCCCACATCCACTCGTAGTACATGGCCTCGGTCAGGTCGGGCGCCCGCGTGTGCCCGAAGCCGTGCTCACACTCGGTGACCGTGCGCCCGCTGTTGTAGAGGAAGGGCATCGCCTTCTCGTTGGCGCTCTCGAGGCTGATGACCACGGAGAAGTCGTTCGGGCCGCCGTGGGTCAACAGGATGTTCCCACCGTCCGCCGGGTTGAAGGCGGGCCACCGCCACTGAATGATGGGGACCAACACGTCGGCCCACTGGGCCTGGTCGTTGAACCACGCGCCCGACTCGCTGATCGTCGCCGCGAACTGCTGCGGTCGAAGGGCGGCCAGCAGATTGCTGAACACGGCACCGGCCGAGAATCCGAAGGAGTAGATCCGGCCCTCGTCGATGGAGAACTGCTCACGGATGCACTGCATCATCGCGTCGAAGTACGGCAGGTCTGCCTCCCCGCTGACGATGTCCCAGTCGAGGCCGGCCGGCGGCAGAATCTTCATGTCGAAGGGCGTCACGATCATCAAGGGCATCGGGAACGCGTTCGGATTGAAGGCCCTCCAACGGCCGGCGGGCGGGTCGTAGACGACCTCGCCCGCGAAGGTCGTCGGGATCTCGAGGAAGCCGTGCCACAGGAACAAGAGCGCCATTCGGGAACGGTCCGCCGGGAACTGGACATTGAAGAGGCGCGGCGTGCCGTTGACCACGACGGTCGAGAGGCCCTCGATGATGGGCGTGCAGACGACCGGGGGGGGCGGAGGTGCAGTCGGGACCGCGCCGCCCCCACCTTCGGGCTCCTCCGGCTCGCCGGGCGGCTCTTCGGTATCGGCGTCGCCCTCTTCCGGGGGGGCTTCAGTGGGCGGGCCACCCGGACCCACCGGGTCGTCGGCGTCCGGCTCGAGCGCCTCGGGGTCGTCGCCGCCGCCCTCACCGGGGACGCCGCCGGCGCCCTCTTTGCCGGGAGGCAGGGGCTGTGGTCCGGGGCCGATTTCGGGCGTGTTCTCCCCGCCGGCGTCCTCCAAGGCCCGATTGGAATAGCGGTCCAACAGGTCGGCGTTCGCACACGCTTGGAGCTGGCCGATCAGCGCGGAGAGGGCGAGCAGTCCCGCGAGCGTGCGCCTCATGGAGCTGCGCACGGGGCGCCCGTCGGTGTGCTGCGTCATGTCGTTCATCCTTCTGCCGGAATCCGGAATGATCAAGGGGCACATCATCGGATCCGCCCGGATCGGAGATTGAAAAGAAGACCCGCGCTCAATAGTGTCCCTCACGATGCCCCGCCGTCCGTACGTGTTCATCGCCGCTGCAACATGCACGGCCGGGGCCGCCTGCAGCGACCCCCCGCCCACGGCGCAGGAACGGTTGGCACGAGGCGACCCTGGCGCGCCCGACGAAGCGACGACGGACCCGCCTCCCCGGCGCAAGCCCGAGGGCACCGGGGGTGAGCCCATGGGCGCCGGGGGTGAGCCCATGGGCGCCGGGGGTGAGCCCTCGGGGCTCGGGGGCGAGGACGGCGGCGGTGGAGGGGACGCCGGCCGACCTTCACCTCCCGGCGTCGTTCGCCTTGCCGGCGCGGTGACCACGGCCGCTTGCCTCGTATCGCCCGCCGCGGAGGACGTCACCCACCTCACCGACCGGGACACAAACTCCAAGTTTCTGGCGTTCTCGAACACACCCTGGGCCGTCTTCGACGCAGGTGCGCCGTACACGCTGTCTCACTATGCCGTGACCTCGGCGAACGACTCTCCCGAGCGCGACCCGGTGCGCTGGGTGCTCGAGGGCTCGAACGACGCGGTCGACTGGACTCCACTCGACTCCCAGAGCGGGCAATCCTTCGCCCGGCGCCTCGAGCGCCGCGAGCAGCCCGTGACCGCGGGCGGCTTCCATCGGTGGTTCCGCCTGCGCATGGAGAACGCGGAGGGCAACGTGACGCAGGTCGCGGAGCTCGAGCTCTACGGCACGACCGTATTCGTCACGCCTGCGCCCGCGCCCCCCCAGGCACCGAGGGCACTTCGGGCGGAGGCCGTCTCTCGCACCCAGATCGCGCTCGACTGGACGGACACCAGCGACGACGAGGCCGTCTTCCGCATCGAGCGCGCGGACGATGGCGCCCGTTTCGTCACGGTCGGTTACGTCCCCGCCGACGACACCCGTTTCACGGTCGCGGGTCTCGAACCCGGGGGTCGGGCCAGCTACCGCGTGGTTGCCGAGAACGCCGCCGGCGCATCGCCCGCCTCCGAGGTCGTCGTGGCCTCACCGGAGCCTGCACTCGTCGGCCGGGCCGGCGGCGGCGGCCTGGTCTATGAGAACGCGGGCTACGCCCTGACCGTCATCGACGACGCCCCAGGCATCACGCCGACATGGACCATCGCGCGCATCGTCGAGGAGTTCTTCGCCACGTATCCGGGGATGGCGGCCGACTACAACCCGGCGGCGCCGCGCGGTGTCATCGTCCAGTTCGATCCCACTTACGAGGGGGTCGCCGCGGCCGGCGGCGACCACATCCGCATCTCGTCGAGCTACATCGCCGAGCACCCGGACGACATCGACGTCATCGTGCATGAGGCCTTCCATCTCGTGCAGGCCTATCGCATGGGCAACACGCCCGGCTGGGCGGTCGAGGGCCTCGCCGACTACGCGCGGTGGTACTACGGCACACAGAACAACGGCGCGTGCTGGTCCATGCAGCGATATGAGCCCGGGCAGAGCCATACGGACGCCTACGGTGTGACCGCCCGGTTCTTTCTGTGGCTGGCCACCAAGAACGGACCGGAGCTCCTGCGCGCACTGGACGCGACCCTGCGCCGAGGCACCTACGACGACACCTTCTGGACGTCTCAGACCGGAGGCTCCGTCGACACGCTTTGGGCCGAGTACGCAGCCGATCCGATGCACCCGGCGGTCAGCTACGAGTAAGTGAACGGAGAGATGGCATGTGGAGACTGATCCTGGCCTGGGCGGTCGTCGCCTCGGGATGCGAGGGCGATGCGTCGAGCGCATCACAGGCACCCGCGGACGCCGGTGGTCCCGGGGACGCATCGCCGCTGCGCGACGACGCCGAGGTCGATGCAGACGCGCCCACACCCGACGCCGCGGGCCCGGACGCGAGCGTCGCGACGGGCTGTGCGGTTTCGTTCATGTGGGATCCGCGCACGGCGACCGTTCTCGAGTCCTTCCCGGATGACTATTACACCCGCGTCGACCCGACGACTACGACGGGACTTCGGCCGTACCTCGGCCCGGACCTCGCCACATGGCTCGACTCGATCCCGGGGCAGTTCGGCGCGATGTACCGAAAGCTCGAGCAGCTCGATGGGTGGGGGACCACCGCCGGGGTGATCCTGCGCTTCTCCAGCCCCGTGTCGGCGCCGCCCGAGGGCGCGATTCGGCTCTTGGCCACGAGCGACGGTGTCGGCGTCGACCTCCCGTTCGAGATCGAGCGCATCGACGACGGGGCGGGCCTCATTCTCTGGCCGATGGTGCCCCTGCGACCCGCGACGCGTCACGCCGTGGTCGTCACGCGGGGGCTCACGGCGGCCGATGGCGGGTGTGTGTCACCGAGCGCCGGCATGCTGGACGCATTGGCCGGCGTCGCGCCCCTCGACGCCATGGGCGAGCGCTTTGTCGAGGCGTTCGAATGGGCCGGGGTCGAGCCGGAGGCGGCTGTCGCGGCGGTCGCTTTCACGACCCAGACCATCGAGGACGAGTCCGTGGCCATCGCCGCCGACATCGCCCAACGAACCTACACCTGGTCCCAGGCCCCAACCTGCATCGAGGGACCACTGTTTCGGGAGTGCGATGGCACCTTCACCGCGCTGGACTACCGCGGCCCCGACGGTCTGATCGCCGGACCCGAGCAAGTCGTCCCGTACACCCTCCACGTCCGGGCCTGGCTGCCGCTCGGTCCGAGCGTGCCGCGTCCCGTCGTGATCTTCGGGCCGGGTCTCGGGAGCGATCTCGACATCTCGCGCGGGATCGCCGAGATCACCACACCCCTGAACGTCGTGACCGTCGCGATCGATGCGCCCGTGCACGGTCGGCATCCCACGGCTGCGCCCGATTGCACGACGGAACTCTGTCGAACGACCGCGTTCTTCGGCGTCGATCTGTTGAGCCAGTCGCTCGATCTGTTCGTCGCGCGAGACCACTTCCGCGAGTCGACTTACGACAAGCTTCAGCTCGTTCAGTTGCTCCTCGGCGAGACGGACCTCGACGGTGACGAGAACCCGGACATCGACCCCACCCGCATCGCGTACTTCGCCGCCAGCCTGGGCGGCATCATGGGTCCGGAGTTCCTGGCGCTCTCGCCGGATGTGTCCGCGGGCCTGTTGAACGTGCCCGGCGGTCGCATCGCGTCCATCATGGCCGAAGGAGAAGCGACGGCCCTGCTCGTGCAGCTGCTGACGCCCCCCGGGACGACGGCGAGCGACAAGGCGCGGCTCTTCCCGATGCTCCAGACGATCTTGGAGCGGGGAGACTCGGCCAACTACGCGCCCCACGTCTTGTTCGATCGCCTGCCGGGCGCGGGGGAGACCCCGCCGGACGTGCTCGTCAACCTGGGCATGAGTGACCGTGTCATCCCCACGGTCTCGACCCGGGCTTTGGCCCGCGCGCTCGGGATTCCGCACGTGCCGCCGGTGTTGAGTGACTTCGGCCTGGCCACCACGACGGAGGTCGCGCCGGTCTCCGGCAACCTGGACGCCGGCGGGACGACGGCCGGGCTGTTCCAGCTCGACCGCGGCGTTCGGACGGCGAACGGGCCTGTCGAACCCGCCGACCACGACATCGGGCTCACGGTCGAGGGGCGCCTGCAGATCACACACTTTCTGCAGACCTGGGCCGACACGGGGCTGCCCGAGATCATCGATCCGTACGAGGTCCTCGGGACGCCGCCGCTGCCGGCACCCTGACCCGCACGCTCGCTCTCACCTCACGGACGTGACCCACTGCGTGGCGCGATACGGCCAGTTGTTCGCCGTGTTCCACTGCGACACGATCAGGTGCAGGTTCGCGAGGGTCGAGTCCGGGTGGATGTAGCCGCCGTAGAGCTGCGGAAACATCGCGCCCGTGATCGGCTTGAACGTGGGGGCTTCGTAGAGGTTCGAGGTCGGGCTGTCGAACACCTTGACGGTGATGTCATAGTCGCCGGCGTTGAACCACGACAGCACCCACTTGTCCTCGACTCGACGCAGGGACAGCTCGCCGAATCTCCCATCGAGCACGATGGTCGCGCGATTGCCCCACGCCCATTGCCCATCGCGGAAGCCCCACGGTTCGTAGGCCGTCCGGTCGAGGAGCCTGTCCTCCGGCACACGATGCAGGATGATCGAACGGCTGCGATCGATGAAGCTCGTGGACAGTGTGTACACGTACCCATCACAGCCCCGCTCCCACGTCCAGAGCTGCCGCAAGGCGTCATCCTCGTCGGCCTCCCAACGCGCGTCGCTCAGTCTCCAGTTCTCACCGTTGTCGTCGGAGTAGGCGATCTGCGTCCAGCGAACGTTGCCCAGGCCCGCGTTGACGATGAAGTGCAAATACATCGTGTCACCGATCGTGATGACATCTGATGGCAGCCAGGTCGAGTAGTCCGGATCGTCGTGTCGGTAGTCGAGGATCTGCTTCGCATACTGCCCGCCGGCCGCGCCGTTGAAGACGATCCCGTTGCCGTCGACGCCGGGCGCCGAGCGCAGGAGCACCGGTGAGCGCCAGCCGGGCCCACCCGCCCTGTCCTGATCGAAAGTGTCGCCGAAGATGTAAGCGATCTGCCCGTTGGGCTGCCGCACGGGGATGCCGAGGTCCGTGCCACCGACACCAAACTGCCCGGAGCTCGTGCCCGTGCCGGTGAGGTCCGCGATCCAGCGGGTCGCCGCGGGTTGCTCGCCCGGGTCGGGCGCGCGGCCCGGACAGCGGTCGTCGGCCCCGCCGGTCCCTGCCCCGCCGTCCATCCCGCCGCTCGCACCTGCATCGGGGGGAGGACCGCCGCCCCCTGCGCTCGCGTCCGGCGAGCCTCCCCCGTCCGGCGCCGGGGCGGCGTCGGGGGCAGGCGCAGCGTCGTCACCCCGACCTCCAATCGGCGCCCGCGCGTCCACGCTGCCGTTCGCATCCGGAGTCTCCGGACCGCCCCTGTCTCCGCCCGCGCCTCCGCCCGCGTCGAGCCCTACGAGCGTCTCGCCCGCGCTCGAGGATACTTGCGTACAGGCCACCTGGCCGAGCGCCGCCACCATCCAGAGTGCTCGCACGGGACCCCCGATTCGAAACGCGTTTCCGTGTTCTAGCATGGGAGGGCGTCGCGTTCGCACGGGCAAGCGCAGCACGCGAACGAGGTGTGGACGGGCAGCTCGGCGGGAGGGTATGGCTTGGGTTCGTTCGACTCACAGAATCGACGACAGCTACGGTCGCGCTTCGAGGTCGAACGGGGCGAACCACGAATGGTCTTACAGGCGAACAGGTCGCTCGTCTCCATCAGGGGCACGGCCAAGTCGCCCTGAGCCGGATCGTCGCGGGTGAGCACCCGAACCAGGCTGTGGGTGTCGGACCTCATCGCCCCCGGGCGATGGCCTCGTTCATTGCCTCGATGGTCTTCGGAGGTCCGGCGTAC
>JBMOFP010000111.1:0-21217 GCA_049318805.1 Bradymonadia bacterium
GGCGCGCGGATTCACTGCATCAAGGTCGGCGACGAGGTCGACCTGCAGAACGCCGCCGACTACATGCAAACCAACGGCATTCGCATCGCCAACCACTCCGTCGGCTGGGTGAACTCGAGCTATTACGACGACACGGGTGTCATCAACGGCATCGTCAACGAGTCGCGCGAGGTGGACGGCGCGCTGTGGGCGGTCTCGTCGGGCAACGCCCGCCAACGCCACTGGCGGGGCAACTTCACCGACACAGACGGAGACACGTGGCATGAGTTCGCCGTCGGTGACGAGCAGCTCAGCCTCACCTCGGCCAGTGCGAGCGCATCGATCTTCCTGAACTGGAACCAGTACGGCGCCTCCGCGACCGACCTGGACCTCTACGTCTACAACCGCAACAACGTCGTCGTCGCAGCCAGCGAGGGGCCGCAGTCCGGCGCCGAGGACCCGGTCGAGGCGGTCGGCTTCACCTACTCCAGCGCGGCCGCCCCTTACACCGTGCGGATCAAGTACTACTCGGGGCCCACGGCCGGCGTGAACCTGACGATCTTCACCTTCAGCAACGACCTGGAGATGCCGACCTTCGCGGCGAGCCTCATGGATCCGGCGAGCGCGCGCGGCGCGTTCACCGTGGGCGCCGTGCCCATCGCCAACTGGTACCAGGCGAACCCGGCCATCGAGCCCTTCTCGAGCGAGGGCCCGTCCACGGACGGCCGCTTCAAGCCGCAGTTGGTGGCGCCCGACGGCACCACGAGCCGCACCTACGGCGCCCTGGGCTCCTACGGCACGTCCTTCGCGAGCCCCACCACGGCCGGGGCCGCTGCGCTCTTGCTCAGCCAGAATCCGAGCCGCACGGCGGCGGACCTCGAGGCGCTCCTCACCGCCATGGCCACGGATGTGGGCGCCCCCGGGCCCGACACCACGACCGGCGCCGGTCTCCTCGGCCTGGAGCTCACGAACTGCGCGCTCGACTCGGACTGCCAGGACGAAGCGGCCTGCAACGGGTTCGAGGCGTGTGTGAATGGTGTGTGTGTGCCGGGTGAGCCGACGAACTGCGACGATGGCATCGCGTGCACGACCGACACCTGCGACGCGGTGACCGACGCCTGCACCCACACGGCGAATGCGGCGCTCTGCAACGACGGGAACGCCTGCACGGCCGACGCGTGTGATCTCGCCCTCGGGTGCGTGGCCGCGCCGGTGGCGAACGGCACGGTCTGCTCCGACGCGAACGCCTGCACGACCGGTGAGGTCTGCTCCGCGGGCACCTGCGGCGGCGGTGCGGCCGTGGTCTGCAACGACGGCCTCTTCTGCAACGGCGCCGAGACTTGCGACGCGGCCCTGGGCTGTCGGCCGGGCGCGGCGCCCTGCCCGGCGGACGGCGTGGCGTGCACCGTGGACTGCGACGAGGCGACCGACGCCTGCTACCAGCCCAGCGACGCCGCCTGCAACGACAACAACGCGTGCACGACCGACGTCTGCAACCCCGTCGCGGGCTGCGGGTTCACGCAGATTTGCGCGGCGGACCTGGCGACCGACACCTTCGAGTCGAATACCTGGACGGGCGGCGCCGGGTGGCGCGCCGGGTGGACGCGCGGCGGGGACAACGCCCTGACCAACGCGGCTTCGCCTCGCGGCGGGAGCTACCACGCGCGTCTGCGGCGGGGCACCGGCGTCATGACTCGATCGATCAACCTGACGGGGGTGGCCTCGCCCCGCTTGCGGTTCTGGTGGAAGGGCACGAGCTTCGAGGGCGCCGAGAGCGCCGTCGCCCAGGTCAGCCCGAACGGCACGGTCTGGACCACGGTCGCCACGCTGACCGCCGCCCAGGCGAACGGCACCTACCAGCTCGTCGACGCGGACCTCAGCGCGCTGGCGCCCTACAGCAACAACTTCCGGATTCGCATCAAGGCGCAGATGGCCGACGTGAACGACCAGCTCTACGTGGACGACGTGGCGGTGACCGGCCGTCGCTGATCCGCCGCGGGGCTCGCGTCGGGGGGGCCCGGCTTGTAGAGTGCAGGCCATGCAACGACTCATCATCCCCGTCGTCGTCCTCGCGGCCGTGGCGCTCGGCTGGCTTGCGCTGAGCCGCCCCGAAGTGCCCGAGCCCTCACAGTCGGGCACGGTGCTCGACCCCACGCAACCCCGTGCGGGCGCGGACGCGAAGGCCACTCCCGGCACACGCGCCGAGGCCGCGGCCTCCCAGAAAGCGCCCGCGCCGGTCACCATCGCGGGCTCTCTCTCACCTTCGCCGCCGATGCCCCCCGTCGTGCAGGGGGCGGGCAGCAACGCGCGCAAGTGGGGGCGAGCGGCGGACCAGGGCGTGGCCAACGTGCGCCCCACCGACCTGAAGAGCACCGTTCGCCGATACTACGGAAACCTGCCCCGGAGCGGGCAGGTGCCGGCGCGGGTCGAGGTTCAAGAGGTCCTGCCCCCGGACCTCGTGCGCGGGCTGAACGTACCCCCCGAGAGTGAGCTCCTGTGGCTCGGCGAGCGGCCCATCTCCGACGTGAAATCCTTCGAGGCGGTGCTGGCCATCGCCGACGACGGCCGCAAGATGGTCGGCGTCACGGTGCGGACCCCGGACGGGCTCGAAATGCGCGACTACGTAGAAGTTCGGCCGTGATCGATGGAAACCCGGGCACGTCGAGCCGCGTCGACTCTTCCGTGACGGAACGCGCGGACGAACGGCTGAAGATCGGGGACCTCGCTCGCCTGACGGGCAAGACCGTGCGCGCGCTCCATCTGTACGAGGAGCTCTCGCTGCTCACGCCGGCCGAGCGCTCCCCGGGGGGCTTTCGCCTCTACGACCACTCGAACCTCGAGCGCATTCAGTTCATCGATCGCTTGCAGCGCCTCGGCCTGTCGCTGACCGACATCGGCGAGCTGCTGCGCGCCTGGAACGGCAGCGCCACGCCCCCGGCCGCGATGCGTCGACTCGAGACTTTCTATCGAAAGAAGCTCGACGACACACGGCAGCAGCTCCAGGAGCTGCGGGCGCTGGAGCACGAGCTCCTGGCGAGCTTGAGTTTCCTGGAGGGGTGCCGGCCGTGTGACGCCCACGAGCACCCCAGGACCGCGTGCGGCGGCTGTACCCGGCCCCACCCGGGGGACGCGAGCAAGCTCATCACCGGGATCGCGCGGCAGTAGCGGTCCACCGTGTCGGTCGAAGCGCCCATCTACCTCGACCACCACGCGACGACACCCTGCGACCCCGCGGTGGTCGAGGCGATGCTGCCCTGGCTCACCCGGGACTTCGGGAACGCCGCGAGTCGTGCCCACACCTTCGGGTGGTCGGCCGACGCCGCCGTCGAGCGCGCACGCCGGCAGGTCGCCGCGCTGATCGGGGCGTCCCCGAAGGAGATCGTGTTCACGAGCGGGGCCACCGAGGCGAACAACCTGGCCCTGAAGGGCGTCGCCGAGACCTACGCCGCGCGGGGTCGACACCTCGTGACCTGCACGACGGAGCACAAGGCCGTGCTCGACCCCTGCGACTGGCTCGTCACGCGGGGCTTCGAGGTCACGCGTCTCGGGGTCGGCGCCGACGGCCTGCTCGACCTCGCCGACCTCGAGGCCGCGCTGCGCCCCGACACGCTCCTCGTGAGTGTCATGGCGGCGAACAACGAGATCGGCACCCTCGCGCCGCTCGAGCGGATCGGCGCGCTGTGCCGTGCGCGCGGGGTCTTCTTCCACACGGACGCCGCCCAGGCCGCCGGCAAGGTGCCGCTCGACGTGCACGCCCAGCGCCTCGACCTGGTGTCGTTCACCGCGCACAAACTCTACGGCCCCAAGGGGATCGGGGCGCTGTACGTGCGGCGCCGCGACCCCCAGGTGCGCCTCACCGCCCAGATGCACGGGGGCGGGCACGAGCGGGGCCTGCGCTCGGGGACGCTCCCGGTGCACCAGATCGTCGGCTTCGGCGAGGCGTGCGCGTTGGCGGCGACCCACCTCGAGGCGGATGCGACGCGTCTCTCGACCTTGCGCGACCGTCTCTGGGCGCAGCTCCGCGAGGTCCCGGGCGCTCGATTGAACGGGGCGGCCGCGCCGCGTCTGCCCGGCAACCTGAACGTGAGCTTCGACGGTGTCGAAGCCGAGGCGCTGCTCATCGCCTTGCGGCCCGTGGTCGCGCTGTCGAGCGGCGCCGCCTGCGCGTCGGCCACGCTCGAGCCCAGCCATGTCCTTCGGGCCCTCGGACTCGACGAGGAGCGCGCCCACGGGAGCTTGCGTTTCGGCCTGGGCCGCGGCACGACCGACGACGACGTCGAACGGGTCGCGACGGCGGTCGTCCGCGCGGTGGAGGCCGTCCGGCGCCTCGCGAGCTGATCTGCGTCGCGGCCAGGATCGGGTGCGCGGCATCGATCTTCGTGAGGAATTGGTTCACACTGTCGCCGATCCGGCTTTCACCCCTTCACAGGAGCAAGAATTTCCATGATTGGTCTCACGCCGACCGCGGCCGAAAAGGTCCGAGAGATGATCTCGAAGCGAGCGAACCCCACGCAGGGCCTGCGTGTCGGCGTCCGCGGCGGGGGCTGCTCCGGCTTCTCGTACTTCCTCGAGTTCGCCGAGGCGAGCAACAAGGGGGACCGCGAGGTCGAGTCCCACGGCATCACGCTCTTCGTCGATCCGAAGAGCTTCCTGTACCTCGAGGGCACCGAGGTCGACTTCGTCGACAGCCTGGGGGGCTCGGGTTTCAAGTTCCAGAACCCCAACGCTCGCCGGACATGCGGGTGTGGTGAGAGCTTCTCGGTCTGATTCGCCAGCCCGCTCATGAACTGCGCCGCGTGTGGCGCCGAGACCTCGGCGCCCGCTTTCGTGTGCGCGGCCTGCGGGGTCGCGCAAACGCTGGAGCCACGTCCGGACCCGTTTGACCTGCTCGGTCTCGAGCCCGCGTGGCAGCTCGACGTGGTCGCGCTGACGCATCGTCATCGAGCCGCGCTGAGGCGTGTGCATCCGGACCGGTTCGCGCTCGAAGGGGGGGCACCCCTTCGGCAAGCGGAGGCGCGGGCCACGGCGCTCAACGACGCCCTGCGAACGCTCGTGTGGCCGCGCGCGCGCCTTGGCGCCCTGCTGGCGCGACGGGGTCACGAGGCGCTGATTCCCGAGCCCCACGCGGCGCGGCCGGACGCCGACTTTCGGCTGCAGCTCCGGGAGTTCGAGTCCGCGCTCGCCGAGCTCGACGGCCCCGATGCCCACGTCGAGCGGGCGCGCATTCAACGCGAAGCGCGCGCGCTCCAGGAGTCGCTCCTCGCCTCGACCGCGGCGCTGGCCCTGGCCGCCGGCGCCGGGTTGGACGACGTGCCCGCGCGCTTGCACCGTGTGGCGGCGCTGGACGCCGTGCTCGCCGACGTGCGCCGATGAGTCGGCCGAACGTGCTCGGGCTGGACCTCGGAACCACCGGTGGGCGTGCCTCGCTGTCGACCCTGGACGGGCCGATGATCGTCGCCGAGCGCCCCACGGCGGATGCCCCTCGAGACCTACGCGCGCGCATCCTGGACCTGGTTTCTACGGTGCAGCGCGAGTGGCTCCCGGACGCCCAGCGCTTCGGCGCCGTGCTCTCCGTCCCGGCCCACGCGGACTTCGTCGCGCGCCGACAGTTGCTCGACGCGGCGCTCCACGCGGGCTTGGCGCCGGTACGCCTCTTGGACGCCCCGACCGCCGCCGCGCTCGCCTATGCGCGCCTTCAGGGGCTCCGTGGCCCCATCGCGGTCTTTGCCTTCGGCGCCGAGACGTTCGACGTGAGCCTGGTGTCCATCGACGAGGGCTTCATCGAGGTCCTGGCGTCGGCGGGGGACGTGGCGCTCGGCGGCGGCGGCCTCGACCGCTGTGTCGCCGAGGCCCTGGAGGCCGAGTGCCCCGCTCCGGCGGACCCGGACGCGCTCTCCAGTGTGGCGGCCGCCGCGCGGTGGGCGCTGGGCACCCGGTTCGACGTTCCCGTCGAGGTGCCGCTGCTCGATGGGCGCATCGCCCGCCTGCGCATGACGCGGGACCGCCTGGAGGCCATCGCCGCGCCGGTGCTGGCGCGGGTCGAGGGCCCCTGCCGCGAGGCGCTGATCGAGGCGGGGCTCAGGGCCAAGGACCTCTCGAGCCTGGTGCTGGTCGGGGGCGGCACCCAGCCCCAGCACGTGCGGCGCTTCGTCGGGCGGCTCTTCGGCTTGACCCCGAGCGGCACCTTGCACCCCGAGCGGGTCGTCGCGTTGGGCTGTGCGCTGCACGCCGCGCGCCTCGAGGGCGGGGAGACGTGCGATCTCCACGACGACTGGCTCGTCCTCGACGCACTCGCGGCGCCGCTCGTCGTACTCGCGGCGGACGGCGAACCGACCACGCTGCTCCCGCGCGGGGCGCGCCTCCCGGCGAGCGTCGAGCTCCCCACCACACGCCTGCTCGCCCTCGAGGGCCGCCGCACGCTGACCCTACTGGCGCGCGAGGGCCGGGCCGGTGAGCGCACCCGCACCCAGGCGCGGTGGTGGGTCGAGGGAGCGCGGGTCCGCTGTGTGGTCGACACCAACGGCGACCTGACGGTGAGCGCCACCGCGGACGACGGCCGCCCCGCCCCCGTCGCACGCGTCCCCTGATGTCGTGGAGGTCCGTGTGAGTGAACCGCGCCTCGTCTGGAAGAAGTCCTGCGACACGTGCCGGAAGTACAAGGCCGCCCTCGACGCCGCGGGCGTGCGCTACGCCGGCCGCGAGATGAACGCCGAGCCCTTGAGCGCCGAGGACCTGCGGGCCCTGGTCGGCACACGCCCGCCGCGGGAGTGGCTCAACACCCACAACGCGCTGTATCGCGAGCGGGGGTTCGCGAAGAGCCCGCCGACGCTCGAGGAGGCCCTCGAGCTCACCGCGGCGCACAACAACCTCCTCAGGCGCCCGGTCCTGGTGGTGGGCGAGACGGTGCTCTTCGGCAACGACCTGCCGGGCGCCTTCGCGCTGCTCGGCGTGCGGGCCTGACGCCGGCCGTCGCTGCTCGGTGACTCCGCGCGGCGGTGCGGCTACCATGCGCCGCCATGGCGCTCCGGCTGTCCTCACCACTGCACGCGGCCGCCCTGGGCGGAGCGCTCGCCCTGCTCGGCGTCTGCCCGTCCCGGGCGGGTGCGCAGGCGCAGGACGCCGTCGAGGCCCCGGCCACGGTCGAGTCGGCGTCCGCGGAATCGTTGGCCGCGGACGCCCGCGCCCACTACGAAGCCGGACGCTTCGAGCAGGCGGTGTCGACCTATCTGCGGGCGTGGCGGCTCGAGCCCGCCGCCGGGCTCCTCTACAACGTCGCCGTGATCTACGACCGCAAGCTGGACGAGCCCGAGCTCGCGCTCGATTTCTATCGGCGCTACATCAAGGCCGAGGACGCCGATCCGGCCGCCGTGGAGCGGGCGATGGCGCGCATCCGGGCGCTCAAGGCCGCACCGAAAGAGCCGACCCCGGTGAGCGCGCCGACCGTGCCGACCGTGGAGTCTGCGCTCCCGGCCCCCTCGGCGCCCCCGGACGAGGGACGGCGAACGGCGGGCTGGGTCCTCATGGGCTCGGGCGGCGCGGCTCTCGTGACCGGCGGGGTCCTCGCGATGCTCGCGTCCAACACCCACGAGGACTTCGAGGCGGCGAAGACCGTCGACGAGAAGCGCTCGACACGGGAGACGGGTGAGTCCTACGCGCTGGCCGCCGACGTCTCCTTCGGGCTGGCGGCGGTCCTCGTGGGGGTGGGCGCGTGGCTGCTCGTCGGTGAGTCGAACGGACCGAGCGTGGACGTGACGCTGGTGCCCGGCGCCCGCGGGCTCACACTCTCCGCGGGCGGGGCGTTGTGAGGCGCCTCGCGGCCACGCTGGCCTTCTCGAGTGTCTGTGGCTGTTCGGCCACGCTGGACTTCGGGGCCGAGTGCAGCGCGGTCTCGGACTGTGTCGGCGGTCGGATCTGCTCGGAGGGGTACTGCGTCTCGTCCGCCGAGACGACCGGCGCCGACCGAGACGCCCGTAGGGCCCCGGACACATCGAGCGACGCCGGCCCGCGCCAGGGCCCATGGCTCACGCCCGACTGCCCGACGCTCTTCGGCGCGACGGAGGCTCAGCTCGCCTCGGGCAACGTGGTGCTGCTCGGCACGCTCCTGCCAAGCACGGGTGCTCTGGGCTCCGTGGGGCCGTCCATGGAGCGCGCCGTCTGGCTCGCCGTCGACCAGCTCAACCAGCTCGGCGGCCTCGATGGCCGTAGGTTCGCAGTGCTCTCGTGCGACGACGGCACGGGCGGCGACGAGAAGGCCGGCCGGGCGGCGGCCCACCTCATCGAGGTCGGGGTCCAGGCCATCGTGGGCCCCGCGGCGAGCTCGACCTCGATCCAGGTCCTGGCGGAGCACGCCCGAGCGGCCGGCGTGGTGCTCGTGAGCCCGTCGGCGACCTCGCCCGACCTGACCGAGCAGTTCGACGACGGCCTCTTGTGGCGCACCGCGCCCAGCGACCTGATCCAGGGCGCCGCGTTGAGCGCCTATCTGCGGGCCGGGGGCTTCGAGCGGGTCGCGGTCGTGAACCGCAACGACACCTACGGCAACGCGTTCACGGACACCATCCGCCGCGCGTTCTGTCCGGACTGCACCGTCGACGAGCTCTTCACGCGCAGCTACGACCCGGCCGCGCCGGACGCCCCCGCGATCATCGACGAGCTCGAGGGGTTCGCGCCCGACGTCACGGTGCTCATCGCCTACCTGGAGGATGGCCTCGAGGTGCTGAGCGCCGCCGAGGCCGCCACGACCTTCGCCTTGGAGACCTTCGTGCTGGCCGACGGCATGCGCGACGCGCGGCTGCTCGACGCGCTCACGAACGACGTCCTGAAAGACCGCCTCTTCGGCACGGCGCCCGCGTCGCCCGTGGGGGAGACCTTTGTCGCCTTCACCAGCGAGTACGCGGCGCGGTGGGGCGCGCAGCCCGGTGTGTTCAACGCGCAGGCCTACGACGCGACCTACCTGCTCGCCTACGCCATCGCGGCTGCGGGCCCGGGGGTGTCGCCCGCCGGGGCGTCCATCGCCCGCAACCTCACGCGGCTCTCCGCGGGGCCGCGGGTCGAGGTCGGGCGCGCGGGCTTCCTCGAGGGGGTCCGAGCGCTGCGAAGCACAGGGGACGCCACGATCGACTTTCACGGGGCGTCGGGTCCGCTGGACTTCGACCCGCGGAGCGGCGAGGCGCCCGCCGACATCGAAGGGTGGCGTCTCGACCGCCCGCGCGGCCGCATCGTGAGCACCGGCGTGCTCTACACCGCGGACGGGATGTACACCCCGCCCTCGGGCGTCCCCGCGGCGCGGTAGGGTCCGCCGTGGCGCGCCTCTGTCCTCGCTGTCTGCAACGCTTCGACGACACCGTCCTCCGCTGCCCGGTCCACGACAAAGCGACCGTCGAGGACCAGGCCGCGCGGACCGTGGCGGGCCGCTACGTGCTCCAGCACCTGCTCGGCGTCGGCGGCATGAACAGCACCGTGTGGGCGGCCTGGCACGAAGCCACGCACCGCACCGTCGCGTTGAAGCTCCTGCCCGCGACCTACGCGGCGGCGGCCGAGCGCTTCCAGCGCGGGGCCCGCCTGGCTTCGAAGCTGAACCATCCGAACGTGACGATCGTGCACGACCACGGCCAGGAGCCTACGGGTGAGCTGTTCCTGGTCATGGAGCTGCTCGAAGGCGAGACCCTGCATCAGCACTTGAAGCGGGAAGGGCCCCTGCCCGTCGAGCGCGCGCTCGGCATCACGGTGCAGGTTCTCCGCGCGCTGGACCACGCGCATCGCCGCAACGTGGTCCACCGCGACCTCAAGCCCGGCAACCTCTTCCTCGTCGAATCACCCGACCACGAGGGCGAGGGTGAGGTGGTCAAGGTCCTCGACTTCGGCATCGCCAAGGCCTTCGAGGACGACGCCAGCACGGACCTGCTCTCCAGCGAGGTCACGCACCAGCGTCAGCTCTGCGGCACGCCGCACTACATGGCGCCCGAGCAGATCACCCTGGGGCGCGTAGACGCCCGAACCGACCTCTACGCGATGGGGGTCGTGCTCTACCGGATGCTCATGGGGCGGCTGCCCTTCGAAGCCCGCGAGGCCGCTCAGCTCTTTCGCGCGCATCTCGGCGAGGCGCCGCCGTCGTTCCACGAGGTGAACCCGAACGTCGAGGTCCCCACGGCCGTGGAGGCGCTGGTGATGCGCGCGCTCTCCAAGGCGCCGGAGGACCGATTCCAGACCGCCGCCGAGATGCGTGTGGCCTTGCGCAGCGTGGCCCGCGGCGTGGGCTTCGCCCCCGACGACGAGGCCCTCGCCAGCGGACCGGCGTCGCAGCCCGAGGGGGCGCCCGAAATCGCCCCGGCGGCTCCGGTGACCGCCCTGGGGACGGCCCCCGCGCCGGGCCCGTCGGTCCCTGTCTCGAGGCGCCGAAAGGCCGTTCTGGCCGGGGCCGCGGCGTCCATCCTCTTTGTCGCCGGGCTGCTGTGGGCCACCTCGAGCCCCGTCGCTCCGGAGGCCGCGTCGGCCATCGTCGTCGAGGCGGGAGACACGGCCCCTCGGCGCGCGCCCGGGTCGAGCCCCTCGAAGCTCGATGCGCCGTTGGCCCAGGGCACGGTCGAGATCGAGGTCGAGTCGTCTCCGGCCCACGTCAGCGTGCGCACCGCATTGCGGTACCTGGGGGAGACACCGCTCCGCCTGCACCTGGCGAAGGACACCGACCGCCTCTTTCTGGAAGCGCCGGGTTACACGACCCGCGAGCTCCCCCTCGATCTGCGGGCCGTCCCGAAGGGGGAGCGCGCCCGCTTTCGAGTCGAGCTGCACCCCGCGGCCGTGACGCCCCCCGTGTCCACGGGGCGGCCCGCGTCCAACGGCCTTGTGTCGAAGCGTCGTCCAGACGACGGCGAGCTCGACGGCAAAGAGGCCGAGGCGCCCGTCGAGTCGGTGTCGACACCGCCGCCCCCGTCCGCGGCCGTGTCCCAGGCACGTCGACCGCTGGTCGTGCCGTTGCTGGACGAGCCCGAGGGCGCCGAGCCGCCGCCCGCGCCGACCTCTCGCGGGCCCGCGTCCGCGCCCACCCGACCCGCGCGGGTCGAACTGCTGGAATGACCGACGGGAGCATCGATGGCGTCCTTTGCCCGAGACATTCGCACCGTGCCGAACCTGATGACGCTCTCGCGCATCGCGTTCATCTACGCCGCCGTGGCCCTGTACCTGAACGGCGCGCACCTTTGGGCGCTCATCGTGGGAACCGTGGCGGGCCTCACGGACCTCTTCGACGGCATCGTGGCCCGTCGCACCGGCCAGGTCACCCGATTGGGCGAGGTGCTCGACCAGTTCTCGGACCTCGTCTTCGAGACGCAGGCCTTCGCGCTCTACCTCGTGTGCGGCGGTGAGTACGCCTTCGTGCTGCTCGGCGCCTACCTGTTCCGGGAGTTCTGGGTCGTGTCGATCCGGCGATTCACGGCGGAGTACCGCATCAACATCCGCAGCAACTTCCTCGGCAAACTGAAGACGAACTTCATCGGCTACGGGAGCCTGCTCGTCTTCGCGTCTCTGTCCGGGCAGATCACGGCGCTCGACCCGTGGATGCGGTGGCTCGGCAACGTGGGCTTCTTCGGCGGGGTCGGGCTCGGGTACATCGCCGCGTTCGACTACTCGCGCCAGTTCATCCGCGGCTACAACGAGGTCGCGTGAGCACGGCGCGCGCGCTCGAAGCCTTGTGCGCCCAGGTTCGGACACGCTTCGCGGCCGAGACGGTGCAGCGCGACTCCGCCCACGATCTGGCGCACGTCGGCCGGGTCGCGGCCCACGCCGAGGCGATCGCCCGCGAGGTCGGGGCCGAAACCACGGTCTGCGTGGCCGCGGCGTGGCTGCACGACCTGGTGTGGCTCCCGAAGAACCACCCGGAGGCCTCGCAGTGCGCCGCCCGCACCGCGCTCGAGATCCCGGAGTGTCTGGCGCGGGTCGGCCTGGGGCAGCACGCCCACGCGGTGGTTCTCGCCGTGGAAGAGCACCCGTTCTCCCTCGGCCGAGCGCCGAGCACACTCGAGGCCGCGGTCCTCCAGGACGCCGACCGCCTCGACGCCCTCGGCGCCATCGGCATCGCGCGGTGTTTCGCCACGGGCGGCAGCTTCGGCGGCGCGCTCTGGCACCCGACCGACCCGTTCGCCGTGGGCGGACGCGCCCTCGACGACAAGGCGTTCAGCCTCGACCATTTCGAGCGCAAGCTCAGCCGACTCGCGGCCGGGATGAACACTGCGCCCGGGCGAGCGCGCGCGGTCGCGAGACGCACGACGATGGAGGCCTACCTCGAAGCGCTGCGCCTCGAGCTCAGCGCCGCGCCGAGCGACCTCGACGCCTGAGCCCGACCAGGGCGAGACCGAAGAGGGCAAGGGCCGCGCTCGAACCGCGGGTCGCGCCCTGAGCGCAGCCGCCGCTCAACTCGGCGCCGCGCTTGGCATTGTCGTCGCCGGCCGCGCCTGGGCCCGTCGGGGGCACCGAGACCCCACCGTCGAACTCGAAGCCGACCCCCGCGCCGCCCCCTGAGGGCCCGCCAGGGCCGTCCGGACCGTCGGGGGCATCCGGAGTGCCCGGGGGCGCGTCCTCGACCACCCGCAGGGCCGCCACGTCGACCCAGGGGTTGCCGGTGCCGGGGTCGTCCACGGGCAGGAGTCGCAGCCGCGTGAGCACGTCGTCGGCGGACCACTGCGGTCCCAGGTGAACCTCCTCGAAGCGCCCCGCGCCGACCAGAGTGAACGGCACGGTGCGGGTGTCGTCGAAGTCGGGCGACGCCGCCGTCGTCCAGGCGAGCCGGCCGGTCCGCGGACCCTGCCATTGCCGGGCCTCGAGGCGAACCCCGCGCAGGCCTGCGAGCGGCACCTGGAGGCGCGGGCTCTCGAAGCAGGGCGCCGCGCCGACCACACGCGCCACCAGCGCCTTCGACTCCGTGTTCACGCCGAAGTCGTCGATGGCGGCGGCGTCTCCACAGATGCGCCAGCCTTCGCGCTGCTCGGCCTCGGGTGCGTCGAAGAGGAAGGCCCTCGGGTCGTACACGTCGAGGTCGAAGGCGGCGCGCAGGTCCCCGCCGTTCCAGGTCTGGCCGTCGTTCGTTTCGACCGCGTCGTCCCAGGACGTGCGCTCGCCGTAGTGCCCGCGCAGGTGGCGCACCCACATGCGGAGCGATGCGTGACCGCTCTCGAGGGTGCGCGCGGTCGCCTCGAGCAGCAGGGTCACGCGCTTGCTCTCGTTCGGGCTGAAGCCGTTGAGGCGCAGCACACCCTCCGCGGGCGGCGCGTCGGCCGACGGGTTCGCCGGATTCTGCATCGCGTCGTTGGGGCCCCAGGTCGCGCGGTCCTGCGCCGGCCAGTCCGACTCGATGGCGTAACCGCGCACAGTGAGGCCCGCGGGCACCTGGTACTGCACCTCGATGGCGGCGTCCTCGGGGCTCTCGGGCTGGGTCCCCGCGTTGCCGCGGTTGTGCACGACGAGGTGAGCGACAAGCCGTTCGCCGACCCACGCGTCGAAGAGGCCGTTGCTCGAACCATCGCGGATGAAGTCGCGACAGTCGTCGAAGTCGCAGGCGCGCGGAGCCTCAGGCGAAACCGCAAGCTCGAGGTGCATGTCCGGACGCGAGGGCGGCGGCGGCGGTGGAGGGGGTGGCGGCGGCTCGACGTTGCCCCCGGCGCAGTCCCGTGTCGGGAGCGCGTTGTACGCCCCCTGGTTCACCCACCAGTTGAGCGGTCCGCCACACGGCCCCGAGAACGGGTCGTCCGACGCGCCGCCGTTCTTCACCTCGAAGTGCAGGTGCGGGCCCGTGCTGTAGCCGCTCGAGCCCACTTGCCCGACGATGTCGCCGCAGTTCACCTGCTGGCCTTCTTGCACGCGGACCGAGCCCTGACGCAGGTGGGCGTAGATCGTGACCTGGCCGTCCGGGTGCTCGAGGAAGACGTGGTTGCCGTAGCCGCCCCCGCCGCCGCAGTCCGCCGTGGTGCACCGGTCGAACTCGCCGTCGTGGCGGCGCGTGACGCGCCCGGCTTGCGCCGCCGCGACGTCGCGGCCTTCGTCCTGCGCCGCGAAGCGCCCGATGATGGCGATGTCGGTGCCGCGGTGACCGCCGTAGGTGTTGTTGCCGCAGTTCCAGTCCTGCACACCGCCGTGGTCGAAGTACGCCGTCACGACCACATCGCCGTTCACGGGCTGTCGGAACGGCGCCGCGTGTGCGCCGGCCGCCAGGAGCGCGACGACGCCAACGCTCGCGATGCGGATCAAGGCCACAGGGGCGTCTCGCCGGTGCGCGGATCGAGCGCGCGCTCCGCGTCGCCGGCATCGAAGACCACGCGGGGTGCGCCGTCGGGGCCCCCCTCGACGCGGGTCTTCTTCGGGCGCGCCGGCACCTGCGCGGCGGGCCAGCGCGAAACGACGCGGCCTTCGTGCACCCACGCCGCGTTCCCGCCCCCGGCCGACGAAATCCAGAGCAGCGAGCCGTCGGGCAGGAAAAACGGTCGGTCGCTCCGGCCGTCGTGCGTCCGCTGCACCGGGGCGCTCCCCGGGCGCCAGACCCACAGGTCCGTCTCCGGGGGATCGGCCGCGCGCGCGTAGGCGATGCGACCGTCGACGGACCGCGCGAGGGGGGCGACGACCTCGGTGTCGACGATGGTCTCGCCGGCCAGGAGCGCACCGTCGTCGCGCAGCCAGACGCCGTGTTCAGGGAGCGCGTCCAACGCGCGGCCGAGCGCGCGGCCGCTCGCATCGCCTGCAAAGACCGCCTGAGCCGGCGGCGCGTGGGGGCCAACGCCCGCGAGGACCGCCGGGGCCACGAAGAGCGGCTGCGGCGCGGTCGACTCCGGCGGCGCGGTCGACTCCGAGGGGGGGGCCGAGGGCGCCGCGCACCCTACGGCGATGCCGAGGAGCGCAGTCCAGAGGGCCTTCATGCGCTCGGCTCCGACGCGGCTTCCGCGGCCTCGACGTGCGCGAGCGTCTTCAGGTACGCGGCGAAGGCGGCGCGGGCTGCGCGGTTGGCCGCCTCGTCCACGGGCGGCTCGGCGGCGTCCTCCACGCGCACGGCCTGCGACTGCGTGTCGCGCGCGCGTTCGTGGCTGAACGCCTTGCCTTTGTCCGCGGCCATGAACGCCATCAGAGCGCCGGCGCGCCCCGTTCGTCAAGGCGGGGTCGTCTCCAGGTCGAACGTGACGGGGATCGTCGGGTCGAGCGACGCCAGGGCGGAGCAGTACTTCTTCATCGCGAGCTCCGCGGCATGGCGCGCCTTGTCCTCGTCGATCGAGCCCGTGAGGTGGAACGTGAAGTGGATGCGCGTGAAGGGCGCGGGCTCACCGCCGGCGCGCCGATCGGCGTCGAGGGTCATGGCGTACTTCAAGACCACCTGCCGTTGCTTGCGCAGGATCATCACCATGTCGATGGCCGAGCACGCCCCGAGGCTCAGCAACATCGCCTCCATGGGGCGCACGCCGAGGCCCTGACCGCCGATGGCGGGGCCGGCGTCGAAGTCGACGCGCTGGCCTGTCTCGTTCTCGCCGACGAAGTGGAAGGCGTCGCCGTCGAGTCGAAGTGTCGTGCGCATGGGGCTGTTCTCCGCTGTTCAGTAGGGTCGCGAGCCGTCGTTGCCGCCGGGGGCGTAGTTGCAGAGCACCACGCCCGGGAACTGGAACTCCGGGCATTGCACCCAGGCGCAGCCGATGCGCTCCGTGCCCCGCCAGACCACCTGAGTGTAGTGGCCAGTCACGCCCGAGGACGTGTTGTTCGCGTAGTCGAAGTCGGGCGCCTCGCTCATCCAGGCCCCGACGACCTCGGCCGCGGAGTAGGCATCGCCCGAGGTGGCCCAGATGTTCTCGCCCACGTAGTCCATCCCGCCGCGGGCACGGTAGTCGTCGGTGCTCTGCGGGTTGTGGTCGATGAGCACCTTGTCGGCCCCTTCGCAGCGCGACGCGTAGGCGAACGCGACCTCGGCCAGCGTCGGGTCCCAGGTGACCGGGAGCAGCGGCGGCTCGGGCGCCGGTGAGAGGGAACCACTGCGCGCGTCGTTGTGCGCCTGCACGAAGGCCGCGATCTCGTCGGCGGTGAGGGGATTCAGAGCCGGCGTCGAGCCGCCCGCGCCCTCCGCGGGGGTCCCGCCGGTCTCGCCGGTCCCGCCGGCGCCCGCGTCCCCGCCCGCGTCGTCGAGGAGCTCGCAGCCGGTCGTCAGCGCGAGGGTCATCGTGAGTCGCTTCCAGTCCATCGCTGCGGTTCGCTCCTGCGTCCAGTCGGGTGGCGCCGGGACGGTACCGAAGGCCGCGCCACGGAGGCAACGCTGGGGTCGACCTAGCTCTCTATGGAGGCGACGCCGGAGGGGGTCTCGGACTTCGAGGCCGATGCGCACCCGCAGGGCTTCGTCGGGCAATCGAACCGCTTGTCGGTCGTCCTCGCGGACAGTCCCATCGCCGACGAATCAAACCTGCATATCGGGACCTCGAACACGGGCGTCACTCGGGTTTGGGGGTGGGAGGTCGCACTCTGCAACTTTGGCTAGTTGTTTCCGACGCTTGACGAGGGTTCTTTCGAGCTTGGCGTATGGACTCGTCTCAACCGCGAGGAGGGAGTTCACGTCCTCGACCAGTGTTCGCGGAAGTCTACCGTCACGGCGCGATTCGAGAGCATCGCGCAAATAGGGCCTGGGCAAGACCCGGCTGGGTTCCCGGACGACTTCAGTGTACTGTACCCCCGCGGGCATCGACCACCGCATGATTGCGAGGATGTCGCGAGAGCAAGTTCTCATGCATAGGGCGGTCGTCGCCGTCGGCAGAGGAGGCACGCTCGAGCGCCAAGCGGACCGAAGATGACCAGAGCGTTCGTCGCCGTTTGGTGGTCTTGGGCACGGCCGTGCCAAGCACCGTGGTCTACTGCGTGAGTTTGATCTTGCACGAACGCAATTCAAACCGAGAATCCGGGCGGTACGCTGCCGGCATTCTCCGAGGATTCGACAGGATATCGAAAAAAAATCCATCCGTCCCCTTGACGACTCTGTCTCCCCCCCCCTACTGTCGCATTGCGCCGGAATGTCCGGCGCCAAGGCAAGTCAGGAGAGCTCCATGAATCATCGTGTACTTGACAACGTCTTCGTGGGCAGTTCGGCAAACGTGTACTCCCAGCCAATCGATCTTCAGGGTCTGTCGGCCCTAGCCATCGCGGCGGTGGGCGTGACTGGTACGGTCGCCACGACCTTTGCGCTCGAGGGTAGCAATGACCTCGAGACGTGGGCTGCAACCGGCATCACATTGCCATTCGCTTCGATCGCCGCCGCCCCATCGAGCACGAGTGGAGTGAGCCTCAACATCCCATATCGTTACGTGCGTGTGAAGGTCACCGGAGGCGCCAGCGCGACCATCGTGCGCGTGAACTGCGGCGCCTTCGAAGCGAACTGAGGTCAGAGTTCATGCGACGACGGCCCGTCATCGAGGAAGCCCACGCGAGCCCTGTAGAAGCTGGTCAACGCTGCGAGGAGGATGCGTCGCGCTGCGGATGCGCCGGGAAACACCGTGTGGGTGTCCTCACTGTACCGGCGGTCGGACTCCGTTCTCACGTATCGCCGCATGGGCACGGTGAAACGCGGGAATTTTCGGACTCGTTTCGGGGTCGAGCCAGGAGCGAACCTGTTCGGCATGCGGGCCTCCCTACAAGGGAAGCGCGTCCTCTGAACGTCTCCGCTCCCTCTGGGCGACTCGAAGGCCTCATCGATCAGCCGCCAAGTCTCCCTCTGCCGTTACGTGTCGAGCAGCAGGCGTGCGGCTCGCCCCCATCCGCGCTTCCCCATGCGGACGACGAGGCCTCGCCGCTGGTGCGCCTTCCGATTGATCTGGCCACGGCCAACATGGATTGGCTGAGCCTCGCGCGGCGAACAGCTCGGTTGGCCAATGACCCCGACTTGCGGCGCCCCGTAATGCTCCTCTCTGGACGAAACGGACTCGCCGCGCGCGACTGGGAAGTCTCCGGCGACAGTATCGTGTCGGTGGTGCGGAATGTGCCGGGCTACGAAATGGCGCGGACACGCCACCCAGATATAGTGGACCCAGTGCTCTGGTACCGGGTACCGACGGTTGTGCAATCGGTTGGAGTACCGCTCGGTGAAATTCTGCGCCGGCTCGCCTTCTCGATGGACTGCGAGGGTTCAGTTGTCGAGGTCGAAGGCCGACGGAGATGGGAAATCAGTCCGGAAAGTTGCGTACTTTCGGGGCTTCGAAGTCATCGCTTCTACCAGAACCTGCAGGCACCACCTGCGCGCTCCGCATTCGCGCTTCTGCGCTCTCTGCAACGTAAGGTTAGAGTTATTGATGTGTCTTTCGTTCTTTCCGCGACCTCGCTCGAACCCAAAAATCCAGCGAGGGACCGGCTAGGCGTCGAGCTTCGGCAGTACGACGGTGTGTACGCTTCGCTCCTGCCGGTTCCACGATTCGCGATCGACGATACTGTGCCTCCGGGCGGCGCAAGTAAAGTTCCCGATCTCGTATTCGGGCCCAATAATGGACTTTCGAATGGGGTGCTGGTGGGAGCCGGTGACTTGTTCGGATTTCTGGGGAACTCCACCAGGTCAATTTCGGGTGGAGGAGGATTCTCTTCCGTGGGATTGCTTGGAAGCACATCCGTCGCCAGTACATACGATGGGAATGGTGTTCGCCGTGCCGAGATCGACACTCCGACGAAGTGGGGCTATACGGTACTCCGAGACTCATTGCAAAGGCCGGTACCCACGAACGCGGCTCGATACGCTATTGTTCCGTATGGGTCCCCGACGCAGTTGGGCATAGAGTCCGAGAGCGGCGCCACTGCGGTCGATGAGCGCGAACTGCTGATGAATCAGACGGTCGCTTTCGCAGGCGATCCAACCTGCAACAAGGTTCGAATCGAGTGTCGAATTCGAAGTTGGCCGGAGGGTGACGAGATGCTGCGCACTATCGCTCGCCTAAACCCTGACGTGCCGTACTTTGGAAACTGCTTCCGCCCCAATGGCGAAACGCGGATCACGACGCAATCGTGTGCGTCGCACTTTGACTGCGTCGATGTTCCGGAGCTGCCGGCTCTCGTACAGTGGCGGGCAACGTTGCTTGCTGGACCTGCGCGCACTCCGTTCCGTCACGTATTCTCTTCGCAGCCGAACCGACTCGTAGGCGGCAGGGAACTACAACGACTCACCCCCGAAGGTTGGACGAGTACCTGCCTGTCAGGACTCGAGGTTTTCACTATTGGCGCGTTCTCTACCGACCAAGGGAATAGAGGGTTCAGGTTCGGGATTGAGAGCATCCAAGCACGCGTCGCGGGGTAAGTCCGGTATGAAACGAATCGCCACTCTCCTTTTTCTTACCGCGGCTGGCTGTGAACCTGATGGCCGCGAATGGACGTCCGCCGATTCTGGTACCGTGATCGGGCTGGGACGTTTCGGGGTGAAGACCGACGGTGCCCCGAGCGAAACCGGCCACCTGAAGCGGAGTGGCGACCCTCTGGCGGAAGCTCACCTCCCGCGTTGTACGGATGTGCTCCGTGGTGTCGAGTTGCTTGCCGGGCTGGAGGACTATGTAGACGTATCCAACGACAGCGTGGTCACGGGACCTTGTTTCATCGGGCGAGTCCTCGTCGACCGCCATCCCGAAGACTGCGACCCGGGCACCGAGCCATCGTTCGCTTTCTTGAACACGACGATCGTGAACAGCGAGGGATTCAGTCCCGTCGGGGAACTCTTCGTAGAAGGATGCGGGGCCGGTGTGACGCAAGATAACCCGGCGTCACCGCTCTTTGTCTTCTACAAGACGGGCCCCGCCCCGGCCGGTCTCGCCCTGGAGGTCACGGTCAGCTTCACGGGAGGCTACGAAGTCACCTGGCGCAAGACCTACGACGTCGAGTGAGATCGAGACGCCTCGTTGGCCAAGGAGAACAGGATGCGGAGATGTATCGGGTTCGTGGCTCTGTCGTTCCTCGCCTGCGATCCCGAGAACTCGCAGACCCCGGGTCCGCGAGATTCGGGTCTGACGACGCCTGACCTTCGAAGTGTCGCGGACATCACCGCGCCTGACCTGCGCCTCGGCGACACGGCCCTTGTCCGGGACTCGGGCGCGCAAGACTCAGCGGTGAACGACGCGGCCGTCCCCGTGCCGCCCCGAGACGCTTCGCTCGACGTGAGACACTGCACACCCGCACTGGTGGACGTTCTCCTCTTTCGAACGGACTCGCCCGAGGTCGAGCGTTCGCGAGAGCAGGTTCTCGCGGCGGGGTGTTACGAAGGTCGCGTTCTCCTGGCCGAGGTCTCGGCTGCATGCCCTGTCGGGAGCCCTGCGCCCACGCGTTTCACAGTCGGTTTGCGGTCGTTGACCTTGGAAAACCTGCCCGTCGACAGCGCCGATGCCGTCGGTGAGACCCTCGGGCTTGCCGCCTGCGCCGACCTCCGCACCCCCGACGATGATAGCTCTGCGTCGTTCGTGCTGTCGATTGAAGCGTCCAGGCCCCCGCGGACTCGACTCACGGCCGCGGTCGCGTTCGACAACGGGGTCGAGTTCGAGTGGAGCCGGACCTATTTCGACGTAGAGCCGCCAGCGTTCCCGTAGGTCTCCGACGCCGTGAGCTCTCCGCGCCAACAGGGTGACCTTGCGGACCGGCGGCACTGACGTAACGGTGTGCCGCACGGTCCGATTCATCCGTCGACTCCCGTAGAGTCGCCGCGAGACGAGCCCATCCATCGCGTCGATGACAACGCGTCCGACCCGTGCGAGCCTGAGCATCTGCGCACCGCATGGAGCCTGAGTGGAGTCACGCTGGGACATCGTGGTGCTGGGCTGCGGCCCGGCCGGGGAGAAGGCCGCGGCGCAGGCTGCATACTTCGGCAAACGCGTCGCGATCGTCGACCCGCTGCCCGTGGGGGGCGCGTGTGTGCACACGGGCACGCTGCCCAGCAAGTCGCTGCGCGAGGCGGCGCTCGTGCTCTCGGGGGCCCGCGCCCTCGGCCTCGAGGCGGTGCACATCGCCGTGGAGCCGCACACTCGGCTGCGCAACCTGCTCGCGCACAAGGTCGCGGTGGTGCGCGCCGAGGAGCAGCGCATGCTCGACAACCTGCGCCGGCACGGTGTGACGCTCGTCGCCGGGCGCGGCCGCCTCGAGGCTCCGGATCGCGTGCGGGTCGAGCCGACGGACGGCGGGCCGGCGCAGGTGCTCCGCGCCGACGTGGTGCTCATCGCGACGGGCACGCGGTATCCGCTGCACGAACCACGTCTCGACGCTGGCCCACGTTGACCCGACACTC